>USBZ01000070.1 GCA_900553065.1 uncultured Desulfovibrio sp. | reverse complement strand
ACAGACCCTTATAGGGTCAAATCAAACCGCCCCTTGAAGGGGCGGTCCTGACTTTATAAAAGGACGTAGTTCGAGCTGGAGAGGCGGACGGTCTCAGAGCGTGGAAGAGGGCGTCTGCATTCCGCCCGGGGCGCGATTGGCCAGAATTTCAGAGGCGCGGGCGAACTCTTCTCTGGTATTCATATTAAGGAAGAACGAGGCATCCGGACGGGGAATCAGGCAGTTGCTCTGCATCGGCAGGGCGGACCAGATACCCAGACGGCCCTGTCTGAGGGCGTCTTCCAGATATGAAAGCCCCGCGGCTTCGTAGATGCCCGTCAGAGATTCCAGAAAGCCTTTCTCATCTATGAACGTCGTGCGCAGAAGAGGCGCGCCGCCGTTTTTGCTACGTTCCTGCAACGCCTCCTTTCTGGCCTGAACGAGCAGGGAAAGCACGTCCGAGGTCATGAACGGAAGATCACAGGGGATGACGAAAAGCGAGGAATGCGTCCGGCGAAGGGCGGCCACAAGACCGCGAAGCGGCGTCGGTCGACCGGATTCCTCGTCGGGAATGAGCGTGACGCCTTTTTTTCTCAGTCTCTCCATCTGATCGGGGCGGCAGGAAACGGCCAGACCTTCGTCCACAAGCGGGGCGAGCAGACCGAGAGAGAAGTCTACCATGTCCCCCGCGCCGCCGGGAAGAACGGCGCGGGATTTATCGCTTCCGAAGCGGGTGGAAAGGCCGCCTGCCAGCACAAGACCGGTCATGCTACTTGCCGAATCCGCACTTGGGGTAGGTGCATACGGAGCAGCTCATGCAGTAGCCGCCCTCACCGAGCCGGGCAAGCTCGCCCCGGGTGATGCGTCGTCCTGCCAGAAGGCGGGGAAGCAGAAGATCAAAGACCGTATTTTTAAAGAAGAGCGCGCATGCCGGAACGCCCATGACCTGAATGTCGCCGGACGGCGAGGGCAGGCGGCCCGTCATGGCCATGGCTCCGGGCAGCACGGGCATGCCGTACAGGATGTCCGTCAGACCTGCATCCATGAGCGCCGGTCTCGTCACGTCGCCGGGATCCACGGACATGCCGCCCGTGGTGACAAGAAGATCGATACCCGCATCCTTCATCTGCTGTACTTCCGCGGCAATCTTCTGCCTGTCGTCCGGGACGATGGCGGTGCGGAGAATGTCGCAGCTGTACTGACGGGCCTTCTCCTTCATGACGGGAATGAACTTGTCCTCGATAAGTCCGTTGAAGACTTCCGTGCCGGTGACGAGAACGCCCATGCGGGCACGGCGCAGCGGAGTTACCGTGAAGAGCGGCTCATCGCCGAGCACGGCAAGGGCCTGACCGAGACGCGCCCGGTCGAGGAAGAGCGGAATGGCGCGGGTTCCGGCAACTTTCTTGCCTTCCTGGACCAGTGTGGCGTCCTGACGGGAGGCGCACATGACATCTGGAACCAGATTGAAGCGTTCCAGTTTCTTCACATCTACCGAAAGAAGACCGGAGCACTCGGCCACGAAGTCGATTTTTCCTTCCTTGGGCGGCAGCGAATAGCGCACGCCGGGACCGGCCATGCGGCGGGCAAAGCATTCCGCCGCCTCGTTTTCATGGGCCGGAGCGCCGTCGGTCGGCACGGGGGCTTCGTCATCGAGCACGGCCACGTCGAAACGTCCGATCTGCTGGAGGCGGCAGAGGTCTCCGGGGCTGACGGTCTGTCCTGCCGTGAAGATGGATCCCTTGAATTCGCCGGGAACAATGCGCGTCATGTCGTGCGCCAGCACTTTGCCCACGGCGTCTTCCGCGGGAACGATGCGTACGCCCGGAGTCGTGGCGGGAGCAGCGGCAGGGGCCTCGCCGGACTGTACGCCGTAGTAGCGTTCGCCCTGACAGGCGCGGCAGATGGGGCCGTCTTTGGAGGGATATCCTTCTCCGCAGACGGGGCACACGGTCACGGCGCCGCTGTGGGCATGTCCCAGAAGCTCGCTGTGCACGGTCACCTGCTCAAGACGGCAGATGTCGTCTCCGGCGGCTTCGATTTCCCGGAGCAGCTCTTCTTCGTCCTGCTCCTTCTTCGGCTTTTTCTTCATGAGCCAGTCGTAATATTCCGGCCAGGCCTTGAGCTTTTCCACATCGACGCTGACGCGGACGCCCTTGCCCGTGTACTTGTCGTACAGAGTAACGGCGTAACGGCCCAGGTCGCGGACCTTGACCCAGTTGTTGCCCATGCTGCACAGCGACAGAAGCTGCACGGCGTCGGGCAGACACTTGCGGGTTTCGGAAATGGCTTCGAACAGGGTGCCTTCGGGCAGGTGTCTCTGGGCCAGCGCCACCATGTAGCCGCCGAGCAGAAGTCCGGGAGCGGCGTATCCGTGAAAGCGTTCGGCCATTGCCTTGAATTCCTGGAAGGAGTGATTGCCTATATTCATGGAATATCCATACTGTTGCGGTTGGCGGGAAAAAGGCCTGAATGGCGCAGAGCGTCGCTACTGCGTCTTGGAAACGCATCCCGTGCTGCGTTCATACCGATCTATAATAAGGATACGGCGTTACGGCAAGCCTGCATGATGATTCGACCGCTGCCTTCACGGGATTTTCAGTCTGACCTGTAATTATAGCATATTCGGGCCACGGGCCAAGAAAGTCCTTTTTTCTGGAAAATCGGAATGCCTTCTGCTACATCCTCTTCCGGGAGGAACGCGATGAACACATCTGAGAAAAATATACGCCCGACGGAAGCTGTTCCTGATGAGCAGGGCATGCGTTCTTTTCTGCAGGCCTTCTATCACTGGTACGAGGCGGCGGACTCTCCTGTCAGACAGTGTTCGCGCTCCCGTGTGCTTCTGGTATGTCTGCTCATGCGTTTTGCGGCTTTGCGTCTCGGCGAGGCTCTCTTGTTTGATGATATGGTCGATATCGACAGGGAAAGCTTGCGGCTTCATGTGCGGGGCAGAAGAGCACGGAGTCTTCCTCTGCCGCATTCCGTTATGAAGAGAATGCTGGAACTGTGCGAGGCACCGTGCAATGTAAGAGAGCGGGGAAGACTCTGCCGTCTTGATCCTGCCTATGTTCGTCGAATTTTTGCCACGCGTGCGGCGGAGGCCGGGCTTTCGGGGCTTCGCCCCACGGCGCTCAGAAAGTTTCGTGAGCAGGAACTTCTGCGATACGGCGTATCGCTTTCCGCCGCGGAATTTTTTCTCGGCAGAAAGGATGGAGCGCCCGGGGAAGAGGACATAAAACAGCTTGAGAATTTCTGTCGTCGGTGGGAATACACACATCAAATAGGACGGCACAATACCGTACAGGGGAAACTGACAGTTCTGCGGAGAGGAGAGTTTTCCTGCGATCTTGAAATAGTCACGGAAGGGGGGACTCCTTTTGCCGTGCAATGCTCCACGCGAACCTTCATGCGCCTGGATCTGGCCGCGCGGAAAACGGTTGCGGTATCCGTGCGCTCGCTGCAGGTGAAGCTGCTCAGAAACTGCCGGAAGGAAAAAAATTATTTTTGCGCCGTCGTTCAGGATGTTGTGGAGAGAGGGGGAGAATTCCGGGTCATGCTCAGCCTGAGAGACGATAGTCGACAGCAGTTTTGTGCGATTATTTCACAAAATGATACGCAGTTATTAACGCCTGAATGCGGTGCCACTGTCTGGCTTTTCATTTCCCCTGCAGATTTTACTTTTTACGATCAGGATCAGTCGGATCTATAGGGAAAATAAAGACTTTTTTCTTTTTTTTAAAAAAAATGAAAAAATACTTCACAACGATACAGAAATACGCTATACAGATTATGTCCGAAATTCTTGTCCTGAAAAATGTTTATGGTGTCCGCTTGACATAA
>USBZ01000069.1 GCA_900553065.1 uncultured Desulfovibrio sp. | reverse complement strand
AGCCTTACAGGCGCATAAGAGGAACCACCGGCTATGCCGGTGGGGCCCCATTTTGATTTCATTGGTGCGCCTAGAGGGATTCGAACCCCCGACCCACTGCTTAGAAGGCAGTTGCTCTATCCAGCTGAGCTATAAGCGCGCTCCCTGTGTTGTAGGAAAGGATCGGCTGTTGGTCAAGCAAAATTTTTATTTCACTGCTTGAACCAGTTTTCTATGCGCATACGGAAGCGGCGGGTGAAGAATCGGATAAAGACGCCGGTGAGAAATGCCGTGATGACGGTCCCCTCACGGAGGCCTTCGATACTGCCCAGACAGAGCCAGCCGAGAACAGCGGCAAGGGTCACGAGAGAGACGTCGTTGATGACCTTGAGGTTGGCAAAGGGAAGCTTGGAGCGATAGGCAAGTGCCAGCAC
Organism: uncultured Desulfovibrio sp.; assembly: GCA_900553065.1. Taxonomy (GTDB): domain Bacteria; phylum Desulfobacterota; class Desulfovibrionia; order Desulfovibrionales; family Desulfovibrionaceae; genus Mailhella. The sequence goes on along the minus strand of USBZ01000069.1, from coordinate 3,721 downwards.
GAAGCCTTCGCCGGGAATGACCATGGTGCTGCTCGTAATCTCAAGCATAATACCGAAGGCCATGATAATGCAGCCCGCCAGTGCCATAAGGACGCACGTCGGCCAGGAGTCGGGAATGATGGAGTGGGTGATCCACATGCCGAGGTCGATGAAGAGACTGAACACAAAGACACAGGGCAGCTGAAGAAACTGTCGGGGGCGAAAGGTCTTGCCGAGCAGCGGTATCTGAGCCAGCAGCATGAGCGTGTTGACGGCGAATGTTCCTGTTCCCATGGAAAATCCGAAAATTTTTCCGACAACGTAGGGGACGCTGGAAATGGGGGTCGTTCCGAGTTGGGCGTTGGTTACCATGGCGATGCCGTTGCCCATGAAGAACAGGCTGATGAAGAAAATGATCCAGCGCCTGCAGCGTTCCCTGTTTTGCGAGGTAGTCATTTTTTAGGCCTTAACTGGTTATGAATTCAATAGATATGCAAATTTAAAGGTTTTTCCAAAATGGAGGCTGAAAGCAAAAAAAGAAGCCTGTCCCAAGGGCAGGCTTCTTCACCAGTATGGATAGTGTCAGAAGCTGGGGTTGACGGCAGCTTTTCCGTCTCCGAGCATGGTGTGGACATACTGCACCGTGCGTTCATCCACGGGAACGATGGGGAAGCTGTTGCGGCAGGCTCCGCAGGTCACCGTCATGGGCTGCACGGGAGAGACCAGCACGACTTCGTTTCTGCAGTAAGGACAGATATAAACGAAGAGCAGTGCCATGCTTTCCGGCTTTACGGGTTCATCGTAGGTCATTCCATTCTCCCTGAGTTCGGGAAGCGGGATAGCCGCTGTTCCGCTCGAATCCGCCGTTATTCGGCGAGCAGATTGTCGCCGGTCATTTCGGCCGGAACGGGAAGTCCCCAGAGCGTCAGCAGCGTGGGCATGATGTCGCCCAGCTTGCCGTTTCTGACGGGATGGCTCTTGCCGTTTTCCACAATAAGGAAGGGCGTCTGGTTCAGAGTATGCGCCGTCTGGGGCTGCCCGTCCTCATCAATCATTTTTTCCACGTTGCCGTGATCGGCCGTGATGCAAAGAATGCCGTCGCGGTCCATGACGGCTTTTTCGATGCGGGCCACACAGGCGTCCACGGTTTCGCAGGCCTTGATCGCCGCTTCCAGCACGCCGGTATGGCCGACCATGTCCGGATTGGCGAGATTGCATACCACGAAATCGTACTTGCCGCTGTTCCAGGCTGCGATGAGCTTGTCGGTTACTTCTTCCGCGCTCATCTGGGGCTTGAGATCATAGGTGGCCACGTCGCGCGGAGAATCCACAAGGATGCGGTCTTCGTTTTCAAAGGGAGCTTCGCGTCCGCCGCTGAAGAAATAGGTGACGTGAGCATACTTTTCCGTTTCCGCAATGCGCAGCTGCTTCAGGCCCAGAGAAGAGACGATTTCGCCCATCGTCTTTGTCAGGTTGTCCTTGGAAAAGGCCACCGGAGCCGTCAGCGTGGACTCGTAGGAGGTCATGGACGCTACTCCGGCCATATCGGGCATGACGCCGCGATCGAATCCGGTAAAGTCGGGATCGGTCAGCGCACGAACCAGTTCACGACCGCGGTCGGCCCGGAAGTTGAAGCAGAACACACCGTCTCCGTCACGGATGACGGATTCCGACGGATCGATCAGAATGCGGGGCTTCAGGAATTCATCGGTTTCTCCGGCCTCATAGGCGGCGCGGAGGGCCTGCATGGCATCGTCGATGCGTTCGCCCTTGCCGTGAACAAGCATGTTCCAGGCTTCTTCCACACGCTCCCAGTGCTTGTCGCGATCCATGACATAGAAGCGTCCGACCATGTCGGCGAGGCGCGATCCGGTTTTCTCAAGAACGGGCTTCAGCTGGGATACGTAGTCGATGCCGGAGCAGGGCGGGGTGTCGCGTCCGTCAAGAAAGGCATGCACAAGGGCGGGAACACCTTCCTTCTGCGCCATTTCAAGCAGGGCGAACAGGTGATGGATATGGCTATGTACGCCGCCGTCCGACAGCAGACCACAGAAGTGTATGCGGCCTTTGCGGGCGCGGATGCTCTCGAAAAGATCAAGCAGAACCGGATTGCGGAACAGCTCGCCGGTTTCCACGGCCATGTCGATGCGGGTCATGTCCTGATAGACGATGCGTCCTGCGCCGATATTGAGATGTCCCACTTCCGAGTTGCCGATGAATCCGGCGGGAAGACCGACCTGACGGCCGGAGGCGTCCAGACGGCCCATGCCGGGCATGGCGAGCAGCCGGTCAAGCGTGGGCGTATGGGCGAGACTGGCGGCATTTCCCGGGCCGGCCGGAGCCAGACCGTAGCCGTCGAGAATAAGAAAAAGAGTAGGTTTTACTGCGGGCATTAAAGGGTCTCCTTTCCATCCGCTGCTGTGGCGGGCAGCGCTTCGGCACCGGCCCAGAGGGCTTCAAGATGATACAGCTCTCTGACCGGTTCCTGAAAAATATGAACGATCACATCGTTGAGGTCCACCAGCACCCACTGACCTTCCTGATAACCTTCCGTGCGGAGGATTTCGAACTTTTCCTGCTTGCACATTTCCGAAAGGCCGTCGGCCAGGCTGCGGGCGTGCCGTGCGGAAGAGGCCGAGGCGATGATGACGACGTCGGCCAGCGGATTGCCTTCGGGAAGCTTGAAAACCGCCAGATCGCGGGCCTTGTGTTCGGCCAGCCAGTTCTGCATGATGGGAGCCTTTTCAACGGCGGGAAGCGTGGAGTATTTCTTTTCTTTGGTCATGGTATCCCTCAGTATGCTCAGTATAGTCGATAGGAATGGGGCGTAAGCATACAACATTCCCCGTACAAGCGCAAATCCCGCAGGAGGGGCCGGATTTCCGTTCTCTTTTCTTTTTTCGGACCTGCGGTTATGAACGGACGAAGGAGTTTTTCCATGATGGATTTTCATGTCATGCTCTCTGCCGGAACGGTTTCCGGAGGAATGGATGCCGCGTCGGCGCTGCGGTACGCGTCTCTTGCTGGACTTCGCTTTGTCGGGCTGACGCTGGTCAGTGACGGCTCCGATCTTTCCCGGGTCAGGGATGTGGCCGCGCATGTCAGGCGTCTCGGCCTTTATGCCGATATGGAGGCCAGAGTCGGTGTGGAGCTTCGTCATGTTCCGCCGGCGCTGCTTCCGGATACGGTGCGGGAGGCTCGTGAGTGTGGAGCTGAAATCGTTCTTGTGCACGGAGAAACACTGTGCGATCAGGTGGCGGAGGGAACGAACTTTGCAGCCGTTGAAGCCGGAGCCGATGTCCTCGCTCATCCCGGGCTGATTGACGAGAAGTGTGCGGAGTTCGCTGCAGAGCGCGGCGTTGCCCTGGAGTTTACCTCCTGTCCCCGTCATGGACTGACCAATGCTCATGTAGCGGAGCTGGCGCTTCGCTTCGGTTGCCTTCTGGTGAGAGGAAGCGCGGCCAGATGCGCATCGGAACTCACGACGAGATCCTTCTGGGGGCAGATCATCAGAGGCGCGGATGTGTTCGGGAAAACTGATGGAAAATCCAATCTGTTGAAATTAATGGAAAACAGCGAAAATGCTCTTTTGAGGAAGCTTTCGCGTTTCTAGTGAAAATGAAGAAAAATTAAAAAAAGTCGTCATTAATGCTTGACGAGCATGGGGTGTTTAGATAGGTTCTCCCCTGCCGAGAGACAAAAAGCTCATGTAGCTCAGTTGGTAGAGCGCATCCTTGGTAAG
>USBZ01000068.1 GCA_900553065.1 uncultured Desulfovibrio sp. | reverse complement strand
TTTTTATGACGGCCTTTTTTACGGTCGATTCTTGGTTATTCACAGGTAAAAGGCAAACGGGAGTCGAGGATGAGAACCTTTGAAAAATCCAGCAAGCTGGACAATGTGCTTTACGATGTGCGCGGACCCGTCGTGGACGAAGCCGCCCGCATGGAAGAGAGCGGCATGAAAATTCTGAAGCTGAATATCGGCAATCCCGCGCCGTTCGGCTTCTCCGCGCCGGAAGAAGTGATTTTCGACATGCGCGATTCCATCGTGCAGTCGCAGGGCTATTCCGAGTCTCGCGGCATCTTCTCCGCCCGAAAGGCCATCATGCAGTATGCCCAGATCAAGAATATCCCCAATGTGACCATGAAGGATATCTATACGGGCAACGGCGCGAGCGAGCTTATTCAGCTTTCCATGCAGGCTCTGCTCAACAACGGCGACGAAATTCTCATTCCCTCTCCCGACTATCCTCTGTGGACCGCCTGCGCCAATCTTGCGGGCGGAAAGGCCGTGCATTACATCTGTGACGAGGAATCCGACTGGTATCCTGATCTTGAAGATATGGAAAGCAAGATCACCGACAGAACCAAGGCTCTCGTCATCATCAATCCCAACAACCCCACCGGTGCGCTTTATCCTGTGGAAGTGCTTGAGCGCATTGTGGAAATCGCCAGACGGCACGAGCTGATCATCTTTTCCGATGAAATTTACGACCGTCTCGTCATGGACGGGGAAAAGCACGTTTCCATCGCGTCTCTGGCTCCCGATCTTTTCTGCGTGACCTTCAGCGGCCTGTCCAAGTCGCACATGGTCTGCGGGTTCCGTGTGGGCTGGATGATCCTGAGCGGCAACAAGAGTCTGGCCACCGACTATATTGCGGGCATCAACATGCTCTCCAATATGCGTCTGTGCTCCAATGTTCCCGGTCAGTCCATCATTCAGACGGCACTCGGCGGCTATCAGAGCGTCAATGAATACATTGTGCCCGGCGGCCGTATCTACGAGCAGAGAAACTTCATTTACGAAGCCCTCAACAGCGTGCCCGGCATTTCCGCCAAGAAGCCCAAAGCTGCCTTCTACATTTTCCCGAAGATCGATACGGAGCGCTATCATATCATTGATGATACGCAGTTCGCTCTGGACTGCCTGCGTGAAACCCGCATTCTGTTCGTGCCGGGATCCGGATTCAACTGGAAGAAGCCGGATCATTTCCGCATCGTGTACCTGCCGCGTATTTCCATACTGGAAGAAGCCGTGGACAAGCTTGCCGCGTTCCTGCGCGACTATCGCCGCTAGAGACGACTCGTTTCGGGTCGCCCCGGGATTATTAAAAAGCGTCCCGCAGAAACTGCCTTTTGCTGTAAAAGAGACAGTTTCTGCGGGATGTTTGCTTTCTGTTGTCTGGAATATGTTTTCCGTGGAAATTCAGATGGCCGGAAACAAATCCGTTGCAGCAGTGAGAAGAAAATAGATGCCGACGCCGATGACAATGAGTCCAGCCGCCTTGCGTCCCCAGAAAACGGCGGTCTGCATGCCTCTGGACTCCAGCATGCGCTGACTGAGCGCCACGGAACTGCCGGCAACGGCAATGGGAAGGCAGTGACCGACCGCAAAGGCAAGCACAAGAATCAGGCCCTCAAGAATTCTCTGCTGTACCGTGATGACGGCCAGAATGGGGGCAATGAAGCCGAAGGTGCAGGCTCCGGAAAGAATACCGTAGGAACTTCCGAGAATGAAGGCACCCTTATAGCTTCTCAGGGAAAAGCGGCTGAGGCTTTTTCCCGGAAGACGGCATGCGGCAATGCCCATGAGGTCGAGACCGAGCCAGACAAGAAGGCCGCCTACGGGCAGTCCCCACAGAGGAGAAACGTCTCCCATCATACGGCCGAGCAGCGAGCAGATGCCTCCCACGACGGCTATGGACAGAAAGAGTCCGGCGCTGAATGTAACGGCGTATCCTCCGGCTTCGCCTTCCTTCACGGTGTGCCCCTGTCCGGCTACATAGCCTATCATCAGCGGTATGGACGCCATGTGGCAGGGGCTGAACAGCACGCTCACCATGCCCCAGAGAAAACAGCCTACGAGGGCGTAGCCGAACGTGTCGGCCATCCACATATTGATGGTGACAAGAAATTCGTCAAACATACGAGGTTCATCTCGGGAGAGGGGAAGCGTCGGCAGCGTCGCCATCGTTTTCAGAAAGAAGGGCGTCCATCTTTTTTATGATGCGGTTTTCATCAAGAAAGCCGACGTGTCTGGCCCGTTCCTGACCGTTTTTGTCGTAAAAGATCTGCGTGGGAATGGCTTCTATGGCATAAGTCTTCTTGAGCTCAGGGTGTTCATTGACGTCAAGGAACAGAATGTCCGCCGTGCCTTCATAGTGTTTTTTTACCTTTTCGAGCACGGGAACCATCATTTTGCAGGGAATGCAGCTTTGGGAGCCCAGATCAAGCATGGTGACTCTGCCGGGAACGGGCTTTTGAACGTCTTCGGCAAAGGCGGAAGAAAACGTCAGAAGGATGAGGGAAAGAGCGGAGAAGAGAACGTGTTTAAACATGCCGATGTCAACCGTCAGTTGAGGTGAAAGCGCCATTCGACCCGAGTGCCGGGCTGGAATCAGGCGGATTGCGGAAGCTTTCGCACGGAGCGGAAGCGTTCGGAGGCTGCGGAAAGGGGCGTCTAACCTTGTTCCGCAGCCTCTTTTGCCTGTCTATCTGCAGCAGCAGCCGGAGCAGCAGCCGGTCTTGACGTTGGCGTCCGGAACGGCGATCCAGTTCAGCACTTCATGCCTGGCAGGAACGCGTCCGCTGCACACAACGGTTCCGTTGACGGAAACTGCCGGAGTGCTGAGTACGCCTGCCGCCATCATTTCACGCAGATCCGTAACCTTTTCCACGGTGGCGACCGTGCCGGAGCTTTCCACAGCCTCGCGTACGATCTGTTCCGTTTCTTTGCACTTTGCGCATCCGGGACCGAATACCTTGATGATCATATGAGCCTCGCTTGGTTAGAAGAGGATGCCCTGAAGGGCGTTGAGCAGCCAGCCTGTCAGAGTGAAAATCACCCAGAGATAGGCGAAAAATACGGCCTGAAGTTTTGCCGTCATGACCTGCCGGAGCATGACGGCTTCGGGAATGCTGGCGGCTACGGCGCTCATGCAGAAGGCGAGCGTGGTGCCGACAGGCATTCCTTTGGTCAGGAGTCCTTCCATGACCGGCACGATGCCGGTAACGTTGGAATAGAGCGGAATGCCGGTGAAAACAGCCGTCGGAACGGTCCACCACTGACCAGCGCCGAGATTTTCGGAAAACCAGTTTGCAGGCACAAAGCCGTGCAGCGCGGCGCCCACGCCGACGCCCACGATGACCCATTTCCAGACGCGCCGGAATATGGACGTCATTTCGCTCAGGGCAAAGTCGTGCCGCTGTCGGACGGTCAGGCGTCTTCCCGAAGCGGAGAGCGGAATGACGGGCGTTTTCATGGCTTCGATGACAAAGGGCTGAAGCCAGCGGTCGGCTCTGATCGTATCCATGACGATGCCGCCGATGATGCCGGCCGCCATGCCGACGGCGACGTAGATCACCGTGAACTTCCATCCGAGCAGTCCCCACAGCAGAACAACGGCAATTTCGTTGATGATGGGAGAGGTGATGAGAAAGCTCATGGTAATGCCGACGGGAATGCCTGCCGTGGTGAAGCCGAGAAAAAGCGGAACGCTGGAGCAGGAGCAGAACGGCGTTACGGCTCCGAACAGAGAGCCCAGAATATAGCCCAGGCTGCGTTTTTTTCCGGCCAGAAAATCGCGTACCCGTTCGGCGTTCAGCGCAGCGCGCAGCCATGAGATCACATAGATGAGGGCGACCAGAAGAAGCAGAATCTTGATGGTGTCATAAAGAAAGAATTCCAGTGCAGCTCCCGGTGTTGATCCGGGAGCAAAGCCGGCAAGATCATAGACGATCCATGCCGCGCCGGGCTGAATGCCGGCATAGGCCGCCCACCATGCGACGGCAAGAACAGCCAGCGTAAGAACATAGCGGGGGAGCCATCCGTCCTTTCCCTTTTGGGGAGCGTTCGGAAGCTTGTCGTCTGTCGGAGCCATGAGGAATCTCCCTATAAATGATATTTGTTGAAATGTTGAAATATGGAACGAAAAAAAAAGACGAGGCGGATCAGCGTTCGGGCAGAAACGAGGGGTTGATGCCGCTTTCCGCGCGAAATTTGCGGCAGCATTCGGGCTTGCCGGAACAGCATTCCGACGTGAGGTAGGCAATGATGTCCAGCATGAGGGGAATGGCTGCCTTGTAGCGCATGAACCGTCCTTCCCTCTCCACGGAGACAAGTCCGCTCTGCGCGAGTGCTTTCAGGTGGAAGGAAAGGTTGGTTGCCGGAAGATCGAGAGCCTTGGCAATGTCCCCGGCTACAAGACCGTCAGGAGCACTCCTGACCAGCAGACGAAACACGTCGAGACGTACGTCCGACGAGAGTGCTTCAAAAATTCTGCTGGCGGTTTTGCTTTCCATGGGGTGAATAGTTCAACAAAAGTTGAAATATGTCAAGAGACACCTGAGAAATGACGGCGGGAGCACACACGAAAAGCGTTCCGTTTCTGAGCCATATTTTCGTTGGTAAGCGTTTGCGCGGCCGGAAATATGGATATGAAAGGTCTTTATCTTGTTCGTTATGGGATTATAGGAGTGATTTAAAAGCATGTTATCATTGTTTTATAATAGTGTATTTTTTAGTATGATTGATATTTTTATGGGATAATATTTTAATATAATATTGTATATTTGTATTTTG
>USBZ01000067.1 GCA_900553065.1 uncultured Desulfovibrio sp. | reverse complement strand
AAAGGCTTCGCCTTTTTGGAACTCCCCGCATAGCGGGGAGTTTTCAGTCTTAAAACAAAAGCGGATCCGCCGAAGCAGATCCGCCCTTTTGCCGTTGAAAACGGAACACCCTATCGCCGTACGCTCACATAATAGAGCCGTCCGGCGGCAACGAGGAATAAAAGCACATCCGGCCCCCAGGCGGCCATGAAGGGCGGCAAGGTGCCGAGCTGGCCCAGAGACTCGCCGAACATGGTCAGGGCATACAGAATGAAGGTTCCCGCCATGCTCACGCCCACGGCGATATAGACGTTGGGGAACTTCGACACGATGGCTGCACCGAGCAGAGCCATGACCACGAGCGAGGCCGCGTAGGAAATCTTGCCGTGCCATACGGTGCGCAGACCGTCCACGTTGGAACCGGCGGCTCCGAGCTGCTCAATGGCGTCGCCGAGCTGCCACAGCGGCAGCTGCTGGAGATTGTTGGATTCCGTGGAGAAGAACAGTTCCGGATCCTGATGCAGCGGAAGCTCCAGCCGGGTGAGCGTTTCACGCTTGTAGTCGTCGGGATGGATGCGCACGGCATCGGCCAGAACCCAGCCGTTCACGCTCCCCTTCACGCGGGGCGCATGCACGATGACGTCCATGTCCACGCCGTTGTCCTTCACATGGAAGGCGGAGAATCCCGTGCCTTCGCCGTCGGCCCTCAGTTTCTCCACGGAAACGGTCCAGCCGCTTTCCATGAACCATACGTCGGAAATGGTGCGTTCGCTGAGATCCTTCTTGCGCACCTCTTCCTGCCATATCTGCTGGGAGTAGCGTTCGCCCTGAACGCCGAGGAACTGCGAGCAGGCGAACTGCACGCCGCCCCAGAACACGCCGCACATGACGAGAATGACGGCCACGGTGGCAAAGGAAATGCCGCCGGCATGCAGGGCGGTCAGTTCTCTGCTGTTGCCCATGAGACAGAGCGTCACCACGGTGGCGAGCAGAAACACGGCAGGCAGGATCTGCGCAATGATGGAAGGAAGACGCACGCCGAAGTACTGAAGCACGAGCCCCAGACCGGAGCCTGCCTCAATGAAGATGTCCACGCGCTCCACGATGTCGGTGAGCAGATAGATGCCCAGACCAAGCCCCATGATGAGCAGAAGCAGCCGGGCATGGCGCAGAAAGATATAGCGGAAAAGCAGGCTCATGCGTCATTCCCCTTTTTCTTTTTGCGTCCTGCGCGGGAATTCCAGTATTCCGTGATGCGCGGCATGCGCTCCTGCGCAGCCAGCCGCATGCCGTAGATGCCGAGTATCAGGAACAGGGCGTTGGGCACCCAGAGGCCGATCATCGGATCCAGATCGCCGCTTTCTCCGAGACTGATGCCCAGCATGAGCAGACTGTAGTACACAAGGAACAGCATGAGCGCCATGACCACGCCGGTCTGCTGCTTGAGGCCCTGAAACGAGGTGGCGATGGGTATGACGAAAATGCACAGAATCACGCAGGAAATGGGGAACACATGGCGCTTGTGCCGTTCCACCACGATTTTTCTGGCCATGCGCGGATCGGTTTTCTGCAGCTCGCGTTCGTTCTGCGTGTCGTAAAGGCGCTGCCAGGTGTATTCCTTGGGTTTGACCGGGCCCATGTCCACGCCCTTGAACAGAGAGTCGAAGCTCAGGCGCACGGCGTATTCCTGAAAGCCCATGATGGAAAGCACGTCGTCCTTTTCCGTGTAGCTTCGTCCGTCCTTGAGCAGGAACACGATTTCGCCGTTCTCGTAGTCGGAGTCAAGACTGCCTTCCGGCGCGAGAATGGTCATTCTGGTGTCTCCGGCCCGGCGATCCTCCACCATGACTCCGGCCAGCGTGCCGTTCACGGGATCGACCTTGCGGGCGAACATGACCATATCGGGCACGTCCTTGTTGAACACGCCGGGCTGCACCACCACGCGGGCGCTGCCGCTTGCTATGTCCAGCACTTCGGCCCGGAAATGTCCCATGCCCCAGGCCTGCCAGTACAGGGAGATCCAGAAGCCGAACAGCGCGCAGAGCACGGAAAAGAGAAGCGGCGCGGGCAGCATCTGATACAGACTCACGCCGCCGGCCTTGAGCGCCACGAGTTCTCTGTCGGTGCTCATGCGCAGGAAGGTGAGAAACACGGCAAGCATGCAGGCAATGGGACAGATGATGAGCAGAAAGAACGGACTCAGATAGCCGAACAGCTTCAGCGTATCCCAGATATTGAGTTCAAGCCCGAGGAGCATGTCGCGCAGCTGAAGAGCCCGCCCCATGAGAATGAACAGCAGAAGAACCGCCATGGCCAGAAAGAAGGTCTTGGCGTGTTCCAGAAACAGACGACGCTGAAGAAGACTCATGCCCTGTCCTCGCCGGACTGCAGCTCCAGCAGCCGTTCCAGAGCCTCCTGATCGAGAGGGGAAAGATTGAAGCGCGCGCCCGCGCTGTCGAGAAGTTCGGCCGTGCCCGTACCGGGGCATTCGCGTCTGCGCTCCATGATATAATTGAGCGCGCGACGTACCAGTTCTTCATGCTGCATAACGGTGGCCATACGAGAAGTCTCCACAGGCGTGTGATAGATATTCGGCCGCGACGTTCGCCGCGGCGGGAAGCAAAAGCATGATAACGCGTTTCGCGGAAATGATGAAGAAGGAAATTGTCCCTTCCGCAACCGGAAGGGAGAAGACGCCCGGCAAAGAGCGAAACACGCTCTTCCGGCGGAGGATGCCGGACGGATTCCGCCGCCGGAAGAGCGCGAAAAAAGAGACAGGAAGAATGATTCCCGGAAATTTCCGGTCTCACTTCCGGGTCGGAGAGAAAAGCGCCGGAGAAGGATTCCCCGCCGGACGCCTGCCGCACATTCCGGCAACGCCCGGAAAAGGAACGCCCCTTCTCCGGATGACGATCGACAAAAAGAAATCAGTCCAGAACCACCATTTCGCCGGGATTCATGACCAGCGGACGGCAGTCGGGCGCGTGTTCCTTCAGCGCTTCCACGAAGGCGTCGGCACTCTGGGCGAGCACGGGGAAGGTCTTGTAGTGGATGGGCATGGCCACGGGCACGCCGAGAAGCTCGGCGGCTCTGGCGGCCAGCGGGCCGTCCATCGTGAACACGCCGCCTGCGGGCAGCAGGGCCAGGTCGAGCTTGAAGCGGTCGGCAATGAGCGACATGTCGCCGAAAAGACCGGTGTCGCCGGCGTGATATATGGTATGTCCGCCGGGCATTTCGATCACATAGCCCACGGGAGAGCCGATGGCCGCGGAGTGGAAGGCCTGGGTCATGGTGATCTTCACGCCCTTGCATTCCAGCGTGCCGTCCACGTTGCCGCCCATGCCGTAGTTGATGATCTGCCCTTCCGGCACGCCGCGTTCGCGGAAATAGCCCACAAGATCGGCGATGCAGTAGAGCGTGGCGCCGGTGGTGCGCACGATTTCCACGGCCTGACCGAGATGATCGCCGTGATCGTGGGTGACGGCAACGATGTCGGGACGCGGAATTTCACGCCAGTCGGGAGCAAAGGGGTTGCCTTCAAAGAACGGATCCACAAGCACGGACACGCCGTTTTCTCTGAACATGACGTTGGCGTGACCATACCAGATGATGTGCAGCTGAGACATTCTTCCTCCTTGAACGTAGGGGGGGGATGAAACGGGGAGCATGCGCCCCCTGCCCTGCCGGAACGAACGCCGGAGGGATGGAAACGGTTTATTCTTTTAATATTCTGCGGGCGCATGGTCAAGCCGGAAGCCTTGGCCTATCTCCGGACGAAGCAGCGATCCGGAACGCGCCTTCTTGACAAAAGCGCGCCTGCGGGCAACTCTCGCGGCAGGCCGCCAGGGCCTTTTTTCCATAAGGAGTCCTCATGCCGCGACAGCCTTTTCTCTTTGCCGTTCTCATGCTGCTTTTTCTTGTTTCTCCGGCCCATGCCGCCTTCGACGACGGCGTGGACAGCCTGAAATTCGCCGCGCCCGACGGCTTTGCGGAACTGGCCGACCATTCTTCCGACCTCTTTCAGGACACGGAAAAGGATGCCGTGCGCCGCGGCAGACTTCTCAGGATGTATCTTCCCCAGTACATGGCGCAGCAGTACCGCTACGGCAACCGCGACGCGGTGACGCGACAGGTGCTCATCTGCGCCATGCAGGGTCAGAGCCGACCTCTGGATGCCAAGGACGCCGATCTTCTGGCGCGCTCCACGGAAGGCCTTTTCATCGGCTTTGCGCACATTCCGCGCAGCCGCACGGACACCCCCGCCCAGGAGCTGGAAAACCGGGAAAAGGCGATCAACGAATCGCTCGCCACGGGCAGGCCGCTTCTTGTGGACTCGGTGCGCACCTCGAGCGCCTATCTGTACACGAGCCTCATTCACTACAACATGGCCGAGCACGGGGAAAAGATATGGCTTTCCACGGCCATGAGCACGGCGGTGGTGCCGGTGAAGGACACGGTGCTCTTCGTGACCGTGACCTCCATGCTGGGCGCGGAGGAGCCCGGTCCCCATCTGGACTGGGTGAAGGAAACGGCCTCCTCGTTTGCCGACATGATCGTGCGCGGCAACCGCGAGGAAAAGAAGTAGTCCGCGGAACCGGCCGGGAAACACTTGCCTTGCGCCCGAAAATAGGATACACACCACAAGTTACACATAATGCACACATCGGCAGCGGCCAGGGTTCCCGGAAAACGAAAGGCGTTTACGGGTGAAGGGCCAGGGTCGATGTGGAAGACAAACCCTTTTTTCTCAAGGAGAACTATCATGGCTTACGTCAGCATGAAGCAGATGCTGGAAACCGGTGTGCACTTCGGCCACCAGACCCGTCGCTGGAACCCCAAGATGCGTCCCTTCATCTTCGGCGCCCGCAACGGCATCCATATCATTGACCTCCAGCAGACTGTGAAGCTGTTCCGCACCGCCCATGACAAGATCGTGGAAACCGTTGCGAGCGGCGGCAAGGTGCTCTTCATCGGTACCAAGCGTCAGGCTCAGGAAGCCGTGGCCGCCGAAGCTGCCCGTGCCGGTCAGCCTTCCGTGACCAACCGCTGGATGGGCGGCACCCTCACCAACTTCGTGACCATTCAGAAGAGCATCGAACGTCTGAAGAAGCTCGAAGCCATGTTCGCCGACGGTTCCATCAACCGCTATCAGAAGAAGGAAATCCTCAGCTTCCAGCGCGAACTGGACAAGCTGAACCTCACTCTCGGCGGCATCAAGGACATGGACAGCCTGCCTCAGCTCGTGTTCATCATCGACCCGCATCGTGAAGAGATCGCCGTGAAGGAATGCCGCAAGCTCGGCATCCCGATCGTGGCCGTCACCGACACCAACTGCGATCCCGACGTCATCGACTACATCATTCCCGGCAACGACGACGCCATCCGCGCCATCAAGCTGTTCGTGAACGCCATGGCCGAAGCCTGCCTCGAAGGCGCCGCTCAGAGCAAGGAAGTGGCCGATCCCGAAGTCGCCATGCAGAAGGCCGCCGAAACGGCCGAAGCCGCTGAATAACCCCTTTTTCTTTCAAGGAGCACAACCAATGGCTATTACCGCTGCTATGGTGAAGGAGCTGCGCGACAAGACCGGCGCCGGCATGATGGACTGCAAGAAGGCTCTCACCGAATGTGAAGCCGACGTGGAAAAGGCGCTCGACTGGCTGCGTCAGAAGGGCCTCTCCAAGGCCGCCAAGCGTGCCGACCGCGCCACCTCCGAAGGCGTG
>USBZ01000066.1 GCA_900553065.1 uncultured Desulfovibrio sp. | reverse complement strand
GGCGCCCGCTGGATCGACGGCGTGTTCTTCAACGTGCTGGCCGTGTTCGTCATCACCTATCTGGTGCAGTACGTGAACGTGCCGCGCACGGAAGCGCTTTCCATGGTCATGGTGTCCGCGCTGGTCATGTGTCCGTTCATTCTTATTGCCGGTCGTCTTGCCGACCGCTTCGGCCGCGGCCGCGTGTACGGCATCGCCAGCATTCTGTGCGGCCTTTCCATCTTTCCTTCCTTCTGGCTCATGGGCGCAAGCGAAGGCAACCTGTTCATGATAGGCCTTGCCATCATCATTCCGCTCAGCGTATTTTACGCAGGCGTTTTCGGTCCGGAAGCAGCGCTTTTCTCCGATCTCTTCCCCGCCGATGTTCGTTATACCGGTATTTCCATCGTATACCAGTTCCCCGGCTTCCTCGTGGCAGGCATAGTTCCCGGTCTGTGCACGTACTTCATGAAGGTAGCCGATGGCGACCCCATCTATGTCTGCCTCTATACCATGCTGGCGGCGGCCACCAGCGCCGTTTCCGCCTTCATAGTGCAGCGTAAGCATGACGCCGCAGTTCGTCGCCTGGGTGACGACGTGGAACACATCTGACCCGGACGCGGGAGGGATTCCCCCTCCCGCAAGGATAGTCTATGCGAATACTTCAGATTTCCGATTTTCATCTTCGTGGCGACGGCCGGCTTTCGTTCCGCGTGGTGGACACTCCGAAGTGTCTTGAAGTGGCGGCGAAGCATATTCTCGGCCTTGCCCAGAAGCCGGATATGATGGTCATTACCGGCGATCTGGCCGACAGCGGTGATGAGCATGCCTACCGCATGCTCTACGACGCTTTTTCTCCCCTGAATATTCCCATTTACGCCGTGCCCGGCAACCATGACCGGCGCGACAGAATGCGTGCCGTTCTCAAGGGCTGGTGTCCTGAAAATGAGGAAACGGCTCCCCAGCTTTGCTATGCCGTGGAGAGGGACGACGTACGTTTTCTCATGATGGACAGCATGAGTCCCGGATCCCATTCCGGGCATGTGCCGGAAAGGTGTGCGGCCTGGCTGGAAAAGGAACTCATGCGCCGCGCCGGTGTGCCGACGCTGCTGTTCATGCATCATCCGCCCTTCATCACGGGCATGGGCGCCATGGATGAGCCGTACGAGAATGTCGAGCGGCTGCGTGCCGTTCTGGAAAAGGCTCCCTGGGTGCGCCTGTGCTGCGGTCACATGCATCGTCCCATCTTCACGCAGTGGGCCGGAGTGATGGCGCTTACCGCGCCTGCCGCCTCCATGCAGATCGACCTCGACCTTTCTCCCGAAGGCGGCGACACCTTCGTCATGGAAGCGCCCGGGTATCTGCTGCATGACTGGCGCGACGGCGCGTGGAATACGCATGTCTGCCAGATCTACGGCACGCCGACCTATGCCGGCCCCTATCGTTTTCTGGATTCCGTGAATCCTACGGAAGAATAGTCCCGCTTTCCGGCAACACCGTTTTCCTTTGCTTTTGTCCTTCCCGGGCTGCGGCGAAGGCTCTTTGCACGAAAGGAAAGAACAGGGCAGATAGGCGCGTTCAGGCGGCTCCTTTCTGCACGGCATACCCCTTCAGCCTGTACGCAGATTTTTCTGCTTTGTCCGAGGGTTCCCCTGCCCTTAAGTCCTCCTCAGAAAAGGCCGCAGCGTTTTTCGCTGCGGCCTTTTCCTGCAGGGGCGAAATGGGGAAGTGCCGGATCGGAGAGCTCCCTGCCGCGGTTGAGCCTCCCGCAACATACTGTTCCGACCTGTGTCGGAAAGGGGCGGGGAAGAGGCGAGTCCTTTGCTCAGCGGCAGAGCCTGTTTTCCACGGCCGTGTTCCAAGGGCGGCAGTGCCCGAGTTCGCAGGCATGTTTAAGGTCGTCGCAGGCGTCGCTGTCGCGCCCTTCGAGAAAGGCTCCTGCCGACCGGTACACATAGATGAGCGGCTCTTTGGGATTGAGTCTTTCCGCGTATTCAAAGTCGCGCCTGGCGCCTTCCGGCTGGTGCTGCTTCAGGCAGATCAGGCCGCGCGTGGCATAGGCCTGCGCCGTGGGCGAGAGTCGGATGGCCCTGGTGGCGTCGTCAAAGGCTTCGCTGTGGTAGCCGAGATCGCTCAGGGCAAGACTGCGCATGAGATACGGCGCGGGATCCAGCGGATCGGCGGCAATGGCGGAGTCAAGCAGAGCCGCGGCTTTTTCCGGATTCGTACATTCTCCAGAGTCGGTCCAGTATTCCATGGCCTCGGAAAGATAAGCCTGCGCTTCGGGAGAAACTCCGTAGCTCGGCGTGCGTTCGGGCGTTGCGGCATCGTTTTCCGTGGTCTGCACCGGGGTGTCGTCTCCCATGAACGGCAGCTGAAAAGGCAGTTTGCTGCAGCCGGAAAGCAGCAGCAGAGACAACAGACAGAGAACGGATGTTTTCATGATTTCTCCTGCGACGTCTGCCGGAAGGGCGCCGTGGAACGGCGCTCCAGAAGACGATGAGTATATTCCATGCGGGTGATGTCGCTGACGACGGTACTGTTGCCGCAGATGCGTTCGTAGAGAATGTTGAAGGCCTTGCGACCTCTTTCCTGCGTCTGCTGTTCCACGGTGGTGAGGCCCACGCGGGAAATGCGCGAGGAGGAAAGATTGTTGAAGCCGCAGACGCTGTAGTCTTCGGGAACGCGGAAGCCTTTGTCGGCAATGGCGTCGAGCACGCCGTAGGCAATGAAGTCGTTGACCGCAACAAAGCCTGAAATGCGGCTTTTGCGCTTCAGGCATTCCAGGGTGAGCTCATAGCCTATCCGCTGTTCCAGATCGATGCTGTTGAGCTCCTCATCGGGCGTGTAGTCCCGGGTGAATATCTGTACGGAGCAGCCGGGATGTTCGGTATAGATGTCTCTGACGCCCTGAAGCCTCCTGAGGCGAATGACGTTGGAGGCGTTCATCATGGCCGAAATGAAGGCGATGTGCCTGTGGCCGAGCTGCAGCATGTGGCGACCTATGAGCACGCCCGCGCTGTAGTTGTCCAGCTCGACGGTATCGACTTTGGGGCTGGAATTTTTGTCGCCGAGAATCACGACGGGAATCTTGCCGTTCACCTTTTCCACTTTGCGCAGGCTCTGGGGCGTAAGCGTGAAGATCATGCCAGCGGCGCCCAGCGCCAGGGCCATGTCCATCACTTCTTCTTCCTTGCGGGCTTCCCGGTAGGTGGTGAAGATGAGTGTGGAAAAGCTGTGTTGTTCCGCTTCCTGCTGTATGGCCTGCACGAGTCCCGAATAATAGGCGTTGGCAATGTTCGGCGTGACGATGAGCACCACGTTCCGGCCCGGGAGCTTGCCTTTGGCGCGCCTTGTCGGGGCGTGGTATCCGAGCTTCCTCGCGGACTGCCGGACCTTCTGCACCGTTTCCGGAGAAAAGGACACATCGGCTCTGGCGTTGAGAATCATGGAAACGGAACTCAGCGATACGCCGGCGTCTCGGCTCACGTCTTCCAGCGTCACTTTTTTTTTCGCGTTCACGGTGTTTCTCCCGTATGTACGCTAACGGGAAGCCTTTCTTTCGTCAAATATGCTGCCGCAGTTTTCAGAAGCGCGCGGTAAAAGCGCCGGGGCAGGACAGCCGAACGCCACAAAAAAGCTCCGTGCAGAGAAAACACGGAGCTTTGACGAGCCGAAAGGGGAAGATGGGATCAGAGCGTTCTTTCCAGTTCGTAGCTGGGCTGACGACCGTAACCCTCGATGGAGAGCGTGTAGGTCTTGTCCTTTCTGCTGACTTCAAGCACGCAGAACTGGTTGTCGTTGTGGAGACCTCGTCCCTTTTCCGTGCTGGTGGCTTCCCAGGTGCGGGTGTCGTTCACACCCACGTTGCCGTTCAGCACCACATAGTGAATGCCCTTGATGTTGGAGTAGCCGCCCTGGTGATCGTGGCCGGAAATGACGGCGAGCACCTTGCCGCTTTCTTCCAGAATGGCGCGGACGACGGAGGCGTTCTTGATGTTGTGATCCTGTTCGTCCACACGGTCGAGCGTCTGATGGCTGAACACGATCACGGGCTTGTCGGTCTTCTTGAGATCTTCCTTCAGCCATTCCAGTTCCTGGGGCGGAATGATGGTGTCCACCCAGGTCCAGAACGTATCTTCAGGGGTGTTCATGTCGTAGGGACGGAACTTGCCGGGCGTATAGTCGGCATCAAGCACGATGCAGTGCACGCCATCGGCGTCGAAGGAATAGTAGGTCTTTCCTTTTTCGATGCCGGTGTTGGTCACGCCGGAAAGGAAGGCTTCGCGCTTGAGATTGTCGAAGTCATGGTTGCCCAGCACATGGTAGGCGGGGCCGCCGAACGAGGTGAACAGCGTTTCGATGTCGCGCAGGTTGGCGGCAGGATCGGTGCCCGGAGCAAGGGTGTCCACGAAGTCGCCGAGTTCTATGATGAAGGCGGGTTTTTCCTTCTTCATGGCTTCGATGAAGACCTTCATCTTGTCGGTGGCGCTGGAGTAGATGCGGGTGCTGCTGTCGGCCTTGCTGGTCTTGTGCATGTCGGTGATGATGCCGGCCTTGAGAATGCGGGCATCGTTGCCGGCTTTGGCGGAGTTGGTTCCGGCCAGCACTCCGGCGGCGGCACAGGCCGTAACGGCCATGCCCATCTTCAGAATGTCGCGGCGAGCAAAATTCTTTGCCATGATGTTTCTCCCCTGAAATATCTCTGTATTGTGGAACAATAGTCTTTGCGTGGTTTGAAGGACATGTTCCTGCGGATCTGTATTGCGGCAGAATTGCAGTCGGACTTCATTTCCGGCGCAGGCAGTTATGCCGATGAACAGACTTCGTAGACTACATGAACATTCCGCAGGAAGGGATGTTTCCTTCGCGTCCTATAGAGCACCATGATGATGACGTCTTTATGTCGTCTGTATGGAGATATGGTAACGTCTGGGGGAGGGGAGGAGAGAAGGAGTCAGAATGTCGGCAGGCGCGGAAAAAATCGTCCGGCTGCGGAAAGGATCCTGCAGCCGGACGACGGAAGGCCTGTTACGGAGTGATGTCGGATCAGCGCTGTTCCGGAGCCTGCTCCTGCTGCGGCATCGGCATGCGGGGCATGGAGGGAATGCTGTTCATGGGGGTGAGCTGCTCTCCGTCCGTCGCCAGAGAGGCTCCGAAGGAGGCCGTAATGTTGAGTATGATTTCCTGCTGATCCCTGCTGTCTTCCACGGTGCCGTCGGCGTGGAAGCAGCGACGCGGCATGGTGACGGATCCCCGGGATACGGCAGCTTTTTCGCCGGTCTTGTACTGCAGCGTGGAGGCCAGCACGGAGAAAAGAGGCAGGAAGAGTCGGAAGGCGGGAACGTCGCATTCCGCTTCACCGGGCCTGACGAGCCAGTCGTTGTCGGCGGGAACGCCGTCCACGGCGATCATTTTGTGCCGGGCGGGAGCATCCAGCGTAAGCGCCAGGGCGTTTTTGTCGAGGGAAACGTCGAGGCGGAGCTGTCCGAGCAGGAAGGTCATGAGTTCTCTTTCCATGCCGGAAAATTCATAGACCGCCCTGTCATAGTAAGGAGAAATGGCAAAGCGCAGCGCTTCCAGGGGGAAGCGGTCCAGAATGGGAGACTGCGCGGGCGGGAAGACATAGAGCCCGAAGAGGCCCCGCAGACAGGCAGGATGTCCGGCTTCCTCATCTTTGACCTGACCGTCGAAGCGGATGCCGAAAATATGTTCGGAGCTGTCTATGCGACAGATCCATGCGGGGTTGCGCGATGGGCAGGTGTAGGAGCCGAGCCAGCCCAGAGCCTGCGCCTGATCCGGGTCGGCAATGATAGTGCTGATCAGGGAGGAGAGAATGGCGGCACAATCGGGTTCGCCGGTTACGGGAGTATGAGAAATCAAGGTTTCCAGATTCATGATCGGTCCGTGAGACCGGAGAACGGTTGCGGTACTCCGGCAGAAGGTTGTCGGAAACGGCAAGGCAACGCCGCTTCCGGAAAGTTGAAGGCCTATGAACAGGGCGTGCCGTGTCTTCGTTTCAGGATGAGCGGCGCAGGACATCTGCGGGGAACTCCTCCTGAAACGGTGGCGCAGCATGCTCTTTTGAGGATTTCATTTTTTCAGAATGATGACAAGCCATGCCGGGAACTGACACCGGCAGAAAGGCAGAGGGGATTTTCCGGCAGTGGTCGGAAAAATCTGAAAAAGAGAGACGCAAATATGGTATTGAAGGAAATTTTAACTTGACTGTTGCAGAGGATTCTGGCAAAAAGTACTCCGCAACGGGGATGTAGCTCAGTTGGGAGAGCGCTTGAATGGCATTCAAGAGGCCAA
>USBZ01000065.1 GCA_900553065.1 uncultured Desulfovibrio sp. | reverse complement strand
TAAGTTTTCGGGAACCCCCAGCCTAGCTGGGGGTTTTCTTTTAACCAAAAAAGCCCCCTCGGGCTGAGGGGGCTTCAAATTCACATTGCTGTGAAAGGAACTTACTTGATTTCGACGGTAGCGCCGGCTTCGGTGAGTTCCTTCTTGGCGGCTTCGGCGTCTTCCTTGGAAACGCCTTCCTTCAGGGTGGAAGGAGCGCCGTCAACCTTTTCCTTGGCTTCCTTGAGGCCCAGGCCGGTCAGAGCGCGCACGACCTTGATGACGCCGATCTTGTTGGCGCCGACTTCCTTCAGGATAACGTCGAATTCGGTCTTTTCTTCTTCAGCAGGAGCGGCAGCGGCGGGAGCAGCGGCAACGGCAACGGCGGGAGCAGCGGCGGAAACGCCGAACTTTTCTTCGAGTTCCTTGATGAATTCAGCCAGTTCGAGCACGGTCATGTTGGAGATGAACTCAACAACCTGTTCCTTGGTGATATCGGCCATGATAATGACTCCTTAAAATTCTTTGACTTTTGATGGGTTGAGGCGAAATGGCAGCCGAAAACACGCTTACGCGGCCTTCTTTTCTTCGATAGCCTTGAGGGCGTACAGAAGAGGACGAACCATATTGGCCATAAGAGACACAAAGTTGGTGGGCACGGCGTTCATGGTCGCCAGAGCCTGAGCAAGCAGCTGTTCCTTGGAAGGCAGCTTGGCGAGTTCGGCGATCTGAGCGGGGCTCAGAGCCTTGCCGTCAAGGCTGGCGATACGGATTTCCAGCTTGCTGTTGGTCTTGGCGAAGTCCGTGAGAGCCTTGGCCACACCGACCGGATCCTTGAATCCAAGGGCAATGGCACAGTTATCCTTCAGAGAAGAAGTGATGGCACTGTGTTCGGTGTCTGCTAAAGCGATGCGGGCAAGAGTGTTCTTGACGACGTGATATTCGCCGCCAGCGGCGCGCAGCGCCACACGGAGCCCGGTCAGCTCTTCCACCGACATACCCTTGAAGTCGGTCACAACCGCAAACGAAGCACGAGAGGCAACTTCCTTGACCTGCTCGATGATTACGGCTTTTTCAGACCTGTTCTTCACGTGATGCTCCTCACGATTGGGTGTTTTGTCTTGTGGAATGCCGAGCCAAAGAATCTGTCTGAGCAGGGGTATTAAGGCTTGCGCCACCTGCCGTCTTCGACCCGAAATTCCTTCCCTAGCCTAAATATTGGAAAGCGAGGAAGGCATCCCTTGCGGGATGCCTGTCACTTAGCCTTCGATAAACTTCTTGCACTGGGCCATGTCGACCTTGAAGCCGGGGCCCATGGTGGTGGAAACAGTCATGGAGAGCATGTACTGTCCCTTGGCGGCGGAAGGCTTCAGACGCTGAACGGCGTCGAGAAGAGCCTTGAGGTTGCCGAGGATCTTTTCAGGTCCGAAGGAAACCTTGCCGAGGGGGGCATGCAGCACACCGGCCTTGTCAACCTTGAAGTCCACGCGACCGGCCTTCAGTTCCTGAACGGCCTTGGCCACGTCGAAGGTAACGGTGCCGGTCTTGGCGTTGGGCATCAGGCCGCGGGGGCCGAGCACACGACCGACCTGGCCGACGAGAGCCATGACGTCGGGAGCGGCGACGGCGGCGTCGAATTCCAGCCAGCCGCCCTTGATCTGGGCGACGAGGTCTTCGGCACCAACCACGTCGGCGCCGGCAGCACGGGCTTCAGCCTGCTTGTCGCCCTTGCAGAACACGGCCACGCGCACGGTCTTGCCGAGGCCATGAGGAAGGGAAACAGCACCGCGGACCATCTGGTCGGAGTACTTGGGATCGACGCCCAAGCGGAGAGCCACGTCGACCGTTTCATCAAATTTGGCGAAGGAAGCGCCAAGGGACTTGGCAACAGCGTCCTCCACGGAAAAACGCTGGGTCAGATCAATGCCTTCCAGCGAATTGCGATATTTTTTTCCATGCGTAGGCATGATGGTATTCCTTTCTTTGCGCTTGTCGTCTCGAATCTCCTGCCGGATAAAACCGGCAGTACGGCCGAATCCAACGAAATAGGCGCGGCGCGATGAACGCGCCCACATATCACACGTACGGACGCCGTCTTGCCGCCTGAACGTTATTACTTAACGTCCAGTCCCATGCTGCGCGCGGTGCCCATGATGTTGCGCACGGCGCCTTCGAGATCCTTGCAGTTCAGGTCGGGCATCTTCAGCTTAGCGATTTCCTCAACCTGAGCCATGGTGACGGAACCAACCTTGTTACGGTTCGGCTCGCCGGATCCCTTTTCAACCTTGGCGGCCTTCATCAGCAGAACAGGAGCCGGAGGCGTCTTGGTGATAAAGGTGAAGGAACGGTCGGCATACACCGTGATGATCACGGGGATGATCATGCCCTTCTGATCCTGAGTGCGAGCATTGAATTCCTTGCAGAACCCCATGATGTTCACGCCGTGCTGACCGAGAGCGGGGCCGACGGGCGGAGAAGGGTTGGCGGCACCAGCAGGAATCTGCAGCTTGATCTTGGCAACTTCTTTCTTGGCCATTGTCGTTAATCCTTATTTTGCGGTGCAGGCTCGGGCCTGACTGCTGTCGATGAAATAATCCAGAACAGAAATATCTCGGTGCGGGACTCAGCCCTTGGTCACCTGGATGAAATCGAGTTCCACCGGCGTCTGGCGGCCGAAGATGGACACGGACACCTTAAGCTTGCCCTTGTCGTAATTGACTTCTTCCACAACGCCGTTGAACCCCCCGAAGGGGCCATCGATGACCCTGACCTCGTCGCCGCGATCGAAGTTGAACTTGGGACGAGGCTGTTCCTGACGGGTTTCCATCAACGAAAGAATGCGTTCCGCTTCACCAGGACCCATAGGTGCAGGACGATTTTTCCCTCCCACAAAGCCGGTGACCTTGGGGATGTTCTGAACCATGTGCCAGGACAGATCGGTCATCGTCATGCGGACCATGACATATCCGGGATAGAACTTTCTGGTCGTGGTGCGCTTCTGACCACCCTTGCCGAGTTCGATGACTCGTTCGGTGGGAACGACAACATCATGGATGCAGCCGTTGTCCTGGCCGGTGCGCATCAGCTCCCGGATCATCTGTTCCACTCTCTGTTCGAATCCGGAGTAGGTATGCAGAATATACCAGTGTCCGGCCTCCTGAGAGGCAGCAGCTTCAGAACTGACGGGGACTTCGGTGATGCTTTCTTGCTCAGCCATTGTATTTACCCTGCGGATGTGGAGAAAAGTGTGAAAGAGTCATCCTCTTAGGCAAGGATCAGACGAACCACACTGGAAAGGATAAGATCCACCACTCCGAGAAGGATGGCCATGACGGCAACAAAGCCGAGCACCACCAAGCTGGTGGTACGGGTTTCTTTCCAGTTGGGCCAGCTGACCTTGCGCAGCTCAACGCGAGACAGGAGAAGATAATCCCTGAATGCAGCAAAGCGCGCCATCAGTCCGCGTTCGTCGGCGGCGGACTGGCCGGACTTACCGGAGGCAGTGGCGGGAGCCGCTTTTGCCTGGGAATTAGCTTCCGCGGAGTCACTCTGTTTTTTGCTCATGTTAGCCTCAAAACTGAAAAGACAAAAGAAATGGCAGGCCAGGAGGGATTCGAACCCCCAACATGCGGTTTTGGAGACCGCCGCTCTGCCGTTGGAGCTACTGGCCTGCTCTATGAAGCACTACTTCGCTTCGCGATGAGTCGTGTGTTTCTTGTCCCAGGGACAATACTTCATGACTTCAAGACGACCGGTAGTGTTCTTCTTGTTCTTAACCGTGGCGTAGTTGCGGCGCTTGCACTCAGTGCAGGCGAGCAGAATATTCACGCGCATGGTATTACTCCACGATTTCGGTCACCACGCCGGAGCCGACGGTGTGGCCGCCTTCGCGGATAGCGAAGCGTTCACCGGGAGCCATGGCGATGGGGTTGATGAGTTCGACATTGAAGGTAGCGTTATCGCCGGGCATAACCATTTCCACGCCTTCAGCCAGCTTGATCACGCCGGTGATGTCGGTGGTGCGGAAATAGAACTGAGGACGATAGCCGGAGAAGAAAGGCGTATGACGGCCGCCTTCGTCCTTGCTCAGAACGTACACTTCGGACTTGAACTTGGTGTGAGGCGTGATGGACTTGGGAGCAGCGAGAACCTGGCCGCGTTCCACGTCTTCACGCTTGATGCCGCGGAGCAGAGCACCGATGTTGTCACCGGCCTGGCCCTGGTCGAGCAGCTTGCGGAACATTTCAACGCCGGTAACAGTGGTGGTCTGGGTGGGACGGATACCCACGATTTCCACGGTGTCGCCAACCTTCACCACGCCGCGTTCCACACGACCGGTCACCACGGTACCACGGCCGGAGATGGAGAACACGTCTTCGATGGGCATGAGGAAGGGCTTGTCGGTTTCGCGAACGGGATCAGGAATGTAGCTGTCGCAAGCGTCGAGCAGTTCGAGGATGCACTTGGCATCTTCAGCCTGCCAGTCGTCGCAGTTCAGAGCGTTCAGAGCGGAACCGCGGATAACGGGAAGATCGTCGCCCGGGAAGCCGTTGGCGGTCAGAAGTTCGCGCATTTCCATTTCGACGAGATCCAGGAGTTCAGGATCGTCGACCTGGTCGCACTTGTTCATGAACACGATGATGTAGGGCACGCCGACCTGACGGGCGAGCAGGATGTGCTCACGGGTCTGGGGCATGGGACCGTCGGTAGCGGCGACCACGATGATGGCGCCGTCCATCTGAGCAGCACCGGTGATCATGTTCTTGATGTAGTCAGCGTGGCCGGGGCAGTCAACGTGAGCATAGTGACGCTTGTCGGTCTCGTACTCAACGTGAGCGGTAGAAATAGTGATGCCGCGTTCCTTCTCTTCGGGGGCCTTGTCGATGTCATCGTAAGCGATGAACTTGCCCTGGCCCTTGAGGCCGGCGATCTTGGTGATGGCGGCAGTCAGAGTGGTCTTACCATGGTCGATGTGGCCGATGGTACCAATGTTGACATGCGGCTTAGAGCGATCAAATTTTTCCTTGCCCATGATGGTCTCCCTAAATGGTTACTTGCAGTTGTGGTGCCCTGTTTGAGCAGCGGACGCCGTCCTGCTCCTTTTAATAAAGGAGCAGCCCTAAAACACGGACTCATGACGCGCCAGATAATAAGGGGGAGCAACAAGAAACAAAGTGGCAGGTGGAGCGGGAAACGAGATTCGAACTCGCAACCCTCAGCTTGGAAGGCTGATGCTCTAGCCGTTGAGCTATTCCCGCCTGAGTGCCGTAGTCCCCTGACAGCGCGCACTGCCTCCTACAGCTATACCAGCGTAAAGCTGGTGGTGGGGGGTGGATTCGAACCACCGAAGTCTTACGACGACAGATTTACAGTCTGTTCCCTTTGGCCACTCGGGAACCCCACCACGCTATACAAAAACGCTTACGCGTTCTTGCCGCAACCGGAAGAAGGAGCGTGACCTTCACCGGCCACCCGGACCAAATGATCCGGGAAATTCGGAGCTCTTCTCAACGCACTCCAAAATATGGAGCTGGCGATGGGAATCGAACCCGCAACCTGCTGATTACAAATCAGCTGCTCTGCCAGTTGAGCTACGCCAGCAGCAGGTATGGGAATTTACGCCGAAACAAACCTTTTGGCAAGAAGAATTTTCTTCTTTTTTCGGTGTTCCCCGCAAACAGCAAAAGACTTGTATCCAAGAGCCGAAGCTTTGTAAAGTCTTTTCTCACGCCTTTTCCAAAAAATTTGCCGCTCTCTTCAAAAAAAGGCGCGCAGCTCTCCTTCATCTACTGCTTATCCCCCTGAAAATTCACTTCTTTCCATCCCTGTCGTAATCTCACCCTCAGAAACGGTAAAAGACGCTCAGATGCCCGCCGAGACTGTCCCGCTCTCCCGCCGTACCGATAAACGCAATATCCAGCGTCAGAGGCATGTCGGAAGGCTCCATGCTCAGACCAAGCTCAAATATGCCGCTATCTCCCTCAATGGATGCATCGGGAATGGAAAAGTCTCTTGCCATGGCACTGGCGGTACCGCTGTATTCGTGTTCCCAGGCCGCTCCCGCATAGGGCGTCACCCCATCAAACTGCGTCCAGTCAAGCCGCATGCCCATTCGA
This sequence comes from uncultured Desulfovibrio sp., assembly GCA_900553065.1. Classification (GTDB taxonomy): domain Bacteria; phylum Desulfobacterota; class Desulfovibrionia; order Desulfovibrionales; family Desulfovibrionaceae; genus Mailhella. The sequence continues at coordinate 2,554 of USBZ01000065.1, read as the reverse complement.
AGACGGCGGGACTCCACCTCGTCGAAGTCTACATCTTCGCCGTTCATGTTCGTCCTGTCGCTATCCTGACGCATCCAGAAAAATTTGCCGTATACATCCACGTCCGCCACATCGCCGAAGGAAAGAACATGTCCCATTCCCACATGGAATCCATAATACGGATTGGACAGGTCATACTCGGCGGGACGATCCATATTGTCTCTCAAATCCCCGCTGAACCATTCCGTTTCAGCATTGCCGACACGTCCCACACCTTCAATATACCAGCCGGAAAGCAATCCCGATGTCACATCAAAGCGGGCCAGCATGCCTGCGCCCACATAACGGCTGCTGCCGCTGCCGTTGACGTCTCCGGCAGCAAAGCCATTGAACGTATCCAGATGAGCCCGGCCGAACTCGAAGAAACCTCCGATCAGGCTGCGACCGCTTTCGGCGGAAAAATTTCCCGTTATGCCCGTCATGGCGGAAAAACCTTCGATATCAGCCCTCGATCCCGTATGATATCGGGAAGCTCCCCCATATACGGCTGCAAAGGGACGCCAGCTCTCCCCTTCCGTACCGGCAGCGTCGCGCGCGTGACGAATCCCTGCGTCCGCCGCCAGATCGGCTCCCTGGTTGAGCAGTCCCGCAGAAGCAGCTCGTGCTTCCGTCAGAGCTGCAATGCGTGGATTCACACGCGCCGTTGTCAGCTGAAGCTGTACAGCGGTACCGGTATTGTTCAGAACGCCGTCAAAGTACGTGGTATATCCCTGCAGAAGACTGACCAGACGACCGGCCGAAGCCTGTCCGACCGCCCCGCTCTCATCACGGATAAGGGTAAATGTCTCGCCGAGATAGGCGCGACCGCCAGTGATGATGTCCGGAAGCTGTGCCGTTACCGTGGAGCCGGTAAAGTCGCCTGCCCGGGCGTTCGTGACGGTAAGCATGGGAACATCGACGGGAACTCCCGGAGCGGGAAGAACAAAATGCAGATTTTCAAAACCTGCCACACGATCGGCGCTGCCCTGCCAGCTGTCCACAAAAAGCGTGTTGCCGCTGCCGGCGGCAGCCACGGGAGAACCGTCCACACTGCCGCCGTAAAGAGACGTACCGGCTGCAAGACCGGCGCCGACGCCTATGATCACATTGTTATGTGTCGCAACACCTCCGGCTCCGGCGAGTCCGCCGTAAATATCTCCGCCGGCAGAGCCTCCCCGAACAAGCACGGTATTGCCCTTCACAGAAGCATTCTGCCCTTCTGCCAGCCCGCCGATCACATCCCCGTCGACATGTCCGCCGTCCACAACGGCCACGGTATTGCAGGCAATGCTGCCGCCCGACATGGCAGCATCCGCCGCTCCGCCTACGGTGCTTCCGCCAACGTTTGCCCCCGGTCCCACGACGACGGTGTTTCCGGATACGGTTCCTGGAGCAGGACTGAATCGAACAAATCCACCGACGACATCGCCGGCTGTCGAGGCCTGAAAAATACTTACGGTATTGGCTTCCGCCACGGCATTGCCGACATCGGCCTGCACTGAGGCACCCAGCACGCTTCCTGTGCCAGTGCCCCCGGTGATCGTCACAACATTCCCCCGACCAACCGCATCCCCGTCATAGCTGGTCACTTCCCCGCCGACTATATGGCCGAACGTGCCGCTGCGGAAGAATACCAGATTATCCAGAGCCGATGCGTTGCCGGACGTATAGGCATAGCCGCCGTAAAGAGTATCAACGGTTGCTCCGCTGAACCTGACCGTATTGCCGGAAGACCACGCCGTGGCTCGTCCACTTCCCTTGGCCTCGCCGCCTACGACGAAGTCCAGCGTCGAGCGTCCCTCGATATCCACAAGGTTGTTGACAGCCTCGGCCCGGCCGTTCTGCCCCGATATGCTTGCATACCCGCCGAAGATCTGCACATACGATCCCAGACTGAACGACCCGTCAAATACGACCCTGTTGCCGTCGGCAGCTGCGTCACCGGCGGAAGTGTCGGCCCTTCCTCCGTAAACAGCCCCGTCAAATCCCGCCAGGCCTCCGCTGACGAGGACACTGTTGGAATCGGCTTCTGCAGACCCGGTACTGCTGCTGGCCCTCCCCCCGTACAGACTCTGAGAGATGGCACCGCCGGTCACCCTGACGGTACTGCCGCTTGCCACGGCATCTCCCGTTCTGGCGCGTCGACCATATACGGAGTCATACGAGTCACCGTTTTCCACAGACGCGCTTCCGCTTCCTGTAAGATCACTTGCCTGAGAAGACACCGGAATCATCCAGATACAAGCAGACAAAAACATGGTGCAGAGAGCGCCGAGCCAGCCCGGAACAACTCCCGAAACTTTTCCCAGTTTCACGCGGCCGTCTGATAAAAATGGCAACATGCATGCCTCCTCTTGCAGGAACGGAAAGTACAACGTCTGAGGCCTGACCGCAGTTCACAGCCTGCGGTAATCAGAATATTTTTTCCATCTTTTCTCGTTCTCCGTAAAGTATATCTCTGCTCATGGCATTAAAATGTTCGGCTCTTGACTAGCTGAAAGGACCTAAAAAGGTTATCTGGTTAGTCATGGCAATG
>USBZ01000064.1 GCA_900553065.1 uncultured Desulfovibrio sp. | reverse complement strand
TAAGTTTTCGGGAACCCCCAGCCTAGCTGGGGGTTTTCTTTTAACCAAAAAAGCGTCCGCTTCCTGTATTTGGAAGCGGACGCCGCAGGGGGCCTTACGTTACAACCGCATTATTCGCCGGGATGCGGCAGCTTGCGGTACGGAACCATGATGGACAGCGGAATGCGGAACTCGATGGCATCCTTGGGGCACTGAAGAGCACAGGCTTCCGCATGCCAGCATTCGTCCGGATAGCGGACTACGGGCACCTCACCCTTCTTCGAACCGTAGAAAACATCCATCGGGCAGACGTCGACGCACTGTCCGCACCGGATACACTTATCTTTGTTGATTACGGGAGGCATATCTTATCTCCAGGACATGACGGCTTCTTCGCCGTTCTTGCGGATGAAGTGGCGCTTGCCGTCAAGCATGAGGTTCGGCAGCGGGTAGTCGACACGACGGTGCTGACCGCGGCTTTCCTTGCGCTCGTCCGCCATGAGGAACATGACCTCAGCCAGTTCAAAGAGGTTGAGCATACCGAGGCAGTAGGTCAGTTCATGCGGGTTTTCCGCCCGCAGCGTTTCCTTGGCGCGGGCATGGACACGGCGCAGATGCTCAAGACCGGCTTCCAGCATGGGATGGGAGCGCAGTTCGCCGCAGTAATCCCACGCAATGTTTTCCATGGCCATCTTGGCTTCCAGCCAGTGCGCACCGTTCTCACGACCGCACAGCTCTTCCACGAGATTCAGGCATTCATCAACCTTCGGCTGCAGCAGAGCGGCATCGGCGAATTCCTTGTCCGCCACATACTCTTTGGCGGAATCCGCCGCCCACCAGCCGGTCACGGCCGCACCGGAAATGCCGCCGTAGCCTTCGTCGCCTGCGGCATACAGTCCGGGCACGCAGGTTTCCGACTTGCCGTTGAAGGCCACGCCGCTCGAAATGGGCAGCTTCAGCACATAGGTGGAGAATTCCACGGCGGTATCGATCATGTCGATGCCTTCCTGCTTGAAGTGACGCAGCAGCGTGGAGTTGCCTTCCTGACGCAGCCAGTGCTCCATAAGGTTGAGCTGATCACGGGTCAGGCCGGTCATGTCCATGTACACAGGAGAACGGGCGCTTCTGGTATAGCTCTCGATATGGCGCTTGTTCACTTCCATGGTGATGTCGCCATAAAGAGGATTGGGCTTCGTGAGGAACGGTCCGATAGGCTCGCCAGTATGATCGCGGAGCACGCCTTCCCAAGTGGCCTGACCGTTACGGCAGAAGTACTTCACACCGGCATGCAGACCAGGCATTTCCATGTTGCACAGTTCAGCTCCGGCCCTGTAGGCCATGGCTCTGCCGTCGCCGGTCAGATTGAGCGGATTGGTGCGCATGGCCCAGGCGCCGCGGTTGGCGTTGGGGAAAACGCCGTTGGGAGCGCCGGTACCGAGGCAGATGGCCTTGGCGCGATAGACATAGGCCTTGTACTCGCGGGTATCCACGGCGAACACGCCGGCCGCGCGGCCCTGATCGTCAAGCAGGATCTCGTAGCCCATGGCGCGGTTATGAATCTTCACGCCGTTCTTCTTGGCCTGCTTCGTGAGAACGACCTTCTGATCAATGCCGTTGTACTTCAGGAAGGCGCGGGTACGGCCCGGCACGGCATGTCCGGCGAAGTAGTATTCGCCGTTGTGCTTCATCGAAATGCCCCACTCGTCCCACATGCGGACGATGTCCCAGGTCTTCATGAAGAAGGCCTTGGCCCATTCCGGTCCCATCTGGCGCAGTCTGTCACCGTTCTGCAGCTTCATGATGTCGCTGATGAAGGTGGAATAGTCGCCGTGAATTTCAGGAATGTAGCAGATGAAGTGATCGTTTCCCAGACCGCCGCTTCCGCTGCGGCGCGTATCGGCCTTGTCCAGGACGACGCAGTCCATGCCCTGGGCTCCGGCGTTGATGGCAGCCATGAGTCCGGCAATTCCTCCGCCCACGCAGAGAAAATCCGTATCATGCCATTCCACGGTGAATTTCTTCGTTTCCATAATAGTTACTCCTGGGAGGACAGCATGGACAGGAACTTGTCCTGTTCAGCCTTCTGCTCGTCGGTGATGAGACCCTTGCTTTCGAAGTATTCCCGGGCGCCTTCATGCATGGGCGGCAGACCGAGAGACATGACGCCCCAGTCAGCAGCCTGACCGTGCACGCCGACCCACTCGTCACGATGATCCATGATGACCTTGACCAGTTCAGCGGCCAGGGCCTTGGGCATCTTTTCGTTCACGAGCAGCACGGAACGGTAAATGGGAGCATTCTTCACTTCGTCGGTATTGCCGTACAGACGGGAACCGGCAGGCAGGGTGTCGAAATAATATCCGGGAGGCATGGCGGACTTCACGCCAGGCAGCTGCTCATCGGTAGGCGTGATGAACAGACATTCATCCTTGGCCTGACGGAGTTCCATGACCACGTTGGTCAGGGCGGGCATGATCATGGCATCCGCACGATCTTCCACCACGTCGGCGATGGCTACGGTGTTGTTGGCCTTGGTCAGATTGGCCTTGAGGTCGGATTCCTTGAGTCCGGCGCCGGCGAGCAGTGCACGCACAACGGGATCGAACATGGTGTTGCCGGGGTTACGGGAGTACACCACCTTGCCCTTGAGGTCGGCCAGGTTCTTGATGCCCTTGTCGGGCGTGGTCAGGCAGACGAAGGCCTGGGAGCTGGCGGGAAGCAGCGTGCGCATGAATTCCATGCGGTCATCGCCTTCGAGACCGGCCATGTGGGCCATCACGTCGGCGCCGCTGTGGATGGCCATGTCCACTTCACCCTTTTCCATCATGGGAGCGAAGTTGTTGATGCCGCCGATGGGCTGAACGATGACGCGCTGAATCGGCGTATTCTTTTCAATGACGCGGGCAATGGCCGCCATGATCATGTTGGCCGGGCCGCCGGAGGACGCCATGGATACGATCATCTTCTTGGGCCATACGATTTCCTCACCGGCCGCATAGGCGGAACCGCCGGTCAGACAGACGGCCAGCATAGCCGCGACAAGACCCTTTCCTGAAAGCTTCGACAACAGCATAGTCTCCTCCTTTTTCAGATAAAACAGGGTATTATCATTCCGTAGGTTCTGAATCAGCCACGTTTCCAGAGGTCTTTCTGGTTCCGCGAAGGTAGAACGCGGCGACCACACAGATGGACACGGGCACCAGCACATAGTTGAATTCCGTGGGGAAGGGTACGACGAACAGGCCGCCCAGCACGGCGAACACCACACGAGTCAGCTTGCCGACCGGTGCGAACATGACGCCGGTGAAGGCACTGGAGAGCAGCATCAGGCTGACGAAGATACCTACGAAGTCAAAGGCGATTTCAAAGGCGCTGCCTACCCAGAGAATCCCGGGGTTGGTCACGAAGAACCAGGGCAGCAGGAAGGCTGAAATGCCCAGACGGGTGGCCAGAAGTCCGGTGCGCGTGGCATCGGCATCGGCTATGCCTGCGGCTACGAATGCCGCAATGGCCACGGGCGGAGTGATGAAGGAAAGCGTTCCGTAATAGAACAGGAACATGTGTGCGGCGATGGGAAGCACGCCGGCGGAAATCAGGGCGGGAACCAGCATGGCCACGGCGAGCAGGTAGCAGGCCAGAGCGGTCATGCCCATGCCCATGATGAAGATGGAGATGGCCGTCATGGCCAGCAGCAGGAACCGGCTGTTGCCCGCAAGATCGGCCAGGGCGCCTGCAAGACCGCTGCCCATGCCGGAAATGTTCAGGGCTCCGACCAGAATGCCGATACCAGTGCACAGGGGAATGACCATGATCATGCCGGCAGCGGTGTCATCCAGAATTTCCAGAACGCGCTTGGGCGTCAGACGGGTGCGCTTGGAAAAGCAACTGCAGATGACGAGGGCGATGATGGTGTACAGAATACTGGTCTGAGCGGAATACTTGAGCACGCCCAGCGTGAAGATCAGAACGCCCAGAGGCGCGAGATAGTACCAGCCGCGTTTCAGCACGGTCCAGACCTGAGGTAGCTTTTCCTCGGGCAGTCCGCGGAAACCGTTGCGAATGGCTTCGGAATCGATCTGGAACAGCAGGATACCGTAATAAACCACCACGGGAAGGAAGGCGGCGGCGCACACCGTCCAGTAGTTCACACTCAGGGCATCGGCGATCAGGAAGGACACCGACCCCATGATGGGAGGCGTGAAGGGGCCGCCGGTACTGGCCACGGCTTCCACGGCGCCGGCCAGTTCGGGCTTGAAGCCGTTCTGCTTCATCATGGGAATGGTGATCTGACCGGTCGTGGCAACGTTGGCCGCGGGAGAACCGGAAAGAGAACCGAACAGCATGGAGGAGAACACGGCGGTTTTGGCGGGACCGCCGCGGTACTTGCCCATGCAGGCCAGCGCGAGATCACCGAAGAAGTCGTCGGCGCCGCAGATGCGCAGCACGGAGCCGAACAGGATGAAGCCCGGCACAACGCTGGTCACCGTACCCAGAATGGCGCCCCACATGCCTTCGCCGCTCAGGTACATCCAGGCCACGGCTCGCGGATAGCTGTATCCGGAGCTCATCATGAAGCCGGGGAAATAATCGCTGTACACGAAGTAGAAGAACGATGCGACGATCAGTCCCACGGGGATCCAGCCGGCCACACGACGGGCCGTTTCCAGAATGGCAAGCCCGAAGGCAAGGCCGAGGCACATCTGCGGCACCGTGGCGTCCTTCCATTCATACACCAGAGTGGAGGCATTCACGGCAATGTATCCTGCGCCGACGGCGGCCATCAGCACCAGAAGGATATCAACGATGGAAAGCGGTCCCAGCCCCTTGCCTTTCTTCCACGGCACGACAAGCAGCGCCAGACAGGTTATGGCGCCGGAGCATATTGCTCTGTGCGTGATGGGAAAGATAACGATTCCAAGGTAAAAGAACACATTAAACAAGGACATGATGATATAGATCGTCCATGCCACGCCTATGACACCGGCGATTTTGAGGCGAAGGTTACGCTCGCTCCAGGGAATCGCTGCGGAATACTTTTTCCGAACAACCGGCTTATCTGTTTCCATTGTCATGGCTTGCTCCTCCTTGTGTGAATAAAAACACAGACTGGATATCTTGTAAAACCGAAAAAAAATAATTATCGTTCGAAAAAACCAAACACTCTTCCCGACAGAGGCACGCGCCATGATTGAAGAACTGAACGGGGATTTCATCCAGTGGCTCAGAGGTTTTTATTACATCGCCAAAACCGGCAGCATACGCAGGGCCGCGCTGCTCATGAACCGCAGCGCATCCACGCTGAGCTATCAGCTCAAGGCCTTGGAATCCAACCTGAATACCGTTCTGTTCGACCGCTACAAGAAGGGAATGAATCTCACTCCGGAAGGGAAAAAGCTTCTGGACTGGACGATTTCCACCTTTGAAACACTCAAGTGTCTTCGTTCGGAAGTGGGCAATCTTCAGGGCGATCTGAAGGGTCGGATCATTCTTTCCTGCAACCTGCCCATAGCCCGGAAAATCGTGGACTGCGTATCCGCATTCCGCGTGGAGCACCCGGATGTGAATATTCTCATCCGTCGGGCCATGCCGTATGAAGTGGTCAACGACGTGGTGGCCTCCCGTGTGGACTTCGGCTTCACAGGACTTACAACGCTTCCCGAAACCTGCGAATTTGAAAAACTTTTTCTCTCAAGGCCGCTTCTTGTCACGCGCAAGGACAACGACTACAACCTGCCCGACGAGCCTGATCTGGAAGACCTTGAGCGTCTGCCCTTCGTTTCCTTTCTTTCGGAGCAGATGGACGACAAAGGCGACCCCTATTTCGGCTCCAATGCCACCACAAGTCCGTACATCAAGAAGAACGCCGTCTGCGTCAACAGCAACTTCCTCATGCTGCAGTATGTCCTGCGCGGCGTGGGCGTAGCCATCATGGATGAGATGAGCATCACTTCAAGCTCATTCAACATCAAGCCGAGTCCCTTCAAGCTCTATCCTCTGGACCGCTTCCTGCCCGTCGTGCACTACGGTCTTCTCATCCGCAAGCACAAGCATCTGACGCCGCAGGCCGCCGCCCTCATCAAAAATCTGCGGGAGGACTGCGGTCCCGACAGCGCAGGCAATCCCGCCGGGCTTCCCAACGGCTGAGTACCTGACCGCACAGGAAAAGGGCGGACCGCACGGCATGTGCGATCCGCCCTTTTCCTTCTCTTTCCGGCTGCGCCGGAAGCTCTGAAACGTTTGCCCTCCGCCGTTTCCGGCAGCGGCTACAAAGACTCCTCAGCCTTCTGCTGCAAAGCCTTCACGTATTCCACCACGCTCCAGTACTCGGTAACGCCGCCGAGTCCCGTGCTGGCGTCAAAAATGAACATCTTCTCCACGCCCGACTCCGGCCGGACCTTCGGCTGCATGATCCAGAACGGCTTGTAGAAAAGCGATACCTCCCTGTGTCCGCAACGGATGTCCGCTCTCGGTCCGAGGGGAATATTGCAGCGCCTGTTCCATGCCGCCAGCGCGAATGCTTCGGCTTCAGCCTCCGCGGCTTGCTGATCCAGAAGAGGCTGCGCCACATGCGCAAGCGCCGAACCACTTTCCGCTTCCGCCTCAAAGCGGGCGGGAGAAAAGCCGTCCATCTCCCCGCTGAAGACAAGCCGCTCCTCCACGGGCTGCGGCAGAGACGACACTCTGCGGCAGCGCCCCGTCCTTCCATCCGAGACAAGCAGCATTTCCATCGGCTTTTCGCCGAAAAAACGCCACTTGGCCGATCCAGCCAGATGAATCAGCCAGTACGGATAGTAAAGAAGATCCAGCCGCACCTCCTCGCGCCTGCGCCGGAAAAAATCGTATCTTCCGGCAAGACGTTCCTCATTCCAGGCCAGTCCGGTGGAGTTCAGGCAGATGTTCTTTTCCATAATTTTCTTTCCGTCATGCCCGCATCATAATGCAGGCGTGTTTCCGGGGCAGGGAGAAAACTGCCCTCCTGCTCCCGCGGCCCCGAGTACATCCGTCACGGTTCCGGGATTTCCGAAAACGTGACGGATGTCATGCCCTATCTGCTCAGAGTTGCCGGAACTTTTCCCACAGGCTTGTGATCTCAGGATCAAGCTCATTCTTTCTGTACACGGCGTTCACCGCAAAGAAGATGAGCGGAGCACCGATGAGTCCGACCAGAAGCGCCGGAATACCCGTGGGCTTCTGCAGCCAGATGGTCCATATCGGAATGATGAACATGATGCTCACCATCTGTGCCAGCGCCGCCTGCTTGGTGGCGTTCGGAATCAGAATGACGCCGATCATGGGCATGAGGAAGGTGAACACCAGGAATCCGAAGGCGAACACGCCGATCCAGAAAATGATGGTCGGGGGATTGATGGCGAACAGCAGCGGCAGCAGCACGAACACGGCGGAGCCGACGCGGTTGTAGAACATGGGATGCTGCTCATACCGATTCGGAATGATCAGCTTGAAGATGTCTTCCGTAAGGGAGGAGGCTGCTACCACGATGGAACCGCTCACGGTGGACATGATGGCGGCGAGCACGGCGGCAAGGTAGATGCCGCCCATGAGGGGCGAAAGCACCTTGGGGATGAGCAGCGGGATGACAAGATCGGGATTCTTCACTTCCCCCGGAGCAAACACCATGTGGCTCATCATGCCGGTAAGCACCAGCGTCCAGGCGAGGATGGCGGAGAACACCACGCACACGATCATGGCCACGCGGGCGGTACGCACGTCGCGCATGGAGAAGATGGCTACGCTCTGCTGCGGCATGGCAATGCCCACAAGCATGGTGATGGCAAGAATGATGAACAGGTTGGCCCAGCTCATTTTGCCGCCGCCCGTGATGTCGAGCAGATTGGGATCAATGGCGCCGAGCGCCGCGTTCATCTGGGACAGCAGATCGAAGGACACGCCGCCGAAGGCCGCCTGAGCGGTGGCCGTGAATATGGCGATGGAGCCGATGACCATGATGATGCCCTGAATGAAGTCGGTCCACACGGAGGCGAGATAGCCGCCCATGATGCAGTAAATGCCCACGATGATGGAGCCGATGAAAAGTCCGTGCAGATAGTCCAGCCCCAGAATGGCGGAGAAGATTTCGCCCGTGGCCTTGAACTGGGCCACCAGAGAACCGCCGAGGCCGATGAGAATGGCAATGGCGGCAATGACGCGGATGGCGCGGCAGTTATAGCGCTTTTCCAGCATTTGGGGGAGCGTAAGCACGTTGAAGTGGTCGAAGGCCATCTTGAGGCGCTGACCGAACACACGGAAGGAGAAGAAGTAGCACAGAGGCGTGCCTATGCCCATGGCCAGAGACGACCAGCCGGCGTTCCAGGCCATGCCCGGGCTGCCCACGAGCTTGACGCCGCTCTCCCACGTGGCGGCGAACTTGAAGGCGGTGAACCACGGGCCGAAGCCCTTGCCGCCGAGGAAATAGTCTCTGGAATCCCGTACCTTTCGCGAGGCGAGATATCCGATGAACAGCATGAGGCCGAAGTAAATGACGAGAATGGCTATCATCATGGCGTGCGACCTCCGCTAGTTCCGCCTGTCCTTACCGGAAGGATTTCTGCCCTGCAGGCACCACCAGATGCCGTAAGCAATGACGAATACGAACTGAACCAGAAACGCTCCGATATAGAGGAGAAACGTCGAAGTGGGCATATTGGCTATCATGCATCCTCCTGCGGATGCCCGGCTTC
>USBZ01000063.1 GCA_900553065.1 uncultured Desulfovibrio sp. | reverse complement strand
GAGCCTTACAGGCGCATAAGAGGAACCACCGGCTATGCCGGTGGGGCCCCATTTCTTTCGTGGATAGTGACGAGCAGAAAGAGCGTTGCAGGGACTGAAACAGGCCATCTGGCCTCTGCAGGAGACTTCTGCGCTCCTGAAAGGACTGTTTCAGGTCCCGGAGACGGCCCTGAGGCATCTGCGTCGTTTTTGCTTCGGGAGTCCGGACGGGCCTCGACGTTTTCCGGCTGCCAACTCGGGACGTATTTGGATATGAAGGCATGAAAAAAGGCCGTCGCTCCTGGAGGGAGTGACGGCCTTTTCCTGTCGACTGGAGGACTTACAGGAACATGCCGGGATTGACCACGGAAACGAGATCGCGCTTCAGAAGTTCTTCGGCGATCTGCACGGCGTTGAGGGCGGCGCCCTTGCGCACGTTGTCGGCCACGATCCAGAGATTCAGGGCGTTGTCGCAGCTTTCATCCTCGCGGATACGTCCGACGAAGACGTCGTCTTCCCCGGCTGCATCCACGGCGAGGGGATAGAGATTGGCGCGGGGGTTGTCCACAACCTGAACGCCGGGGGCCTGAGAAAGAATCACGCGGGCTTCGGCGGCGGTGAGCTTCTTTTCCGTTTCAATGTTCACGGATTCGGAATGGCCGTAGAAGACGGGAACGCGCACGCAGGTGGCGGTGACGCGGATGTTCGGATCGAGCATCTTGTGCGTTTCGTTCACCATCTTCATTTCTTCCTTGGTGTAGTCGTTGGCCTGGAAGACGTCGATGTGGGGCAGGCAGTTGAAGGCGATCTGATGGGGATAGGCCTTGGGCTCGACGCCCTGCATGTTGAAGAGGCGGCGCACCTGGGTTTCCAGTTCGTCGATACCCTTCTTGCCCGTACCGCTCACGGCCTGCATGGTGGTCACCACAATGCGCTTGATCTTTGCGACGTCATGCAGAGGCTTGAGGGCGACCAGCATCTGAATGGTGGAGCAGTTGGGGTTGGCGATGATGCCGTTGTGCTTTTCCAGATCGTCGGCATTCACTTCGGGCACGACGAGGGGGCAGCGGTCATCCATGCGCCAGGCGCTGGAGTTGTCCACCACCACGCATCCGGCAGCCTGGGCATGGGGAGCGAATTCGGTGGAAACGCTGCCGCCGGCGGAAAAGATGGCCAGATCAATACCCTTGAAGGAGTCCTTCGTCAGTTCCTTGACCGTGATTTCGTCGTCGCCGAAGGGAACGCGGGTTCCGGCGGAACGGGCAGAGGCAAGGGCGGTAATGGAAGCGCAGGGAAAATGACGCTCGGCAAGGGTTTTCAGCATTTCGCGGCCGACGGCGCCGGTTGCGCCGCATACAGCAACGTTGAGGGACTTCTTCATGGCGGGGAATTCTCCTGTTCCAAAACTGCCGGAAAGGCGAGTTTTTCATTATTGTAAATCGAATGTTTGCACCCGACGTGCAGAACTGTCAAGTCATGCGTTCTTTTTCTTTAAGTTTTTGTAATATATTCATAAAAATCACATTATTACTTTTGGCTTTCCTTTTTTTTGCCCATAAGGGAGAGGGACTTGCGCTGTTTTACGTCTTGGTTATGATGCCTTCAGGAGGACGCCCTATGAAAACGTTCCTTGCTCCGATTGCTCTGCTGATGCTGCTGGCGCTCGGCCTGACAGGCTGCGCTCAGGAGGATGCTCTCGACAGTATCCGTGTAGACGGAGAAATGGTCACGGTATTCAGGACGGGCAGCGGCCCGTCCCTTATGCACAGCCGTACGCGGACCGGCATAAGCTTTTAGAGCTTCCCTGAGGAGGCGTATACCTATCACAGACAGGTCACTTCGATGCTTGCCATTCTCGACTACAAGGCGGGAAATCAGACCAGCGTGCTGAGAGCGCTGCGCTCTCTGGACATTCCTGCCGAAATTACCGCCGATCCTTCCGTGCTGCTGGCGGCGGAAGGCGTTATTTTTCCCGGTGTCGGTGCGGCCGGACAGGCCATGAATCAGCTCGTGTCCACCGGCATGGACAAGGTGCTGCGCGACATTGTGGCCATGCAGAAGCCGCTGCTCGGCATCTGCCTCGGCTGTCAGATTCTTCTTGATCACAGCGAGGAAAACGATACCGCAGCCCTCGGCATTCTTCCCGGAACCTGCCGTCGTTTTGATGCCGGCTGGCGCGACGGGGGCGAACCCATACGCATTCCGCACATGGGCTGGAATACGCTTTCGGTGAAGAAGCCTTCCGAACTTCTGGACGGCATTGATCCCTCTTCCCGTTTTTATTTCGTGCACAGCTACTATACCGTTCCGGCTCCGGAGCTTGTCATAGCCACAAGCTGTTACGGACAGGAGTTCACGGCAATGTACGGTCGTCCGGGCCTGTGGGCGGTGCAGTTCCATCCGGAAAAGAGCGGTCGGCCCGGGCTCAGACTGCTGACGAATTTCTATCGCTACTGCCGGGAGGGCGCCCGTGTCTGAAAGAAGTCATCTGAGCAAGCGGCTCATTCCCTGCCTTGACGTGCGTAACGGCCGTCTTACCAAGGGCATCAAGTTCCAGGGCAACGTGGATATCGGCGACCCTGTGGAAACGGCACGCCGCTACTATGAGGAAGGCGCCGACGAAATCGTGTTCTACGACATCACGGCTTCGTGCGAGGCCCGGGGCATCTTTCTTGATGTCGTCGAGCGCGTGGCCAGCAATATCTTCATTCCGTTTTCCGTGGGCGGCGGCATTGCCTCCGTGGAAGATATGCGCGCCGTGCTGCTTGCCGGCGCGGAAAAGGTTTCCGTCAATTCGGCGGCGGTCAAGGATCCTTTCCTCATCAGCCGCGGTGCGGATGCCTTCGGTTCGCAGGCCGTGGTGGTCGGCATGGACGTAAAGCAGGTTCCCGTGAGCGAAGACTGTCCTTCGGGCTACGAAGTGGTCATACACGGCGGCCGCAAGCCCATGGGCATGGATGCCGTGGCCTGGGCACGGCGTTGTGAGGAACTCGGCGCCGGGGAACTGTGCGTCAACTCCATCGATGCCGACGGTACGTGCGACGGGTATGAACTTAATCTCACCCGCATGATCTGCGATGCCGTGACCATTCCCGTGATTGCGTCCGGCGGAGCCGGCGCTCCGGAGCACCTTGTGGAGGCCGTGACGAAAGGCGGCGCTTCCGCCGCGCTTGTGGCGTCCATCGTGCACTACGGTCAGTATTCCATCGCGGATCTGAAGGACTGCATGGAGAAAGCCGGCGTTTCCGTGCGAAGGGTCTGATCGGCGACAACCCTTCCGGCCGCATGTGCCGCTGCACGGTTGCGGCGGAGGGGTAAACATTCTATGCTTGCCCTTCCCATTCGATATCACTCAGGAGTTATGATATGTCTCAGGATTTCCCCACGCGTCGTGCACGTATGGAATATGTGTGCATGAACTGCGGCCATCGTCATCCGGTGGACGCTCTTCTCTATACCTGTCCCGACTGCGGCGGCGTCCTCCTGCTGGAGGATCTCGACTTCGACGACATGAAGGAAAAGGGCGCGCAGTACTGGCGCGATCTTTTCGATGCCCGCCGTGCCACGCGCACGACGGCGCTGCGCGGCGTGTTCCGTTTCTATGAACTCATGGCTCCCGTGCTGGAAGAAGAGGACATCGTGTATCTCGGCGAAGGCGATACGCCCGTCATCGAGGCGTCCGCCGCGCTCGAAAAGCAGGTCGGCCGCCGCTTCGCCTACAAGAACGACGGCATGAATCCCAGCGCCTCGTTCAAGGATCGCGGCATGGCCGGAGCGTACAGCTATCTCAAGTCGCTTGTGCGTAAAAACGGCTGGAAGGAGGTGCTCACCATTTGTGCTTCCACGGGTGACACCTCTGCGGCGGCGGCCATGTACGGCGCGTACGTGGGCGAACCCATCCGTACCGTGGTGCTTCTGCCGCACGGCAAGGTCACTCCGGCGCAGCTTTCCCAGCCCCTCGGCTCCGGCGCGCAGGTTCTGGAAGTGCCGGGCGTGTTCGACGACTGCATGAAGGTCGTCGAGTATCTGGCCGAACACTATCGCGTGGCGCTGCTCAACTCCAAGAACAGCTGGCGCGTGCTCGGTCAGGAATCCTATGCCTATGAAGTCGCGCAGTGGTACGGCTGGGACATGGCGGGCAAGGCTCTGTTCATGCCCATCGGCAACGCAGGCAACATCACGTCCATGATTTCCGCCTGCCTGAAGATGCACCGTCTCGGCATCATAGAAGAACTGCCCCACATCGTGGGCGTGCAGTCCGAGCATGCCGACCCGGTGTGGCGCTACTACAGCCAGCCGAAGGATCAGCGCGAGTATCATTCCGTGCCGGTTCAGCCCAGCGTGGCGCAGGCCGCCATGATCGGCAATCCCGTGTCGTTCCCCCGTGTGAGAAATCTCGTGGAGAAGTTTGAGGCGGCCGGCGGACGATTCGACGTGGTGCAGGTGACCGAGCAGTCCATCATGGACGCCATGATCCTTGCCAACCGTCACGGTCACATTGCCTGCACGCAGGGCGGCGAAAGCTTTGCCGGCATGCTGAAGGCTCAGGAACTCGGCCTTTTGACGGAAGAGGAATTCTGCATTCTGGACTCCACGGCGCACGCGCTGAAGTTTGCAGGCTTCCAGAACATGTATTTCGAGGACTCCTTCCCTGCCGAGTACGGCGTGAAGGCCCGTCCCGAACTGGTCAATCATCCTCAGCTTCTGCTTACCGCCGAGGAAAGAGCCGCCATGCCCGCCGGGGACTTCACCCGCGCGGCGGCGCTTGCCGTGGCGAAAGCGGCGGGGCTTGACGCCAGAGACTAGCGGGACAACGGGATACGTGTCGTTCCCGGAGAAGCCGCTTGACAGCGTGTGGCGCACAGGCTATGCCTCATGCATCGGATACTCCAGACAGGTATCCTGTTGAACTCGGAATTATTAACTTGCGCCGAACTCGTTCGGCCGAACATTGGAGGCTGTTATGGGCTACAAGGTTATTTTTGACGCTGACAAGTGCGTTGGCTGCGGCCAGTGTGTGGACATCTGCCCTGTTTCCGTCTGGGAAATGCACGACGGCAAGAGCGATCCCGTGAACGCTGAAGAATGCCTCGGCTGCGAATCCTGCACCGGCGTTTGCGAAAACGACGCCATCGTGATCGAAGAAGACTAACGCCCTGGGGGCTGTTCCCCCGTGGTGTGGGCGGCTCAGGCCGTCCGGGCCGTACGCATTTCTGCGGAAGGCCGGCGGATGATCGGAGTCATCCGCAATGCTGACTGAACCGTCGCTCTGCGGCGGCCCATGTGAGCCTGTTGCCGCCGGATGGGCATTGCTCATCCGGCGGTTTTTTAACCGTTTTTCAGTGGGAACTATGATGACCAACCCGGAATTGGACGCTATTTTTCAGGAATATGAGCAGCTTGCCGCGCAGGCCGATCAGCTTTTCGAGCGAGTGAAGAACCAGTATCCTGAAGAGGTGGCCTGCGCCGCCGGCTGCAGCAGCTGCTGCCATGCGGCCTTCGACCTTTCTCTTGTGGAAGCTATGGCCCTGAATCGGGCGTTCAACAGGGAATTCGACTTCGGCATTCGCCGCTCCGCCGTGCTTCAGGCCGCGAACGATGTTGATCGTCAGCTTACCCGCCTGAAGCGTCATTATTTCCAGCAGGCCCGTCAGGGTCTGTCCGACGAGGAAATCATGGTGGAGGCGGCCAGGGAAAGAGTTCGCTGTCCGCTTCTGGGGCTTGACGACACCTGCCTGCTTTACGAACATCGTCCCATCACCTGCCGTCTGTACGGCATTCCCACGTCCATACACGGCAAGGCCCATGTCTGCGGCGAGTGCCGCTTCAAGAAGGGGCAGCCCTATCCTACGGTCGCGCTCGACCGCATTCAGGATCGTCTGGCCGACATGAGCCGCCGCATCGGTGCCGTCATCGGGTCCCGTTTCCGCGAGCTGCACAGAGTGTATGTGCCCGTTTCGATGGCGCTCATCACCAAGTATGATGATGCCTATCTCGGCATCGGTCCGGCCCCGAAGGAGTAGTCATGTCCATCGCTCCTCTGCTGCGCAATGAGAAGCCCCGGGCGCTTACCGCCGAAGAGGAAAAGCTCAAGCGCGATCTTTACGAAAAAATCCCCCCCCGTCGCCGCAAGTTCATCGACCGCATTGGGTACGACAAGTGGGACCCCTTCCCTGAACCCAACGAACCTGTGGAAATCCGCACGGACATCACCAAACGTACGGCTCAGCAGCTCATGCAGGAGTTCGTTCGTTCCAAGAAGTGCGAGGCGCAGCTTTCCGGAGAATCGGATCCCAGCGAAGCCTTCCTCCAGGGGGCTATGGAAGCTGCCATCGGCGTGGTGAACAAGCAGGACAAATTTCTGGGCGTGTATGAATTCGCCGCCTGGTACCATGAACTTCTAAAGAAGGAAGGCCATATCTTATGAAAGACCGTTATACCGATATTCATGAGTACATTCACGATCTTCAGGCGGAGATCGAAAAGGATCCCAAGTGTGCCATTCACCACTACAATCTCGGTGTGGCCATGCTTTCTCTCGGTGACTACTCCGAAGCCGAGGAATGCTTCCTGAACGCCGTGCGCAATTCCGCCCATATGGCCGAGGCTTTCGTGCAGCTCGGCGGCCTCTGCCTGCGCCGCGGAGATCTCGACGGCTGCATGCAGTACAACAAGGAAGCCGCGGAATGCCGTGCCAAGTTCCCCGTTGCCTGGGGCAATATCGGTTTCGTGCACCTTCAGAGAGGGGAAGTCGACGAAGCTATTTCCGCTCTCCACAAGGCTCTCACCTGGGATCCCAAGTATCTGCAGGCCCGTGCCACGTTTGCTTCCGCTCTCTATATGAAGGGTGAGTACGAGAAGAGCGCCGAGATGAGCCGCATGGTGCTTCAGCAGGAGCCTTCGTTTGCGCCTGCGTGGAACAATCTCTCTCTGGCCTGCTTTGAACTCGGTGATGTGGAAAAAGCCAGAGAATACGCGGAGAAGGCCTGCGAGTTCGGTTACGACGTTGCGGACGACTATTGGAAGCTCCTTGAGGAATCCGCAAAAAAGCCTTCTGACGGGCTTGCGTAAAAAAGCGTTTTTTTGTACGAAGAGCGGGCAGTTCTACGAATCTGCCTCCGGCGCGAGGGCCAGTCTGGTTTTTTCGACGCCGGTTTTACTTTTCATAACGGTCATGCTCGGGCCGGCATGAGCCTTTTTTCCCGCTGAAAGACGGGGTAGAAGACAAATACTTGTCAATAGAGCATGAGTTTGTTATTGAAGGTACAAATGGGCCTGAGGAGAGTTTGTTTTTAATTTTTTAAGCAGGGGACTTTTTATGGCTAATGAAAACATTGTCGTTGACGATGGCCGTGCGAAATGGTCTGACCTTTGGCTGAAGGAAGACTACTGGGCGATCTGGATCGGCTTTTTCATCCTGATCATTTCCGGTCTCATCATGATGGGCGGTCGCGCCGACATTGAAGCTCAGCTCAGCAAGTATGATGCCGTCATCGCCGCTGAGAAGGCCAAGCCTATCAAGACCATCGAGCTGATTCAGGCTCAGGCCGCCAAGAAGGGCGTTGCCGGTAACAAGCTGCCCGCCGCCAAGGCCATCATCAGCTACCTCAAGACTCCCGCCAAGTGGTCCGGCAATCCCATGGATTCCTTCGTGACCCACATGGACGAATCCGCCAAGCCCGCGGCTGAAGCTGCCGCCAAGGCTGCCGCCGAAGCTCTTACCGTTGCCAAGGCCGCTCAGGACGCCGCTTCCGCCGCTTCCTTCCAGAACGCCGACCTGAACAAGGCTGCCGAAACCGCCATCGCCGCCTGGCAGAAGGCCGACAGCGACGCTGCCAAGGCCAAGGCCAAGGTTGGTTCCGACACCAACCTGATCCCCGGTCTCATCATCCTCGGCATCAGCCTCGGTGTGATCACCGCCGTCGGTATGGGCGTCATGGGCTTCAACGTTGTTCAGTACTTCATCGGCTTCCTCGGTGTGTACGCGCTCTGCCTGTTCGCCAACTTCCTCGGCGGCTACAAGCCCACGGCTACCTACGGCCTCAATGCTGAAATCTGGTCCATCATCGTTGGTATGGTGGTTGCCAACACCATCGGCACTCCCAAGTGGATGAAGCCCGCCGTGCAGGTGGAATACTTCATCAAGGCCGGTCTCGTGCTGCTCGGCGCTGAAGTTCTGTTCAACAAGATCCTTGCCATCGGTATCCCCGGCATCTTCGTGGCCTGGGTTGTTACCCCCATCGTTCTGGTGTCCACCTACATCTTCGGTCAGACTGTCCTGAAGATGCCCTCCAGGACCCTGAACATCACCATCTCCGCCGACATGTCCGTGTGCGGTACCTCCGCCGCCATCGCCGTGGCCGCTGCCTGCCGCGCGAAGAAGGAAGAACTGACCCTGTCCGTTGGTCTTTCCATGGTGTTCACCGCCATCATGATGATCGTCATGCCTGCCTTCATCAAGGCCGTCGGTATGCCTGAAGTTCTGGGCGGCGCCTGGATCGGCGGTACCATCGACGCCACCGGCTCCGTGGCCGCTGCCGGTGCCTTCATCGGTCCCAAGGCTCTGCAGGTTGCTGCTACCATCAAGATGATCCAGAACGTCCTCATCGGCGTGAGCGCCTTCTGCGTGGCCATCTACTTCGCCACCAAGGTTGAAGCTCATGAAGAAGGCGTGAAGGTCGGTCCCATGGAAATCTGGAACCGCTTCCCCAAGTTCGTCATCGGCTTCCTCACTGCCTCCATCGTGCTGTCCACGATCGCCGGCAACCTCGGTGCTGATCTTGGTAACGCCCTGATCTCCAACGGTACCAACAAGATCACCGTGCCTCTGCGCGGCTGGTTCTTCGCTCTGGCCTTCATTTCCATCGGTCTCGCCACGAACTTCAAGGAACTTGCCAGCTACTTCAAGGGCGGCAAGCCCATCATCCTGTACGTCTGCGGTCAGTCCTTCAACCTGGCTCTGACCCTCCTGATGGCCTGGATCATGTTCTACAAGGTGTTCCCGGAAATCACCGCCAGCATCTAAGCGTAATTCTTTGAAACCGTGTCCGCACCGCCTTCCGGCGGTGCGGACTTTGGACGTGAAATGACTGCTCTCTCCTCTTCCAGCAGAAAGGTCGCCTGGGTGAAGCTCGTTGTTCTCAGCGTCGCCACATGGTTGTTTTTCGGAGAATTTCTTCCGTGGATATACGATGTGGTGCCTCCGCTTCGTCACTCTCGTGATCAGCAGGCCAAATACGATATTTCCGCCGGAGCCATTTACTATACGGACGTTCCGGTTACCCTCGACAGTGAAATGGCTTCCCGCGAGGCTGTGCAGAAAGCCATCGAACTCCGGGCTTCTTCCCTATAGTTTTCTCTTCGGGAAACATCGTAAAAATGCCGAAGGCGCAAGCCTGCGGCATTTTTTTTGGTTAAAAGAAAACCCCCAGCTAGGCTGGGGGTTCCCGAAAACTTATA
>USBZ01000062.1 GCA_900553065.1 uncultured Desulfovibrio sp. | reverse complement strand
CAGACCCTTATAGGGTCAAATCAAACCGCCCCTTGAAGGGGCGGTCCTGACTTTTAAATACAAAGGGCTACTTGTATAATATCCGCGATAGTCACAAGAATGGCGTGGACTGCAGGAACGGACGGATTGTCTTATATCTTTTTGGCTGAGTTAAAGGATAGCCTGTTTCAGAATCGTTTTTAACGTTTTTCTGTTTTTCTACTGACTACGGCTTGTGCACTGTTGTTTTATATATCTCTTTTTGTGTGGGCTTACTGTTTTGGGGGAGAGCATGGGAAAAGCAGGGAGACATGGAGAAATGACTGCTCGCCTGCCGGAATCTCAGGCCGCAGGCATCCAGCCTTATAAAGGCACATTGACGACAGGCAAAATTCCGAAAAATTTTCCGTTGCCTGAAATCGGCGGAAAAATCTCCCTGAATGTCTCCCCAACGGCGCATACAGCCGTAAAAAGATACAGAGACTTTTGCATAAAATAACAGGTAAAATAATATGTTGCAATAAAAGACAGCAAAATGGAACTTTCCACCCTTCAAGTTTCACTGGAACGGAAACTTGCCCTGCTGACTGCGACATTATCCTGATATCATTCCCTGTTTTTTCGTTCGCGCCGTCAAAAATATCTCCCCGATATCTCCCCGGAACATACTTTTTTCTGGCCTGCGGTCATCTCCCCGCAAAGGGAGATGACGCCAGTTTCATCCCCCTCATACTCCCCGAAGGAAAGGCTTCCGGCCAGAGTGTCATGGCCCGTGCGGCGGATTCTCGGGTCCTTTCCGGCCCCGGGCTTATGCGGGGGCTTGCCGAGCGCGAAGAGTGCCGGAAATTTTTTGAAAATAAATCCGAAATTTGGAAAGCCCGCGGTGCATCTTCGGCCGTAGGCCTGGAGGTGGCCGCATGAGTGACCACCGAAAAGACATGCCGAAGACGCCCCAGGAACCGCAGACTCCGAAGGAATGGCTGAAGGGCGAGATCATCCGGGCGGAAGTGCAGCGCAAGGCTGAGGAAGAGGCGGCCAATCTGGCCAGGCTGAAGGCGGAGGCCGGAACATTCTCCGGGCAGCGTCGGGGAGATAAGGACGCCGAGACCAGGCAGCGCTTTGTGGAAGATTGCGCCGAGGCCGGGCAGAAGGGCTCCGGCATTCTCTTCAATGCGCTTTGCCGCGGTCAGCTTATCTTCGTTCCCGAGTGGGACAGCTGGCTGGAGTGGAAAGGGCAGTTCTGGTCCAGAATATGGCCGTTCGAGGCAGCGTCCAGTGTGGAGAACGTGGCCCAGGCCTATCTGGAAGGCGCGGAACGGCTGAGAGGCATGGCCGCATCGGCACGGGCAGAAGACGACCAAGAGCAGGCCAAGCAGCTGGATGCCCGCGGGCGCAAGCTCAGGCAGGCGGCCGACAAGCTCCACCAGAAGCAGGGCATCAATGCCTGTCTGGACCTGTCTCTTTCCCATGAGAGCCGTTTGACGGTTCCCGGCGTACGTCTGGACGCGGACAACTTCGCCATCGTGGCGAAGAACGGCGTGGTGGACATGCGTTCCGGTATGCTGCGGCCCGGCAGACCGGAGGACTACTTTTCCCGCCACTGCACCGTGGAATGGCAAGGGCTGGATGCCCCCTGCCCGAAGTGGGAGCGGATGCTGTTCGAGATCTTCGGGGAAGATCCCGAAGTCCTGCACTACATGCACAAGCTTCTGGGCATGGCTCTGTGCGGGGAGATATCGGAAAAGATTTTCGTGGTTCTGCTGGGCGCGGAAGGCGACTCCGGCAAAACGACCATTTTTGAAATCCTGTACGAGATTCTCACCGGCGGCGACGGCACCAGTGAAACCGGTTATGCCGCGCCCATGCCGGTGGAGCTTCTGCTTGACCAGGGCACGCCGCAGAACCCGAACTCTCCCACGCCGGCCGTGCTGGAAATGAAGGGACAGCGCATCATGTGGGCCTCGGAACCGGGAGAGAACCGGCGTTTCTCGGTGGACAAGATCAAGCTCATGAGCGGCGACGACTCCCTGGTGGGCCGTTCCCCCTACGACAAGGGCAATACCAAGTTCCGGCCGACGCATACGCTTTTTCTTTTGACCAACCACAAGATGCGCGCCGGAGACAACGATTCCGCCTTCTGGAAGCGCATCAAGCTGGTGGTGTGTCCGTTTTCCTTCGTGTCCGAGCCCGATCCGAACAATCCTTTGGAGCGGCAGGTCAACAAGAACCTCAAGCGGGAGATTCTTGCAGCGGAAGCTTCCGGCGTTCTGGCATGGCTTGTGCGGGGCTTCCAGCTCTATGAAATCGAGGGACTCATACCGCCCGAGAAGATACGCAGGGATACCGAAGCCTACCGCAGAGAAGAAAGCATAGTGCTGCAGTTTGCGGACGCCTGCCTGGAAGCGGACCCCGAAGCGCCGCGTCTGGCGGCCGCACATCTTTATGCGGTGTTCAAGGCGTGGTTCGAGGACAAGATGAGCCGCAAGGGCTGCCCCTCCATAACTACCTTCGGCAAGCTGGCCAAGCGTACCATTCGGAGCGAGAAGGCAGGCGGCCGTGTCTGGTATTACGGCTACCGCTTCAACGAGCAGGCCGAACACGATTACCCGAAAGAGGTGCAGGACCATGCTTAACTTGAAGCATTACTTGAACTCTGTGCCGGGGTATGACACTTCCATGATACTGCCAAGACACTACTGTCATGGTAAGTTTTTCAGGGAAAACGCATGGTTGGGGTATAAACATGACAGTATGACAGTTTTTCCCGTAAAAGTCCCTACGCGCGCGTGCATATATGCGCGCGCATATACATACTGTCATACTATCATATTTTTAAAGAAAAAAGGTAATAACTATCATAAAAGAATAGACTTTTCAGCCATGACAGTTTCGGAGAAAAGTATCATGGAACTGTCATGGCACCATCATGGTGTCATGGCCGAGGCTCTGGCGGCGGCTTTTCTGCATATCATCATGGCCTGCCTGATTGCCTGGCGGATGTGGGGAGGTGCGGCATGCTGACCGTTACCGACCTGTACACGGCGCGGGGCCTTGCGCTGAAGAGCAAGGGCCGCAATAGCCGCGGCGCGGAGTTTGCCGGGCCGTGTCCTCTCTGCGGCGGCAGAGACCGCTTCCTGGTATGGCCCGAGCAGAACGACGGCCGGGGCTCCTACAGCTGCCGTCAGTGCGGCATCAGCGGCGACGTCATCCAGTGGCTCATGGACGTGGAAGGCATGACCTTCCGGCAGGCGGCGCAGGCCGCCGGCAAGGCATGGGAGAAGCGCCCGGTGAAAAGTGCGCCTCAGGAGCCGCAGAAGCGTGAAAAGGCTCCCGCGCGGCTCGATGCTCAGGCAATGCCGGAACCGGCGCGTAACGCCGCCCTGTGGCGCGCGGAAGCCGCGCATTTTATCGAATCCCGGCATCAGGCGCTCTGGGCGCAGGCGAAGGCCCGGCAGTACCTGGCGGCGCGCGGACTGGATGAAGTCGCCGTGCGGGAATACCGGCTCGGCTGGCAGGGCGGAGAAAACGGCCGCGCGCACATCATGCGCCTGCGCAAAAACTGGGGCCTGCCGGAAGAAGCGCCGCGCGAACCCGGCGGCCGTGTGCGCCGGGCCATGTGGATTCCCCGCGGCATAGTGATTCCCTGCCTTGCGGCCGACGGCGGCGTGGAGCGCATCCGCATCCGCCGCCCGGATGCCGACAGAAAAGCAACACTCCCGAACCTGAAATACTACGTCATGCCCGGCAGCGGCGGCTCGCCGCTTTTTCTGCCCATGAAGCCGGGCGCCTTCCGCAGAACTCCGGTCTGCGTGGTGGTGGAGGCCGAGCTCGACGCCATGCTGGTGCATCGGGCCGCCGGGGATTTCTGCTCCGTGCTGGCCGTGGGCACGGCCCACCTTCGGCACCTGCCCGCAGGGCTCATGGAAGAGCTGAAACGGCTGCCCGTCATTCTTGTGGCCATGGACGTGGACGCCAACGGCGCGGGCGGCCGCGGCTGGGAACTGTGGCGGGAGACCTTTCCGCAGGCGGTGCGCTGGCCATGCATACACGGCAAGGACCCGGGCGAGATGTTCCAGGCGGCGGTTCCGGGGCACGGCCATGACGATGTTCGGGACTGGGTGCTGGCGGGGCTTCCCCCTCTGTACGCCGCGGCCGCCGTGCGTGGGAAAAGGGATGAGCCCCGGCCGGAACAGCCTGCCCCGGTTCCCGAAGATCCGCCCGCACGCCCGGAGCCGTCCTTCCCCACGCATCCGGTGTGGGATTTGAACGGCTACTACATGGGCGCCGATCTGGTGCGCGAGTGCCTGCGCGCCAACGGGCTCACGCTGGTTCCCGCAGGCGGCGACGTGAGAGTGCGCGGCGCCGGCCGGCTGCCGGACAGGGAATATGTGAAGCTGCTGCCGTTTCTCCGGCGGCATCGGGACTACATCGACGAGATAGCCGGAAGAATGGAGGGAGAACATGTTTAAGCCGAGAGATCGCAAGGGAAGGAAAAACGGGGAGCACGATCCGCGCTTTCATGTTGCAAAGGACGCTCTGTACCTGCACAAGTGCCACGACTGCGACAGAAAGACCACGGATTACCGCTGCCCGGCCTGCCTGAGAAAGTGGCGGCTGAAAAACGGCGTGAACCTGAACGCCGACGACGAGGAGGGCTTATGACTCAGGCGGCAACCACCTTCCGCACGGCGGCTGATGCCGTGGAATGGCTGAAGATGCAGGGCTACAAGATCAGCGCTCCGCAGTTCTCCCGGCATTTCAGGGCCGGCAAGATCGCCCGCGACGGCGACGGATTTTTTACGGCGGCGGCGCTTCTGGGCTATGCCGCGGCCCAGCTTCAGCCCGTGGCCCGCATCGACGATGCGGAGAGCCGCAGCGTGGCGCTCGGCAAGATGAGCGCGGATTCGGAACTCAAAACCGTGCGGGCCGCCCGTGAGCGCCTGAAGCTGGAAAAGGAGCAGGGCAAGCTCATGAGCGTGGAGGTTCACGAGCAGGACCTTGCCGCCCGTGCGGTGTTTTTCAAATCGGAGGTGCAGAGTTTCATTCACCGCAAGGCCGGGGAGATCATTGCGCTTGTGGGCGGGCGGGAAGAAGCCGTGCCCGAGCTTGTCGCGTGGTGGGAAGAAGCCACGGCGGACTGGTTCGATGCCTGGAGCGATGAGCAGGAATTCGTGACGCAGGACGGCGACGCCGCCGAAGACGTGGAGGCCGACGATGAAGCTCTCCCTGACTGAGACGGAGCGGCGCATATTCCGCAAGCGTGAGATTCCGCCGGTGTCGCGCTGGGCGGCGCAGCATCTCATTGTGCCGGACGGCCCCTATGCCGGGGCGCGGTACCGGCGCGACGTGAACCCGTACCTGGCGGGCATCATGGATGCCTTTTCCGAGCGCAGTGTAGAGGAAGTGGTGGTCTGCGGCGCTCCGCAGACGGGCAAAACGCTGTGCCTGTACGCCTGCCTGTGCTGGTGCATCGACTACCGCCCGGCGCCGCGTATGCTGGCCATGCCGGACGACGAAACGCTGGCCCGCGTGGTGGAAGCCAAGCTGAAGCCCATGTTCCGCAAAACGCGGCCCGTGCGTGAGCTTCTCGGTAAGAGCAAGGGCGGCCGCACGGGCTTTGCCGACGGCACGGCCCTGTACCTGTCCAGCGCGGCCAGCGCCAGCCAGCGCGCGTCCATTTCCGTGCAGGATCTGTTTCTGGATGAGGAATCCCTGTTCCGTGCGTTTGCGGGCCACGGCGACCCGGTGACGGACTTTCGGGAGAGAACGCGCTCCTACCCCTACACGCGCAAGATCATGCGCATCAGCAAGCCCGTGGGCGATGAAACCACCACGATATGGGCCGACCTGGCCGCCATGGACGAAGTGCGCCGCTATCGGGTGGTGTGCCCGGCCTGCGGGACGGAACAGGTGATGCAGCCGGAGAACATCATTTCCGAGCACGGAGTGAAGGATCCCGTGCGTGTGCGGCGAGAAAAGCTGGGCCGCTACCGCTGCCCGCACTGTGCCTATCACTGGACGGACTACGCCCGCGACCAGGCCGTGGCGCGCGGCCGCTGGGAGGCGGACAACCCGCTTCCTTCTCCCCACCGCGTGGGCTTTCACCTTCCGGCCTACCTTTCTGCGGCCGTGTCCCTTTCCGAGATACGGGCGGCACAGCTGGAACTGGAAAAAACGGACGATGCCGACGCCCATCAGGCCTACGCCAACGGCATGCTGGCCATGCCGTACACGCCGGTCATCGCCAAAACGAGCGAGGCGGAAGTGCTGGAACTGGTGGACCGCGAGCTTGCGCCCTGCACGGTGCCTGCCGGCTATCGTGCGGTCACGCTCGGCATAGACATGCAGAAGGTCGGCTTCTGGTACATGGCCGTTGCCTGGACCGGGAGGCTGGACGGAGCGGTCATCGACTATGGCCGCCTTCAGGACTGGGAGGACGTGTACCGCAAGGTCTTTGAAACGGAATACGCCGTGCAGGGGCAGGAAGACCCCGTGCCCGTGTGGCGCGCCGCGCTCGACACCGGCGGCGGACTGGAAGGGGACGCCATATCCCGCACGGAACAGGCCTATGACTTTTTGCGGCGGTACGGCATGGGCGTGTTGTGGGGCACCAAGGGCGCGAGCCACCGGCAGAGCATTCCGGTACACTGGACGCTGCTGGAGCGCATGCCGCAGAGCCGTACCGCCATTCCCGGAGGCCTGCGCCTGTACCTGCTGGATACCGACTACTTCAAGACCTGGACGACGGCCCGCCTTCAGCCCGGAAGCCGCCAGCCCTTCCGCCTGCATGCCGGATGCGATGAAGCCCTGGCCAGACAGCTCACGGCGGAACAGCTGGTGCGGGAGAAGGGCAAACGGGTGTGGAAGCAGCGCCGCAGGGACAATCACTGGTTCGACTGCCTGTGCCTGTGCACGGCCGCTGCACATTCCACCTGGACGCCGAGCCTTTCGCGCATACTGGAAGCCGTGGAAGAGGAAGAACCCGCGTTTGCCGAGCGGAAGGGGGCGTGATGCAGCTTGTGGGAATGAAGGAAATATGTGCGCACATGAAGCGCAGCGAGCGCACGGTGCGCAGGCTCATACGCCTGCATGAGCTCCCCGCCGTGAAGATTGAAGGCGAATGGATATCGGACAGCGAGCTCATCAATGTGTGGCTTCGGGAAAAGATAAGGGACGGAAAGCATGGGAAAAAGAAATGACCGCAGGGCCGATGCGGAAAAGAAGAAACGCGTGCGGATTACTTTGAAAAGTTGCCCCTTCTGCCATGGTGCTGCTGAAATAAGAGTAGCCAATGATATCAGCGGAGGAGGGCTTTTTGTTTTCGTTCAATGCAGGATATGCGGCTATGCGCAGAGCCCGGAATGGATACCGTCGACTGTGCGGAGTATGCGCCGGACCATAGTACGGCAGGAAAGGTTGTGGAACAGGATGATAATGGAGGATGAGTTGTCAGAATGAAGTTTTTTCGCTATGACCCCCCGTATAGTGCAGGTTTTTTCATGAAAAGCAGCCCCGAATCAACATCGTTTTCTTCTCCCTCTGTTACCCTGTCCGCTGTGGATTTTTTCTGCGGGGCCGGAGGGATGACTCATGGACTTCGACTGTCGGGCATTCATGTACTTGCGGGAATCGATAACGAGGAACAGTGCAGACAGTCCTACGAAAAGAATAATAACCCTGCAAAATTTTTAGCTTACGATGTTGCAAAACTAAGCTGTGAGCAGCTTGCTCAGCAGCTGAATTTAAAAGTTGGCGATCCTTTTTTGGTTTTTGCCGGGTGCAGCCCCTGCCAGTATTGGAGCAAAATTCAGACGTCACGAAAAAAAAGTGAGTCAACTGCCATCTTGCTGGCAGAGTTTCAGCGCTTTGTAGAGTTTTTTCTTCCGGGCTTTGTCGTTATAGAAAATGTTCCTGGTCTGATGACCAACGCAAAAAGCTATCTTCCTGATTTTTTGAAATTTTTGAAGGAAAATGGTTACAATTATGCCCATAATGTCATCAACGCCCAGTTCTACGGAGTGCCTCAGCACCGGCGACGCTATCTTTTGATTGCCTCTCGGTGTGTTTCCGAAGTTTCTTTACCTGCTCCGGAGAAAGAAATTCGTGATGTAGCTTCCGTACTTGGGGCGGCTCATGGCTTTCCTCCCATTCCGGCTGGGCATCTTGATACCACGGCTTTCATGCATAGTGCGTCGGCCCTTTCGGAGAAGAATCTGCGGCGCATCCATATCACGCCCCACAATGGCGGTACGCGGACAGCCTGGAAGGATGATGACGAGCTGCAAATCAATGCTTACCGGGGAAAGGACCACTGTTTTCTGGATGTGTACGGCCGTATGTTCTGGAACAAGCCAGCGCCAACCATCACCACCCGGTTTAACAGCCTGTCCAACGGACGCTTCGGGCACCCTGAGGAAGACAGGGCCATTTCCCTGCGCGAAGGGGCAGTGCTTCAGAGTTTTCCCCTTGATTATCAGTTTATTGCTTCCAATATGAATGCCGTTGCCCGTCAAATAGGCAACGCCGTCCCCCCTGAGCTTGCAAAGCGAATAGGGCAACATCTTCTGAGGATGGTAGCACATGGCAACGTTTAAAACACGAGCCCGGGCGCTGGATATGCTTGGTCGCCAGCAGATTGCAGGTCTGCCTACGGCCATCAGCGAGCTTTTTAAAAATGCTCATGATGCCTATGCCGACCACGCGGAAATCGACTACTATCGTTCCGACGGCCTTTTTGTCCTCCGTGACGACGGCCTGGGGATGACGGAAGAAGAATTTCTTCAGCGCTGGCTTACTCTCGGTACGGAAAGCAAGATGAGGGCCAAGGGCGTTGTTCCGCCGCCTTCGGCCCCGGATAAAAAGCCCCGGCCCATGCTGGGGGAAAAAGGTGTGGGCCGGCTGGCCATTGCTATTATCGGACCTCAGGTGCTGGTACTTTCCCGTGCGGTACGTCAGGAGAAAAAGCACAATCTTGTGGCGGCATTCATCCACTGGGGACTGTTTGAGTGCCCCGGTCTCGACCTCGATGATATAGAAATTCCTGTGCGTTCCTTCCCTGGAGGTACCGTGCCTTCCCGGCAGGACCTGCACGACATGGTGAATGTCGTTCGCCGTAATGTCGAGCGTCTGAAAGACCGTATCCCTGAAGAAAATGCCCGTACTATTCTGACCGAGCTGGAAAGTTTCGATATCGACCCGCAGGAAATAGATGCCTATGAGCCTTCGCTTCGCCTGACTGGGGAAGGTCATGGTACGCACTTCATCATAAAGCCGGCATCGGAAATTCTGCAGCAGGATATTGATGCTGAAAATGTCGACGGCGCTACGAATCTTATCCGGATGCTGGGCGGCTTTACCAATACCATGACGCCGGGGCATGCTGAGCCTGTTATTCAGGTGGCCTTTCGGGACCATAAGACGGATGACGACCCTGGGAAGAATCTCATTGACCCCGAGCAGTTTTTTACGCCGCAGGAATTTTTGAATGCAGACCACCGTGTCTGCGGCGATTTTGATGAGTACGGGCAGTTTAAAGGTACGGTAGAGGTATACGGCAAAACGTACCAGAATCACGTTATTTCCTGGAAGAACGGTCGTGGACTGCCTACACGCTGCGGGCCGTTCCGTATCGAGTTTGCCAATGTACAGGGCGTACAAAAGGAAAGTTTGCTGTCGCTGCAAGACTGGGGCACCATGGTTCAGAAAATGGATGCATACGGAGGGCTTTATATTTATCGGGACGGCATACGCATTCTTCCCTACGGGAATACGGATTATGACTGGATTGATATAGAAAAAAATCGAACGAAAAGTGCCAGATATTACTTTTTTTCTTTTCGGCGTATGTTCGGAGTCATCACTATCAGTCGGGAAAAGAATGC
>USBZ01000061.1 GCA_900553065.1 uncultured Desulfovibrio sp. | reverse complement strand
ATCTTTTGGTGTTAAAAATGCTCAGAGAACATCCTCTCAGCTAGTCAAGAGCCATAAAAAAACATACGGGGACGAAACCCCGTATGTTTTTTTATTATCCTTTTTCTGAAGCTCAGAGACGGCGTTTCCCTTCAAAGGCGGCAAGGAGATTTTCGGCGGCCTTTTCCGGATCCGGAGCCGAGCACAGTTCCGAAACCACGGCAAGACTGTGCGCTCCCGCTTCGATGACGGCTTCGGCATTGTCCCTGTGTATGCCGCCTATGGCTACCAGAGTAAGGGATGAGTGGGCTCTCGCCCAGCGGAGTCCTTCCAGTCCCCACGGCGTGGCGGTATCCGTCTTGGTGGGGGTGGAAAAGACGGGGCTCACGCCGACATAGTCGATGTCGTAGTGTGCCGCGGCGGAAAGTTCTTCCCTCGTTTCCACGGAAAGGCCCACGATGGCGTCGGGGCCCATGAGGCGACGCGCGTCCTGCGGAGGCATGTCGCTTTGCCCAACGTGCACGCCTGCTGCGCCTGAAGCGAGCGCGATGTCGACCCGGTCGTTGATGATGAGCGGTATGCCGAGCGGCTGTATGCGCGAGACAAGCGCTCTTGCCAGCTCAAGAAAGTCCCGGGACGAGGCGTGCTTTTCCCGAAGCTGTACGACACCGGCTCCTCCGCGCACGGCGGCGAGCACCACGTCCTCCAGAGGGCGGCCGAGGCACAGATCCCGATCCGTGACCAGATAGACGCGGTAGTCGGTATGCTTTCTCCAGTTTGTCATGGTTCTTTTCCAGCGCTATCGGAAAAGGTTCAGCGCGCAAGCACGCTGACGCGTGAAGCCGCGTCTTCCGGATCGAGCAGATAGAGCTCATCCAGAAAAGCAGGGAGAAAACTGCCGGGCCCCTTGGCGACGGCTCCGGCTTTTTCACCGGCCGAGGCCATGACGGCCATGGCTGAGGCGGCAGCCGTAAGACGGTTTTCGCAGACGGCGGCGTAGGCGCCGGTCACGGCGGAGGCGGAGCAGCCCATGCCCGTGACGAGCGGCATGAGCGGCGATCCGCCCCGGACGACAAGATCGGTGCAGCCGTCGGTGATGAGATCCTTCTCGCCGCTGACGCTGACCGTGCAGCCGAAGCGCAGGGCCAGAACATGGGCGGAGTCGAGGGCTTCGTCGCTGCTGTTTTTGCTGTCCACTCCCTTGGTCGTCACCTTGTCGGCGGAGCGGATTTCCGCGGCAAGCGCCATGATTTCCGAAGCGTTGCCGCGCAGAATGTCGGGGCGGACCGTGTCCAGCAGACGAAGGCTTGCGCGGGTGCGCAGGCCGGAGGCTCCGGCTCCGACGGGATCAAGCACCACGGGTTTGCCTTTTTTCTTCATCAGCGTGCCGGCCAGTTCCATGCTTTCGATCCAGTCGGGGTCGAGCGTGCCGATGTTGAGCACCAGCGCGGAGTCGATGTTCGTGAGATCGTCCATTTCCTCGGCGGCATGGGCCATGAGGGGCGAGGCATGGGCGGCCAGCAGGGTGTTGGCGGAAACCTGCATGACCACGAAGTTGGTGATGCTGTGCACCAGGGGCACCTGTTCGTACACGGCGTGAACGGCGTTCAGAATCTGCTGTTTCATGAAAACTCCCGGAAGGATGTGTTCAGGCCGATGACGCCCGCCGTCAGCAGGCGTTCCAGCACGATGTTGAGGGGAAGGCCCACTACCGTGGACCAGGAACCGTGTATTCCGCTCACCAGAAAGGCGCCGCCGTCCTGAATGCCGTAGGCTCCCGCCTTGTCCAGCGGATCGCCGCTTTCGGCATAGGCTTCCAGCACGGACTGCGGCCAGTCGGCAAAGGTGACTTCGGTCATGTCGTCGAAGCGTTCCACACGGTCGTTCATGGCAAGGCAGCAGGAAGTGACCACCTCGTGCGTGCGGCCGGAGAGCCGGGAGAGCATGGCCACGGCGTCGCGTTTGTCTTTCGGTTTGCCGAGAATGGAAGCCCCGTTTTCGTCGCGCAGAATGACGATGGTGTCGGCCGAGAGCACGGCGGGATGATCTGTGCGGTTCGACAGACTTTCCAGAACGAACCGGGCCTTGGATTCGGCACATCTTCCCGCATAGTGACGCGGGTCTTCGCCCTCAACGGGACGCGGTTCGGGGCAGGTGGCGGGAAGCACGTCGAAGGAGAGTCCTGCTCCTTCGAGAAAGGAACGTCTTCTCGGAGAGCCGGACGCCAGAACGAGAGGACGAAGCATGGTAAAGGCACGTATCATGAAAGGATCCGCAGATGATGGAGGAATCGGAATAAGGGCGGGCAGACCGGTGACGATCTTTTCTGCCTGCAGACAGGCGTGACAGGCATGCATCGCCCATGTCTGCGTCCGATTCTTAGCGTCTCCGCAGCAAAAATCAACCCGGAAGCAGGCGGGTGTCTCTCTTGGCTACTTTTCATTAATAGTATATGATACCCGCGTTCCTTGATCCGGCCGGGGGGGCGGCACAGGAAAATATCAGTTTCACGGGGATATCAGACAATGAGCGAAGCTTTCGAAAGACTGAAGGAAAGGGAAAAGGCCTTTATGTGCCGGACGTACTCGCGTTATCCGCTGGGTATAGTCCGAGGCAAGGGCTCCCGCCTCTGGGACGTGGACGGCAAGGAATATGTCGACCTTCTGGCCGGCATCGCCGTTATCGGACTCGGACACTGCCATGAGGAAATTGCCGAAGTGCTGGCTGAACAGTCGCGAAAGCTGGTTCACGTGAGCAATCTCTTTTATCAGGAAGAGCAGCTCAACTATGCGGAAAAGCTGCTTTCCACCAGCCACGCAGGCAAGGTGTTCTTCTGCAACTCCGGCGCGGAAAGCAATGAAGCCGCCATCAAGATCGCCAGACGCTATCAGCACGTGGTGAAGGGCCGCAATGCCTGGGAAGTGATCACGCTTTCCAACTGCTTCCACGGTCGAACTCTGGCCACGCTGGCCGCCACGGGCAAGCATACGGAAGGCTTCGAGCCTGAGACGCCCGGTTTCGGACGCGTACAGTGGGGCGATCTGGATGCGCTGGAGAAGGCCATCAGGCCCACGACGGCAGCCGTGCTCTTCGAGGCCATTCAGGGCGAGGGCGGCGTCATTCCCGTGACGCAGGAATATGCCGACGGCGTGGTGGAGATCTGCCGCCGCCACGGTGTGCTCGTCATGTGCGATGAAGTGCAGGCAGGCATGGGCCGCAGCGGCAAGTGGTGGGGCTATCAGAATTTCGGCCTGAAGCCCGACGTGTTCACGAGCGCGAAGTCGATGGCCAACGGTCTGCCCCTCGGCGCCATGATGGCGACCGACGAAGTGGCGCAGGGCTTCGACTACGGCAGCCATGCCACCACCTTCGGCGGCGGAGCACTGGTTACGGCCGTCGGTCTCAAGGTGCTTGAGATCATGGAACGCGACCATCTTGTGGAACGTGCCGCGGAACTCGGCGAGCGCGCCCGTGCACGCTTCCGCGCCATCGGCGACCGCCTGCCCGGCGTGATCCGCGAGGTGCGCGGCCTGGGTCTGCTGATCGGCATCGAACTTGAAATGTCCGATGAAAAGGCCCGCAAGGTCTGGCTCACGCTTATGGAGAAGGGCTTTATTCTGAACCTTACCTATGGTCCCACGCTGCGTCTGCTGCCGCCTCTGACCATCGACGAGGCCGATCTTGAAGCCTTTGCCGATGTGCTGGAAAAGGTGCTGCGCGAGCAGGCCTAGAGACGTTATCCGGTAAAGCTGTGCGGCTTCGCCCTGCGTGCGGATGCCGCCCGGCAGACGCCGGAAGTTCTCCCTGCGCCGGAAGGTATGCGGAAAAGGTTCCGCCGCCTCAGCTCCGGCCGGGGACAAAACAGTAGGAAGCCATGACCGTTTTCCGGGCGGAACACGGTTTTGACTTGAACAGCTCTCATGAGATGCCCGGCCTGCGGGCCGGGCTTTTTCCAAGGAGTCTTCATGGATTGCATCCTGAGAAACGCCGAGGTGTACAGACCTTCGGGTTTTGTAAAGCACGATGTGCTCGTTAGGGGCGGCAGAATAGAGCGACTGGCCCCGCAGATACCTCCGATGGAGGGGGTGTCTGAATTTGATATGAGCGGGTGTTGTATTGTTCCCGGCCTCGTGGATGTCCATGTGCATTTCCGTGAGCCGGGTTTTTCATGCAAGGAGACCATGCGTACGGGAAGCTTGGCGGGCGCCCACGGCGGGTACACCACGGTGTGCACCATGCCCAATCTGAATCCTGCGCCGGACTCCGTGGAGCACCTTGAAAGGCAGCGTGAGATCATCCGGCGCGATGCCGTGATCCGTGTGCTGCCCTACGGCACCATCACTGTGGAGGAGAAGGGGCGCGAGCTTGCCGACATGGAAGGCATGGCGCCCTTCGTTGCGGGCTTTTCCGACGACGGCCGCGGCGTACAGAATGAGGCCATGATGCGCGAAGCCATGATCGAGGCCAAAAGGCTGGGAAAGATCATTGCCGCCCACTGCGAAGTGAACGAACTGCTTCGCGGCGGTTACATTCACGACGGTAAGTACGCGCGCGCTCACGGACACCGCGGCATATGCTCCGAGAGCGAATGGGGGCAGATCGCCCGGGACGTGGAGCTCGCGCGCGAAACCGGAGCAAGCTATCATGTCTGCCATATTTCCACGAAGGAAAGCGTGGACATCATACGCCGGGCCAAGGCGGAGGGCGTGGACATCACCTGCGAGACCGGGCCTCATTATCTGGTGCTCTGCGACGGCGACCTTCAGGAAGACGGACGCTTCAAGATGAATCCTCCCCTGCGTGGGGAAGAGGACAGGACCGCGCTTATTGAGGGCATTCTGGACGGCACGGTGGACATGATCGCCACCGACCATGCTCCGCATGAGGCCGACGCCAAGAACAGAGGTCTTGAGAAGAGCGCCATGGGCGTGGTCGGACTGGAAACGGCCTTTGCGGTCATGTACACCCATTTCGTGAAAAAGGGCGTTCTTTCGCTCGAGAAGCTGGTGGAGCTCATGTCCGTGCGTCCGTCGAAGCGTTTCGGCATCGGATCCTTCCTTGAGGAAGGGCAGCCGGCGGATCTGGCGGCGTTCGATCTCTCCCGCGAATGGGTGGTGAATCCTGAGGAATTTTTCAGCATGGGGCGTGCCACGCCCTTTGCCGGTGAAAAGCTTTTCGGCCGCTGCGTGCTGACGCTGGTCGGCGGCGAGACGGCCTGGAACGAAAGGGCGTAACGAAGCGCCCCGGAAGAAGGCCCGTTCGGGCCGGATTCCTCCGCCCCTTTGCCGCGTTTTGCGGAAGGGGCGCTTCGTGACGGAATTCTTTCTCTGCAACACAGAAAACATCATGTGCGGAGCCAGCATGAAACAGGGAACATATACGATAGTCGGGCATGACCGGCTTACGAAGGACGTGTACCGCATGGTCCTTTCCGGCGACACGTCGGCCATGACCATGCCCGGTCAGTTCATTGAAATCAGTCTTCCGGGATTTTTCCTGCGCCGTCCCATTTCCGTCTGCGACTACGATGAGCATACCATCACCATCATTTACAAGGTCGTGGGGCAGGGCACGGATCTCATGGCAAAGATGAAGGAAGGCGAAACGCTGGATGCTCTCGTCGGTCTCGGACACGGCTTTGAAGTGGAGAACAGCGGCGACGCTCCTCTTCTGGTGGGCGGCGGCGTAGGCGTGCCTCCGCTGTTCAATCTGGCCAGAAAGCTCATTGCCGCAGGCAGAAAAGTGACGGTCATACTCGGCTTCAACAAGGCCGACGAGATCTTCTATGCCCGCGAGTTCGAGCAGCTCGGAGCCCGTGTCATCGTTGCCACCGTGGACGGCAGCGTCGGCGTGAAGGGCTTCGTCACCAATGCGCTTCCCGAATCCTTCAGCCATGTGTACAGCTGCGGTCCCATGCCTATGCTGCATGCCCTGTACAGGGCCACGCAGGGCACAAGCGGAGAGTTCAGCCTTGAAGAACGCATGGGCTGCGGTTTCGGCGCCTGCATGGGATGCAGCATCATGACGAAGGAAGGCAGCAGACGCGTGTGCAAGGACGGCCCCGTGTTCGATAAGGAGGTGCTGGAATGGCAGATCTGAAAGTAACGCTCAGCAGTCTGGAACTGGACAATCCGCTCATTCCGGCCAGCGGCACCTTCGGCTACGGCTACGAGTTCGCCGAACTTTACGACATCAATATTCTCGGCTCCTTTTCCTTCAAGGGAACCACGCTGGAGCCCCGCTTCGGCAATCCCACGCCCCGCATCGCGGAAACGCCTTCCGGCATGATCAATGCCGTGGGCATGCAGAATCCCGGCGTCGACAGAGTGATCAGCGAAGAGCTGCCCCGTCTGAAGAAGTGCTTCCATAAAAAGGTCATTGCCAATATCGGCGGCTTTTCCGTGGAAGAATACGCCGAATGCTGCGCCCGCATCGATAAGGAAGATCAGGTGGGCATCATCGAGGTGAACGTGAGCTGCCCCAACGTGCACAACGGCTGCATGAGCTTCGGCACGGATCCCCTCGGCATTTCCGCCGTGACGAAGGCCGTGAAGGCCGTGACGAAGAAGCCTGTGTACGTGAAGCTTTCGCCCAACGTCACCGACATCGTTCCTCTGGCCGCCGCTGCGGCGGAAGCCGGCGCCGACGGCATCAGCCTCATCAATACGCTGCTCGGCATGCGTATCGACCTGCGCACGAGAAAGCCCGTCATCGCCAACAAGATGGGCGGCTTTTCCGGCAGCGCCATCCTGCCCGTGGCGCTGCGCATGGTCTATCAGGTCTATGAGACCGTGAAGCTGCCCATCATAGGCATGGGCGGCGTGACCTCGGCCCGCGACGTGATCGAAATGATGCTGGCGGGCGCCACGGCCGTGGAAATCGGCTCGGCCAACCTGGTTGATCCGTGGGCCTGCCCGAAGATTCTTGCCGAGCTTCCCGCCGTCATGGAACAGTACGGCATAACCTCTCTCAGGGATATCATCGGAGGAGCTCACTGATGCATACGCTCAATAAAGACGTCATGGTGGCCTGCGACTTCAGCAGCAGAGCCGAAGTCATGGACTTTCTCGGTCTGTTCACGGAGGAAAAGCCCTTCGTGAAGATCGGCATGGAACTGTACTATGCCGAAGGTCCCGATATCGTGCGCGCCATCAAGGCCCGCGGACATCGCATTTTCCTCGATCTCAAGCTGCACGACATTCCCAATACGGTGCGCAAGGCTATGGCCGTGCTGAGCGCGCTGGACGTGGATATGTGCAATCTGCATGCCGCCGGAACCGTGGCCATGATGCAGGATGCCCTGAAGGGACTGACCCGTCCCGACGGCAGCCGTCCGCTGCTCATTGCCGTTACGCAGCTTACCTCCACGAGCGAAGAGCGCATGCGCGAGGATCTTCTCATTGATCGTCCTCTGGACGAGGTGGTCATGCACTACGCCTCCCGCGCAAGGTTTGCCGGACTCGACGGCGTGGTATGCTCGCCCCTTGAGGCCGGAAAGGTGCATGAAGTGTGCGGCAGCGACTTTCTGACCGTGACCCCCGGCGTGCGCTTTGCCGACGGAGAGAAGGGCGATCAGGTGCGCGTGACTACGCCGGCCCGTGCACGGGAACTGGGTTCCGACTTCATCGTGGTGGGGCGGCCCATCACGCAGGCGGACGATCCTGTGGCGGCGTACCGTCGCTGCGTCAGGGAATTTCTCGGGTAAGACCGCAGACAGGCCTTTTTCCGGCCTTGCGGCGTGAACGTTTCCGTCCCGTTCCCGCAGGAAGGGCGCGCGAAAGCCGCGCCTTTCCGCGGAAGGCAGTTTTTTCTGCCGGAAACGTGTTTTTTCAGAAGTCCGCCGGACGGCGGACGGATCTTTCATCTTCAAGGAGTCATCATCATGGATTCCCGTCAGAAGCTTATTGCCGGCGATCTTCTTTCCATCAAGGCCGTGTTCTTCCGTCCCGACGAACCCTTCATCTGGGCCAGCGGCATCAAGAGCCCCGTGTACTGCGACAACCGTCTCACCCTGACTGCTCCCGAAGTGCGCAACGACGTGGAAAACGCCCTCGCCGCCGTGGTGCGTGAGGAATATCCCGAATGTGAAGTGCTCATGGGAACCAGCACCGCCGGTATCGCTCATGCGGCCATCGTGGGGCACATCATGGGTCTGCCCATGGGCTATGTCCGCTCCAGCGCCAAGGATCACGGCCGCGGCAATCAGATTGAAGGTCGTCTGGAACCCGGCCAGAAGGTCGTGGTCATCGAGGATCTCATTTCCACGGCAGGCAGCGTGCTTGAAGTGGTCAAGGTGCTGCGCGAGGCCGGCGCCGAAGTGCTCGGCGTGGCCAGTATCTTCACCTACGGCATGAAGAAGGGCCTTGATCGCCTGGCCGAAGCCGGTGTGAAGAACGTGAGCCTCACCAACTTCGACACCATTGCCGAAGTGGCTGCGGAAAGCGGCTACATCCGCAAGGAGGACGTGGCCCGTCTCATCGCCTTCCGCAACAATCCTTCCGACGAGAGCTGGATCGGAGCGTAGCATGGAAAGTCTGATAGACATCCGGGATCTTTCGACGCAGGACATTGAACAGCTTCTCTCCACGGCGCTGGACATCATTGCCGATCCCGGAAAGTACGCTCAGAAATGCCGCGGCAAAAAGCTGGCTACGCTGTTCTTTGAACCTTCCACGCGTACCCGCCTCAGCTTCGAGGCCGCCATGTACGAACTCGGCGGCAACGTCCTCGGCTTTTCCGAAGCGCAGAGCTCTTCCGCCTCCAAGGGCGAAAGCGTGGCCGACACCGTGCAGGTGGTCAGCTGCTATGCCGACATCATTGCCATGCGCCATCCCAAGGAAGGCGCGCCTCTCGTGGCGGCCATGAACGCTTCCGTACCCGTGATCAATGCCGGCGACGGCGGTCACAACCATCCCACCCAGACGCTTGCCGACCTGCTCACCATCTGGCGCGAGAAGGGCAGGCTGGACAATCTCGTCATCGGCCTGTGCGGCGACCTCAAGTTCGGGCGCACCGTGCATTCCCTGATTGCGGCCATGTCCCGCTACAGCAACGTGAAGTTCGTGCTCATCTCTCCCGATGAACTGCGTCTGCCCGGCTACATCCGCAAGGACGTGATGGAAAGAAACGGCATCGCCTATGAGGAGACCACGGATCTTCTGGAGGCCATGCCTTCGCTCGACGTGCTGTACATGACCCGTGTGCAGAAGGAACGCTTCTTCAACGAGGCCGACTATATCCGTCTTAAAGACAGCTATGTGCTCACGCCTGAAAAGATGAAGAGCGCCCGTGAGGACATGTGCGTGATGCATCCTCTGCCCCGAGTGAACGAGATTTCCGTTGCCGTGGACAAGGATCCGAGAGCCGCCTATTTCCGTCAGGTGCTGAACGGCAAATACATGCGCATGGCGCTCATCATGAAACTGCTGGGGGTGAACTAGCATGGTCATCGACGCAATTTCCAACGGCATCGTTCTTGATCACATCAGAGCGGGCCTCAGCATGGAGCTGTACCGGATTCTCAATCTGGACAAACTCCAGTGTTCCGTGGCCGTGCTGAAGAACGTGACCAGCAGGAAGATGGGCCGCAAGGACATCATCAAGATCGACGAGATCATCGACCTGAACTTTGATGTGCTCGGCTATGTGGATCCCGGCATCACCGTAAGCATTGTTCGCGACGGAAAGCTTGACCGCAAGTTCAGCGTGGAACTGCCTGAGCGCGTGGTGAACGTCATCCGCTGCAAGAACCCCCGCTGCATTACCTCCACCGAGCAGGAACTTCCTCAGATTTTCAAGCTCACGGACAGGGAAAACCGGGTATACCGCTGCATCTACTGCGAAAGCAGGGCCAAGGGCAGAGACTGATTCTGCGGAATCTGCGGGATGCATTTGCTTTTCCTGTAATGAGAGGAAGAAGCGCTTTCCCGTACAATTGCCTTGGCTGAATGAGGCATAATGAGGCCGGAGCGGCCGCCTTCGGGCGACCCTCCGGCCTTTTTTTAAGACTGAAAACTCCCCGCTATGCGGGGAGTTCCAAAAAGGCGAAGCC
>USBZ01000060.1 GCA_900553065.1 uncultured Desulfovibrio sp. | reverse complement strand
GGTGCGGGGGAAGGAGGAAAGCCCTTTTTCAAAAGGGTTTCCTCCTTCCCCCGCCTGTCCTCTCCTCTATTTCTTCTTTGAAACAACAATGGCGGCGCGCAGGGAGTCATAGACCGGAGGGCAGCGGAGGGCGTTTGCGGTCCATGAGGCAATGAAGGCGACGACGACGGCCTGCGGCAGGCATGACAGGGCTCCGGACATTTCCATGACCAGGGCGGTTCCTGTCAGCGGAGCGCGCACCAGGGAGACGAAGAAGCCCACCATGCCGTAGAGGATGAAGGCCTGCCATGTTTCGGGCGGCAGTATGTCGGCATAGTTCAGGGCCTGTCCGCAGAGCGCGCCGAGAAGGGCTCCGATGCAGAGCATGGGCATGAGAATGCCGCCGGGCACGTTGCCCGTATAGCTGAACAGGGAAAAGGCGATTTTTAAAAGAGCGAGTGGCAGCAGAAGGAGAAGCGCCTGTCGGGGAGCATCCTCGATACGGATCAGGCTGCCGACAAGGTCTTCTCCGCCTCCGAGCACGGCAGGAACGGTAAAGGCGAGCACGAAGGCGGCGAGCATGGGCGGCAGGATGCGCCAGTTCTGGGAAAGCGGCGTATGCAGGGCTTCGGCATTTTTTGTTCCGAGCAGCGCCTTGTTGTAGAGCACGCCCGCCGCTCCCATGACGACGCCCATGACAGGCAGGAGCCAGACGGAGCCGAGCGGCAGCGCCTGTATGTGCCGGAAGGGAAAGATGAGTCCGAACCCGAAAATATACCGGGTGGCGAGGGCTGCGGCGGTGACGGCGCAGGCTACGGCCAGAAATCCGCCGCGGGTGAAGCGGCTTTTCATTTCCTCAAACACAAAGAACAGGCCGGCTACCGGCGCGCCGAAGGCGGCGGTCATGCCGGCCGCCGCGCCTGCTGCGATATGAATATGCCCGGAGAAGGAAAAGCGTTCCCACAGGCCGGTCAGCAGGGCGGAGGTTGCCGCGCCCATCTGAATGCAGGGGCCTTCGCGGCCCAGCGACAGGCCTCCAAGCGTGGAGACGAGGCATCCGACAAATTTTGAGGGAAGAATACGGAGCCAGTCGTGCCGGGAAATATGAAGTCTGCCCTGCACGATGAGTTCCGTCTGTGGGATGCCGCTGCCGGAGATGAGCGGAGTTTTTTTGACCAGATGGCCGAGAAAGCGGGCGGCGAGAATCAGCGTGATCAGCCAGAGAGGCATGATCCACCAGTGCTGCTTCCAGCCGGAAAGCCACTCCAGAATGAGGGGCGATGCGCTGTCGCGGGCAAGGCGGAAGGCGCAGATGACGCAGGCACAGGCAAGACCGGTGACGGCGCCTTCCAGCGCAAGCAACGTTCGGTTGATGGCGTGAGTCCATCGTTTGGATCTGTTCATGGATTTTTGAAATGGTTTCGGTGAAAGGTCGGGCACGCCTTTCGCCGTGTTTCATGGTCGCTCTGCCGATATCCCCTGAAGCCTGCCGGAAGAGACGGCATGTACGTTCATGTTCTGTTCTTTTCGACGGCTTGCGCTGAAAACTCCGTTATCCGTCCTTAAGAACATGGTTCAGGAGCAGGCGGCAGGAGCATCCGCTCTTTTTTTTCACTTGTCGAGAGGGCTTTCGGCAATATTTTCGGATGAATTTTTTCTTCTGCGTCTTTTCTGGAAGGTAAGTGTCTTTTTTTTCTTCGCCACGGACATGCGTCATGATGGTTCGTTGAGGAAATAACTGTTTTTTTCGGTTGCCGTTTCAAGGGGTTTTGGCCTATAGCTAGGAGAAATAATCTCTAGGAGAAAGAATATGAGTCAGCGTGAACAGCTCGCCAGCAGACTGGGGTTTCTGCTCCTTTCCGCCGGTTGTGCCATCGGCCTTGGCAACGTATGGCGTTTCCCCTACATCACCGGTAAATATGGCGGCGCTGTTTTTCTTGTGGTGTATCTGCTTTTCCTGCTCTTTGTGGGACTTCCCGTGCTCATCATGGAATTTTCCGTGGGACGCGCCACGCAGCGCAACATGGCCCATGCCCTGGAAAAGCTGGAGCCCAAGGGAACCTGGTGGCATAAGTTCGGCATCATGAGCCCCATCGGCAACTATCTTCTGATGATGTTCTATATTCCCATTGCGGGATGGATGCTCTGCTACTGCTGGTTCATGCTGACGGGTACGCTAGAGGTGCCTACGGCTGAAGTTCCGGCCGTGTTCGGCGGCATGCTGGCCGATCCCTGGCTCATG
The DNA here is from genome assembly GCA_900553065.1 of uncultured Desulfovibrio sp. Taxonomy (GTDB): domain Bacteria; phylum Desulfobacterota; class Desulfovibrionia; order Desulfovibrionales; family Desulfovibrionaceae; genus Mailhella. The sequence continues at coordinate 8,517 of USBZ01000060.1, read as the reverse complement.
TTCTTCTGGGCCGTGGTGGTTTCGGCGTCGTGCTTTGCCATCTGCGGACAGGGTCTTCAGAGAGGTGTCGAGCGCGTGGTCAAGATCATGATGCTGGGCCTTCTCATCATCATGGTCGGACTCGCCGTTCACTCCTGCTTCCTTGACGGCGGCTCGAAAGGCCTTGAGTTCTACCTCAAGCCCGACGTGCAGAGAGCCATCGATGCCGGTTTCATGGCTCTTGTGAACGACGCCATGAATCAGGCCTTCTTCACGCTGAGCGTCGGCATGGGCAGCATGTGCATTTTCGGCAGCTATCTTAAGAAGGATCGCTCCCTCACGCAGGAATCCGTGCTGATCGTAACGCTGGATACATTTGTGGCGCTGACGGCCGGTCTCATCATCTTTCCCGCCTGCTTTGCCTTCGGCGTAACGCCCGACGCCGGTCCCGGACTCATTTTCATTACCCTGCCCAACATCTTCAACAACATGGCCGGCGGACGCTTCTGGGGCTTTTTGTTCTTCGTGTTCATGAGCGCCGCCGCACTGACCACGGTCATCGCCGTGCTGGAAAACATCATTGCCTATTTCATGGACGGCTACGGCTGGTCCCGCAAGAAGGCCGTGCTGGTCAACTTCGTGACGGTCACCCTGCTCACCCTTCCCTGCATTCTCGGCTTCAATGTGTGGTCGGGCTTTGAACCCTTCGGCAAGGGAAGCGCCGTACTGGATCTGGAAGATTTCATCATCAGCAACAACATTCTGCCGCTCGGCTCCTTCATGTTCATGCTGTTCTGCTGTCACCGCTACGGCTGGGGCTGGGATAATTTTGTGGCTGAGGCCGATACCGGCCGGGGCATGAAGTTCCCGAAGTTTCTGCGCTTCTATCTGACGTGGATTCTGCCGGTCGTGTTCCTGTTCATCTTTGCTCAGGGTTATATTCAGAAATTCTTCTAACATTCCGGGTAACCGGTGATGACGGCCCTCTTCCGCAGCGGCGCAGGGCCGGGATTTCCGGTTGCCGTGGCATGACGTTTCATCCTATACGAAGAAAAAAAATTCCGCCAAGGAGAATATGCTATGGCTCAACGAGAACAGCTCGCCAGCCGGCTGGGCTTCCTGTTTCTGTCCGCAGGATGCGCCATCGGTCTCGGTAACGTATGGCGCTTTCCATTCATCACAGGCAAGTACGGGGGCGCGGTCTTTCTTGTTGCCTATCTCGTGTTCCTTCTCGGCATGGGTCTGCCCATCCTCATTATGGAATTCACGGTGGGACGTGCGTCCAGACGAAACATGTCCCGTGCGTTCAAAGTGCTGAAGCCCGAATCGAAATGGAGCTATTTCGGCTGCTTCAGCCTCATAGGCTCGTATGCCCTCATGATGTTCTACATCCCGGTGGCAGGCTGGATGATGTACTACTGCTGGGCCACCATCACGGGAACGCTGTCCGTTCCGGTCGATCAGGTTCCGACGGTCTTCTCCAATCTGCTCGCCAGCCCCGGCACCATGCTTTTCTGGACGCTGGTGGCTTCTCTCGGCTGTTTCGGCGTATGCGCCCTGGGTCTGCAGAGAGGTGTCGAACGCGTGGTCAAGTTCATGATGGGCGGTCTGCTCATCATCGTCATCGGCCTTGCCGTGCACTCCCTCACCCTGCCCGGCAGCATGAAGGGCGTGGCGTTCTATCTTGTTCCCGACGTGCAGAGAGCCATGGATGCGGGCATCATGTCCCTCATCAATGACGCCATGAATCAGGCCTTCTTCACCCTGAGCATCGGTATCGGCGCCATGTGTATCTTCGGCAGCTATCTCGACAGATCCAACACGCTGACCAAGGAATCCGTTTTCATCGTGTCTCTGGATACGTTTGTCGCCTTCATGTCCGGCCTCATCATCTTTCCGGCCTGCTTCGCCTTCGGCGTGCATCCCGATGCCGGGCCCGGCCTCATCTTCATTACCCTGCCCAACATCTTCAACAACATGGCCGGCGGCCAGTTCTGGGGCGCTCTCTTCTTCGTGTTCATGAGCGCCGCCGCGCTGACCACGGTCATCGCCGTGATGGAGAACATCATCTCCTCCTTCATGGATACCTACGAATGGTCGAGAAAGAAGGCCGTCAAGATCAACTGCGTTGTTCTCACGCTGCTTACGCTGCCCTGCATTCTCGGCTTCAATCTCTGGTCCGACTTCCAGCCGCTGGGCGCCGGCACGACCATCATGGATCTTGAGGACTTCATCATCAGCAACAACCTGCTGCCTCTCGGTTCCCTCATCTACTGCCTGTTCTGCTGTCAGCGCTACGGCTGGGGCTGGGACAAGTTCATTGCCGAAGCCGACATGGGCAGCGGCATGAAGTTCCCGAAGTTCCTCCGCTTCTATCTGACCTGGATTCTTCCCGTCGTGCTTCTCATCATCTTCGTGGAAGGCTATATCCAGAAGTTCTTCTAATCATCTTTTCGCACTGTGAGTACTGGCGCATGTCTTCCTTCGGAGAGGCATGCGCCGGACTTGTTTTTGTGCCTCAGGAGTGAATCATGCAGCGTGAGAAAATGGCCAGTCGCATCGGCTTTCTTTTCGTATCCGCCGGATGTGCCATCGGTCTGGGCAATGTATGGAGATTTCCCTACATCACCGGAAAATACGGCGGGGCCGTTTTTGTTGTCGCCTATCTGTTCTTTCTGCTCATGCTGGCTCTTCCGCTGCTCATCATGGAATTTTCCGTGGGCAGAGCGTCTCAGCAGAATCTCGGCAACGCCCTTCGCGTGCTGGAACCGAAAGGATCGTCATGGCATCGCATGGGCTGGATCAGCCTTGTGGGCAGCTATCTGCTCATGATGTTCTATATCCCCGTGGCAGGCTGGATGCTCTTTTACGTCTGGCGGACGGCCACAGGACAGCTTGCGCTTGCCCCCGAGCAGATGCCTGCCGCGTTCGGTTCCATGCTGGCCGATCCTGCCGGAATGACGTTCTGGGCCTTTCTGACATCCGTGTGCTGCTTCATCGTCTGCGGCTTCGGTCTTCGCCGCGGCATTGAACGCGTGGTCAAAGGCATGATGACGGGGCTTCTTCTGATCATGATCGGTCTGGCCATACGTGCGGTCACTCTGCCGGGAGCGCTGGAGGGGCTGTCCTTCTATCTTGCGCCGGACTGGCAGCGGGCCGTGGATGCCGGTATCTGGAGCCTGCTCAATGATGCCATGAATCAGGCCTTCTTCACGCTTGGACTCGGCATCGGTTCCATGTGCATCTTCGGCAGCTATCTGGGCCGGGAATACACCATCACGCAGGAATCGCTCTGGATCGTCTGTCTGGATACCTTTGTGGCCATGATGTCGGGTTTCATCATCTTTCCGGCATGCTTTGCCTTCGGTGTGGAACCGGATTCCGGCCCGGGACTGATTTTCATTACGCTTCCCAACGTGTTCAACGCCATGTCCGGCGGGCGTTTCTGGGGAACGCTGTTCTTCGTGTTCATGAGCGCCGCCGCGCTGACCACGGTGATCACCGTTATCGAGAACATCATTTCCTACAGCATGGACGTATGGAAATGGTCGCGCAGAAAATCCACCGTCGTCAACGGCGTTGCCCTTACGCTGCTCACCCTGCCCTGCGTTCTGGGCTTCAATGTGCTTTCCGGCATACAGCCTCTGGGAGAAGGCAGCACGCTCATGGATCTTGAGGATTTCATTCTCAGCAACAACCTGCTTTCCATCGGCGCCGTGACGTTCATGCTGTTCTGCTGCCATCGGTTCGGATGGGGCTGGGACAACTTCATTGCGGAAACCGATGCCGGTCGCGGCGTGAAGTTCCCCCGTTTTCTCCGCTTCTACCTGACCTGGATTCTTCCGCTTGTGGTCGTTCTGGTGTTCATTCAGGGATATGTTCAGAAGTTCTTTTCCTGATCAGGATCTTGTTGATATGGGCTGATGGCGTTTCTGAATGCCCATGAAAAAAAGGTCGTACCTTTGGGGTACGACCTTTTTTCATGCTGAATTTGTGGGGCTAGTTCCGGAATTCTCTGCCTATGCGTCCCAGAACTTCGAGAAGCAGATTCCAGGCGCGCTCAGCGGACGAAAGGCTGAGGCTTTCGCTCGTCGAGTGCGCCCCGGTCACTTCCGGTCCGAAGGACAGGAAGTCCATGTCCCGGCCGAGGTTCTTGAACTTTTCGGCAAACAGTCCGCATTCCAGACCGGCGTGTATGCCTTCCACCCGGGCGTCCTTTCCGAACAGGTCGCGGTAGGCGCTTTCAAACAGCGGCTGCAGGCGGGAATTCGGATTGTATTCCCAGGCCGGATAATCGCCGGAATGTTCCACCTTCGCGCCCGTAAGCCGGCCGAGCAGTTCTATCTGGCGGCAGAGGGCGTCTTTCCGGCTGCTGGAAGAGCTTCTGGTCTGACAATGGAAGACCACTTCACCTTCCTGCATGCGGATCATGGCAAAGTTGTTGGACGTTTCCACAAGGCGCTGCGTGGTGAGTGTCATGTCCATGGAGGAAATGCCGTCGGGAACGAGAAGCGCTGCGGAAAGAACGCGCTCTGTTGATTCTCCGGTAAGAACCCGGTCGGTCGCTTCCGCTTCAGACAGGGTCAGCGTGAATCCGGCGCCGTCGGAGCCGCGCAGTTCATGCCGGAAGATCTTTTCCCACTGCTCGATCAGAGCCGTCAGTTCTTTGTCGTCGGCGCGTATGGCTACGACGGCCCAGCTTTCCTTGGGAATGGCATTGGCGGCAATGCCGCCGTGAATGGAAGCGATGCTGCAGGGATATCGGCGGACGATATCGTCGAGCACTCGAGCAAGCAGTTTGTTGCTGTTGCCTCTTTCCTTGATGATCTCAAGTCCGGAATGACCGCCGGCCAGCCCTCCGGCCGTGATGCGTCTGAAAACACGATGATCGCTGTCGGCCAGCTGGGCCGTCGGCTCGGTGGCAACGGGAATATGCATCTGGCTTCTTCTGCCGCCGGCGCAGCTTACGCAGAAAACGCCCTCTTCTTCCGAATCCATGTTGATGAAAAGAGAGGCCGTGAGCAGAGAGGCGTCAAAAACGGTGGCTCCGCCCATGCCGACTTCTTCGTCCACCGTGACGACGGCTTCGAGAGGCGGATGAGGAATGTCCTTGGAGTCCAGAAGTGCCAGAATGTAGGCAAGCGCAATGCCGTTGTCGGCGCCGAGAGACGTACCTTCGGCATACAGACGGTCTCCGTCGGCCATGAGTCTGAGGGGATCGGTGGCAAAGTTGATGTCGCAGTCGTCATTCTTCACGCACACCATGTCCATGTGTCCCTGAAGAACCACGGCGGGCGCCTGTTCCATGCCGGCGGTTCCCGGCTTTCTGATGACAATGTTGCCGGCTTCGTCCTGAACCACGGAAAGTCCGCGTCCTCTGGCAAAGCTGACGAGAAAGTCGCTGAGCCGGCGTTCGTTGCCCGACTCGTGGGGAATGCTGCAGATGGTGGAAAACCACTGAAGATAGGCTTTATCGGGAGAAAAGGCTTTGTTCACGACAGGCTCCTGTGAATACGCTCCTGGGAGGAGGAGCATGTGGAGAAAATGGGCGGAGGCATGACCTCGCAGCCTGCGTAATCTATACATGGGAAAGGCTTCCGCTGTACAGTCCTGAGAGGGGCATCAGGAAGAAGAGAAACTGATACCTCATGTCCGGATGAATATCGGTCGGGGCCGTGTTCAGCGTAACCGCTTGAATGAAGAGAAAGGCGGAAGAGACCGGGAAAGCGTCCTGTGCCCGTGTACCCTTTGGGGCCGGAGAGAAACTGTCCGTCGCAACAGGCTGCCATGAGAAACGTATCCGGGACGCCGCTTGCCTTGCGAATCGTCAAGGGGTATCCCCAAGTTGAAAACGGAATATTTCCAATGGGGAGGGGGAACTGTGAGCAAAAATATTGTTGAAACGCTGTTTCGTCTGGAAAGCCATCATACCGACGTAAAAACGGAAATCACCGCAGGCATAACCACCTTTGTGGCTATGGCCTATATTATTTTCGTCAACCCTTCCATGCTGGCAGATGCGGGAATGCCCCGCGATGCCGCCTTTGCGGCCACCGTCTGGGGCGCTGCCCTGACGACGCTGCTCATGGGGTTATGGGCGAATCTGCCCATAGCGCTGGCACCCGGCATGGGGATCAATGCCTTCTTCGCCTATACCGTTGTTCTGGGAATGGGCCTTCCGTGGCAGACGGCTCTGGGCGCGGTTTTCATTTCCGGCGTGGTTTTTCTTCTGCTTTCCGTCACGAATCTTCGTGAATACATCATTCAGGCCGTGCCGCTTAATCTCAAGCTTGCGACGTCCGTCGGCGTAGGCATGTTCATTGCCTTCATCGGGCTTAAAAGCGCGGGTATCATCGTGGACGACCCGGTCACCTTCGTCTCTATGGGCAGTGTCAGGGAACCGGCTACGCTGCTTGCCCTTTTCGGCCTTCTGGTAACGGTTTCCCTTATGGTGCTGCATGTGCGCGGAGCCGTTTTCCTGGGAATTCTCGTCACTACTGCGGCGGGCATGGTTTCGGGCGTGGGCCCCGTTCCCCACAGTGTGGGGGAAGTTCTGAGCTTCAATGTTCCGAGCTTTATGCCTACCTTTCTGCAGCTCGACATACTGGCTGCGCTGGAGTACGGGCTTTTTTCCGTACTCTTCACCATGACCATGGTGGATCTCTTCGATACCATGGGAACAGTCATCGGCCTTTCCAGCAAAATGGGAATCATGAAGGAGGACGGCTCCATAGAAGGACTGAGTCGGCCTCTGATAGTGGATTCCTGCGGAACCATGCTGTCCGGTCTTCTGGGTACTCCCGCCGTTACGAGCTATCTGGAAAGCTCCGCCGGCATTGTTGACGGCGGTCGTACCGGACTCACCTCCGTGACGGTGGCGCTGCTTTTTCTTGTCAGCCTTATTTTTGCTCCTCTTGTGGGCATCGTGCAGAGCTATGCCACGGCTCCGGCGCTCATTGTTGTGGGAACGCTCATGGCGCAGGAGACCCGTCATATCAACTTCGAGGACATGGCTGATGCTCTGCCCGCTTTTCTGACCATCATTACCATGCCGCTTACCAGCAGCGTTGCCACCGGCCTGGGGCTCGGTTTCATCAGCTATGTGCTCATCAGGCTCTGCACCGGAAGAGTCCGGGAAGTGAATCCTGTCCTTTGGGTTATATCGGCGTGCTTTGTTGTGAATTTCGTTCTGCGTTAGACGGGTACCGCATTGTCTCGAACGGATGGTGCATGGTCGGCGAATAAGGGCTTTGCGCGGTAGAGAATCGCCGGCAGGCTGGTATGGATTCCGAGGCGTGACTGTGAACAGGAGGCATGTTTTTTTCTGCAGTCCTTTTAGAGATTGACAACATGTTCCATTAATCACATAGTACTACCGTATGTCTTTTCCCAGACAGGATAAGACTTCGATGTATCATTTTCTACCTCGGAGAAGATTATGGATTACAGCAGAAGAGCCGTGCTGGGCGCCATGGGTGGTCTGGCCGTCGGCGGTACCCTTGCCGCCATGTCTGGTACTGTTATTGCTGCACCTGCTGCTCCCGCCATGTCGGCCGGAAAAAATGGACATTTTGCTCAGATGGGAGGCGAATTCGGCTGGACTCCGATGAAGATCGACGATATCGCCGCAGCCAGCGCCGTTGCCTATCAGGGATACTGGTATAAGGGATACGGCTGCGGTTACGGCGTGTTCTACAGCATCGTCGGCACGATGGCCGAAAAATACGGCGCTCCCTACAACTGCTTCCCCTTCACCATGATGGAAGGCTTCAAGGGCGGCATGTCCGACTGGGGAACCATCTGCGGCGCGCTTGCCGGCGCGGCCATGGCCTTTGCCGTGTTCTATCCCCGCAGCGAAGCGACTCCCATGGTGAACGAGCTGTTCCGCTGGTATGAAAAGACGGCCTTCCCCATCTATGATCCGGGCGAAGCCGCTCAGGGCGTGAAGGGCGCGCTGCCTACCAGCGTGGCTAATTCCGTACTCTGCCATGTTTCCGTTTCCCGCTGGTCCCATGCCACCAAGCTGGCTGCCAACAGTACGGAACGCAGTGAACGCTGCGGACGCATCACCGCCGACGTGAGCCGCAAGGCCATTGAAATCCTCAATGCCAAGATTGATGCCGGTAAGGACTGGAAGGGCGCTCTCGGCAAGCAGGAATCCGTGACCGGCTGCACGACGTGCCACGGCAAGGGCAAGATGTCCGATATCCAGAAGGGTAACATGGACTGCACTCCCTGCCACAGCGGCTCCGAAGCGACCGCCGACAAGTTCCATAATCATCCGTAACAGATCTGCAGAAGATGTTGTCTGAAAAGAGGGGTGGAGTTCTCCACCCCTCTTTTTTTATATATGAGGGGAAAAGCGGGCGGTTTTACCGGACAGGCCGTTTTTTTACGTGAAATACGGTAAAAAGACGTAAAAATAATATAAGTATTTTCAATATGTTAAAAATAAAAATTCAAAAATAACGAAAAAAGAGGAAAAAAAAGTGTTTGACAAGACGGGGCGAAATGGGCATAACTCGAAAACGCGCTGAG
>USBZ01000059.1 GCA_900553065.1 uncultured Desulfovibrio sp. | reverse complement strand
TTTTGGTGTTAAAAATGCTCAGAGAACATCCTCTCAGCTAGTCAAGAGCCTTTTTGTTTTCTTTGCATCTGCGTACTTATATTTAAAACATGTAATAGCCGCTTCTTCTAAAAACGTACCAGCGTATTTGTATAAAAATCGTCCTTTATTCTGGTACAAATCAATCAGATTTCCTTCTTCATCTGAAACGCCTAAAACCTTATATATCAAGTAATGCGAATTATCATCATCTTTCATTTCTTCAACTCTAGCATCTACTTGCTCTTTTAAATCATGTGCATATTTATTAGCTAAGTTCTTAATCAGTTCATAAACTTCTTGATTCATTTCACCATCTCCTTCTTATTTCTATCAGCACTACGTAGTTCTGCGTTCTTTGCCATCTTTTCTCTTCCTCTTTTAATAAATTTTACTTAGAATACGTTGAAAAGTTCTGAATGTCCATTTGACTTATCAAGAAAATATCTCAATAAGCAAAAAAATCCCATTTATCTACTACTTTGGTGGGCGAATGGGGATTTGATTTTTTGTTCTTAGGTAGTTAGGTCTATATCAATAGCGAGTTATAACAGAGCCATAATAAAAAAGCCGCCTTCCAGAAGAAGGCGGCTTTATGTGTGCTGTTGAGGGAGGAATTATTCCATGCCCATGGCTTTTTTCACCTTGTCGAACAGACCGGACTTGTTCTGTTCTTCGGAAAGGCGTTCAAATTCTCTGAGCAGTTTTTCCTGCTCGGCGGAAAGCTTCGTAGGCGTTTTGACCACGATGCGCACCAGCAGGTCGCCCGTGCGCTTTTCTCCCGGATATTTGAGGCCCTTGCCGCGGATCTGGAAGATTTTGCCGTTCTGGGTTCCCTTGGGAATATCGAGGTCGAGCTTTTCGTCGTCATCGATGCTGGGAATCTGAATGCGGGTACCCAGCGCGGCCTGCGGGAACGTGATGGTGGCGGTATAGATGAGGTTCTGCTCGTCGCGGTCGAAAATCTCGTCATCCTCCACATGAAGAACGACGTAGAGGTCGCCGGGAGGGCCGCCGTGAACGCCCATTTCCCCTTCGCCGCGCAGACGCAGCCGGGCACCGTCGTACACGCCCGCAGGAATGCGGACGGAAAGTTCCCGCACGGTTTCAACAATGCCTTCGCCCTTGCACTTGGGGCAGGGCTTGGGAATGGTGAAGCCGCGACCGTGGCAGGCAGGGCAGGGCTGCACGAACTGCATGAAGCCCTGACGGATGGCCACCTGACCGCTGCCGCCGCACTTTTTGCAGGTTTCCCGGGAAGAGCCTGCGGCGGCGCCGGAGCCGTTGCATTCGGGGCAGCTGACGTGGCGGGGAATCTTGATGGCCTTTTCCGTGCCTCTGGCGGCTTCACGGAAGGAAATGGTCATGTTGTAGCGCAGATCATCGCCCTGCTGCGGGCGAGGGCCGCGGGACCGGGACGCACCGCCGAAACCGAACAGATCACCGAATATGTCGCCGAACTGAGCGAAGATATCTTCGGCACTGTTGAAGGACGCTCCTCCCATGCCGGGATCGGCCGTGCCGAATCTGTCGTAGTTGGCGCGACGTTCAGGGTTGCGCAGCACGTCGTAGGCTTCTGCGGCTTCCTTGAACTTCTGTTCGGCCTCGGGATTGTTCGGATTGTGGTCGGGATGATACTTGAGCGCCAGCTTGCGGTAGGCGCGCTTGATCTCGTCCTCGGAAGCGTCCCGGGAGACGCCAAGAACTTCATAATAGTCGCGCGTGCTCATGAAATTTTTCCGTGGAACAGGGCTTAGTCGTCGAGATCGGGCGTGGTTTTCCCTTCAACGGGGGTATAGAAGCGCTTGTCTTCGGGAAGCACCTTGCCTGCGGCGATTTCGCGCAGAGCGGTGACGACTTCCTTGTTCTTGCTGTCCACCAGAGGTTCGTAGCCTTCGCGGAACTGACGCACACGCTTGATGGCCATCTGCACGAGCAGAAAACGGTTGTCCACGCGGCGCTGGCAATCTTCAACGGTAATACGGGCCATGAAATGCCTCCAGGATGTTTATCCGGTCGAGCCGGAAGATGTCGAAACATATACAAGGACCCGTGCCGGGAAGGGCACGGGAGGAAATAAAACTTGCGGCATGATGCCGAACCATTTTTTTTATCCGGAGCGGCAAGTGTTGTCAATAGCTTGAACATCACCTCAGACCCCGGGGAAGGAAGCTCCTTCCCCGGATCCATGAACGCTTCGGATACGCGTCAACGTGCGGCCGGACGCGGCGGATTACTTCCTGCGCTTGCCGAAACGATGCACGGGCGTTTCCGGTTCCGTGCTGATGGCGAAGAAGTCGTCGGGAGCGCCGTGGAAACCGCGCGCCTTATGATCGCGCGGGCCCTTGCCGGGACGGAAGCTGTGTTCGCGGCTGTGATGCCGGTCGTCACGGCGGCCGTCGGCAAAGCGTTCCCTGCGGTCGTCCTCATCACGGAAGCGGGGGCGCGCAGGGCGGAAGGAACGTTCCTCTTCAAAACGGGGTTCTCTGCGGTCATGCTTTCCGGCAAAGGAACGGCCGTATCCGCCTTCGCGGCGGTCTTCCCTGTTGAAACGTGCGGGTCTGCGGCCGTTTTCCTCCGCATGCCGTTCGAACCCGGAGAAGCGGTCGTCATCGGCACGCTCTTCACGACGGAACGAGGGACGGCCGGGGCGGAAGGAAGGGCGATCGTCTTCACGATGGAAGCGGCGGTGTTCCTTCGGACCGTGCGCGGGACGGGGCGTGTCGCGGAAGGAGAATTCCTCGTTCTGTTCGAAGCGTTCGTCTTCCTGCGGGAAGGCGGCCTTGCCGCGGAACGGTCTGCGATCCTGACGGAAGCGGCCTCTTCCTTCGTCCTCAAAGTGCCGATGTTCCTTGAAGCGGCTCTTTTCGGGACGCTGAGCACGACCGCGGAAGGGGCGATCCTCTCCGGCGGCGTTTTCTTCCCTGAATTCTCCGGAGAAGCGACGGCGGGGCTTCTGCTCCTCATCGTCCCGACGGGGACGGAATCCCTTTCTGTCGGCAAAGGCCCGGCGGCCGGAACGGCGTTCTTCGCCGTCTTCGTGTTCGAAACGGGGGCGCCTGTGGGCGCGATCGTCATTTTTGCGTCGGAAGGGACGGCGTCCTTCCTCATCCTTCTGGTATTCCAAGTCTATCTCCAGTCTGCCGACATGAACGCCGGTCAGTGTTACGGTCACTTTCTGTCCGAGGCGGAACGTTTCGCCGCTGTGTTCGCCGCGCAGTTCCTGCCTTTCCTCATCAAACACATAGTAGTCGCGGCCCAGCGTCTCCACTCTGACCATGCCCTCTGTCGGCATGCCGTCAAGTTCAACGAAGAAGCCGAAATTCATCACGCCGCTGATGATGCCCTCGAAGGTTTCTCCCGTGCGTCCCATCAGCAGCAGGCAGCTCATGCGGCGTCCGATTTCCCGTTCCGCATCGGTGGCCACGCGTTCCCGCGCGTTGCACTGTTCGGCCGTTTCCAGCAGCTTGTGGCCCGCAGGAATGGGGCCTCCGGCATCGAGGCCGAGAACATAGCGTAAGGCCCGGTGATTCACAAGGTCCGCGTAACGGCGTATGGGCGAGGTGAAGTGACAGTAGCAGGGCGAGGCAAGGCCGAAATGGCCGTCCTCCTCGGGAGAGTAGCGGGCCTGCATCATGGAACGCAGCGTAAGGCGGGCGATGATGAAGGCCTGGTCCGTTCCGGCCGAGGCATCCAGCACATGGGTGATCCAGTTCGGAACGCCCGCTTTTGCCGCCCGGGGAAGCGGAAGATCCGCATCCGTGGAACGGAGGGCATGGTACAGTTCCTCAAGACGATCCGGTCCCGGGGAGGGATGCACGCGGTACAGGAAGGGCGCGTTCTTGCGGGTAAGAAATTCGGCCACGGCCTCGTTGGCGCGCACCATGAACGCCTCGATGAGCCGGTGGCTGAACAGCCGTACCCGGTTGCGTATGCCCGTCACCTGGGCGACGCCTTCTTTTTCTTCCACCAGAAATTCCGCTTCCGGCAGATCGAAGTCCAGACCGCCCTGTCTGTGACGGCGTTCGATCAGCACTTCGGCAAGCGCTGCCGCCTCCCTCAGCATGGCCGGTACGCCGGGCGCCCGTTTTTCCATGTTCGTTGCGGCCTCGCCCTGCGGATCGTCCAGTGCGCTCTGCACTTCGCGATAGGTCAGGCGGGCCCGGGAGAGCATCACCGCATTGGAAAAGCGGGAGTCCGTAAGATTGCCGTTTTCATCCAGCCGCATGTCCACGGCCATGCAGCGGCGCTCTTCACCGGGGCGCAGACTGCATACGCCGTTGCACAAGGCTTCGGGCAGCATGGGCTCCACGGACGTGGGAAAATAGTAGGAGTTGCCGCGTTCACGGGCTTCCCTGTCCAGAGCCGTTCTCGGGCGGACATAGTGCGATACGTCCGCTATGGCGACCAGAAGACGCCAGCCGTCTGCCGTGCGGGAAACGCAGACGGCGTCGTCGAAGTCACGGGCGTCCTCTCCGTCTATGGTGACGAGCATTTCTCCGCGCATGTCCACGAGCGCGGGATCATGCATCGCATCGGCTCTCGCCGCCTCTTCCGCTTCGGCAATGACGTTGTCGGGAAATGCCGTGGGAATGCCGTTGTTCAGCTTGGTAAGGCGTTCCTGCACGGCCGCGTCGTTTTCAAGGCCGAGCGTGGCCTCGGCGCTGCCCGCCCACAGGGGGCGCTCGCCTTTTTCCTTCAGCTTGTCCGAAACGGCAACCCTCAGAAGTTCGCCTTCTTCAGGGCGATTTTCCAGCCGGGAGACGTCCGTCAGCACGTCGAAGTTGAGACGGGAGTCGGCAGGGCGGCAGAGCAGCGTCTGATCCGAATCGCCGCGTCCGATGACGCGGACCACGATTTCCGTCTGACCGCGGCTCACCACGGCGACGACTCTTCCTTCCTGCTTTTTGAGGGAGCCGCGCTTCATGGGCAGAAGCATGACGTCCACCACGTCGCCGTTCCAGGCGTCGCCCACGTTTTCCGGGGCTATGTAGATGTCCTGTCCCGTTCTGGCTGCGGTGTTTTCCGGCGTGACGAACGCCGCGCCGGAGCGCTGGGCGGCAAGAATGCCGCGGCGCTTTCTGAGCGCTTCAACCGGCACCCAGCTTCCGCCTTCAAGGCGCACGAGCTCCCCGTTGCGGGCCAGATCGTGCAGAGCCTCCAGAATGTCCCGCTTGAGTTTGCGGGAAAAGCCTCCGGTGCGGAGAATGTCGTCGAGACGCAGAGGGCGTCCCGCACGTTTGAGAATGTCGAACAGAAGCTGTTCGTCGAAATCTTCCTGTCGTTTCATGGTAAGAATGCACGGGCGCATGGCGCGCGTGACTTTGCTGAATTTTTCGGGGAGAGGGGCGGAATTACTCAGTTCAGATGATTCCGCAGCCAGTTCTCCCACCAGAGTTCAAAGGATACGGACGCCTCCTGTCCGCTGCCGGTCAGTTCTTCCGCGCTGAGAGAGGCAAAAAAATGCGCGGAAACCTCCAGAGAAAAGCAGGGCACAGGCAGATGCAGCGCGGCCAGCTTGACGGCGTCCTTGCCGGTGCATACCAGCGGGAGCTTGATGCTTTCAAAGCCGGATTTTTCCCTGCTGAAGTCGTGATGATCGGGGAAGGTCAGCATGCGCTCCGGAGCGCGTCCGAAAAACGAGGTGACCGTGTGCAGAGCCTGCGAAGGATTGCCTATGCCGCAGGCAAAGACATACGGCCCCTGAATGGCGGAAGCTTCCAGAAGCGGCGTCTGATCCTGCAGATCGGCAGCGGCAGGACGCAGCCCGACCGGAGCCATGCGGAAGGCAAAGACCGGACGCGGCCACTGTTTCAGCCTCATGCGAAGGGCTTCGGTCAGCACCGGCCAGTCTTCCGGTTCGGCCTTGATGAGATAGGCATCCGCGTCCTGCAGCGCGGAGACGGGTTCCCGCCAGCTGCCTGCCGGGATGATGCGGTTCCAGTTGGAAGGCTGATGGCCCGGAGCCGGATGCAGGCGCACGTCGTCCTGATCGAGAAGCACGAGATCAAGGTCTCGCCCTGTGGAAAGATGCTGGAATCCGTCGTCCAGAAGATAGAGATCAGGGGGCGAAGTGTTTTCCAGAAGGCGTCCGGCCCTGTTGCGGTCGGGATCGACCATGATGACGGCATCGGGATGCCGGAGCGCCAGCATGAGGGGTTCGTCGCCGCATTCCGAGGCCGGAACTCCGGCGGCGGCGCGCAGAGGAAGATGGGACGGTTTTGCTCCGTAGCCTCTCGTGAGCACGGCGACGCGAAGGCCGCGTCTGGCGGCATCGTCGAGCAGCCAGTCCGTGACGGGAGTCTTGCCCGTGCCGCCCCAGGAGATGTTGCCTACGGAAACGCATGGCCGCGAGGGCTTCCAGCGGTTGGGAGAGCGGCTGCTGCGCGCGCGACGGATCCGTCCTCCGGCTCCGTAAAGCAGGGACAAAGGCAGCAGCAGCGGCGCAAGGGCGTTCTGAAGGGGATGGCGTTTTGCCATGTCGGCACCGGGCGGAAAAGTGGTTCTGGTTCGGATGGGTGTCCGGCGGAAGGGGATCAGGCCTTTTTGTCTGCGGCGGATGTTACGGGCGTGTAGTTGAGCACGGCTTCTTCTTCCGTGCGTTCCAGCTTGAAGATGACGGGACGCAGGCCGTCATTGCAGCTGCAGATGGCCGTTCCCGGTACTCTGATCCAGTCGCCGTAGTAGAAAAGTTCGTTGCCCGTACCGTGGGCAAGGGCGAAAACATACTGGTATATGGCCTTCCATGCCTCGTCGCAGAAATGATCCGGTTTCGCGTAGTCGGCATAAAAGACCTGACCGGCCCGAAGCATGGGACAGGGGCCGAGGCCGTCGGCACCATATTCACGGGCCAGCTCTTCGTCAAGCGTTGTTTTGAGAACGGTGATCCGTACCTTTTTCATGGCAGAGTCCGAAAAGGCAGGGGGAAGGCCTGCGGAAAAACGTTGATCCGACAGGAGAGGAAAAGCGGAAAAGCAGAAAAGGCCCGGAAGAATCCCGTGCGGGTACTCTTCCGGGCCGCTGGTTGTTTTAGCTGTTGCGGTTGCCGAAGAGGCGCAGGAGCATGAGGAACATGTTGATGAAGTCGAGGTACAGCGTGAGCGCGCCGAGCAGGGCGCCGCGGCGCATGGCCAGGCTGTCGTCGACGGGGGCGCTTTCACCCATCATGCGGAGCTTCTGGGTGTCGTAGGCGGTCAGACCGGTGAAGATGATCACGCCGAGCACGCTGATGGTGAGATCCACGGCACTGTTGCCGATGAAGGCGTTCACAATGCTGGCCAGCAGAATGCCCCACAGACCCATCATCATGAAGCTGCCCATGCCGGAGAGATCACGCTTGGTGACCATGCCGAATACGCTCATGCCGCCGAACATGCCGGCGGTGACGATGAAGGCCTGAGCCACGGAAGCGCCGGTATACACCAGAAGCACCGGGCCGAGGAACACGCCCATGAGCGCGGAATACAGCAGGAACAGTCCCGTGGCGGTACCGGAGGAAAGAACGTGTATTCTGGCGGTGATGAACATGGAAAGGCCGATGACGGCCACCATGAGCAGAATCATCATGATGGTGTTGGTGAAGAGGAACTGCATGATGGCCATGTTGGAAGCCGTGAACACGGCGGCGAGGGCGGTAACGCCGAGGGCGACCGTCATCCACAGGTAGACCTGCTGCATGTAGACGGCAACGCTGGAACGTGCGTAGCTCTGCACCTGGTCATGAGAAGCATTATTCATGAAACGTCCTCCCGAAGGGATTGATGGCAAGGTTTACCGCAATATTTCTGCGGATTCAGTATGACGATAAGGCTTCTTTGCCCATAATGCAAGGATGAGAAGGGAAAGAAAATGTCCGAGCTTGACGGCGGCAGGCGTTTCCTCTATTTTCCCCCACGGAGGCGTCTCGTAACCGGTGTTGCGCCTGGTCTTCAAAACCAGTGTCAGGCTGAGAGGTCTGAGGTAGGTTCGACTCCTATACGCTTCCGCCAGCTTTGCCATCATAAAGCCCCGTAAGGCCGCCAATGCCTTGTGGGGCTTTTTTGTATCCGGAGCGCGGTCTCTGAACGCCGGGCGTGCTTCTTCCGTTGTGCCTGATTTAAGGAAAGGAAGACATCTTGAGGCGGGCACCCTTGCGTTTTTTCCGGCGGGCGTTTGCAGGCGAAAAAAGCCCCGGCACATCGTGCCGGGGCTTCGTGTTTCAGAGGACGACGTTCGTCAGATTACAGGGCGAAGGGTTCCAGACGGGCGAGGAAGTGGGTGATGCCGGCAACCGGGGGCTCGTAGGTGAGCTTGAGGCCGTAGTTGATGGATTCGCGGCGTTTGTACACGTTGATGACGGTCTGCGCCAGGTATTCCATGTGGCTGTTGGAGTAGGTACGGCGGGCAATGGCCATGCGGTACAGTTCCAGCTTGGGCATGATCTTTTCGCCGGTCACGGGATCCTTGTCTTCGAAGGCCAGGGCGCCGAGGCCCACGCCGCGCACGGCGCCTTCGCGGTAGATTTCGATGGAGAGCACGTCGGCCGGGAAGTACTTCTGAGGAATGTGGGGCAGGAAGCGTCCGGCATCGATGAAGATGGCGTGGCCGCCCACGGGACGGATGATCGGAACGCCGCCTTCGATGAGCATGTCGCCGAGCATGCGGATCTGGCTGAGGCGGTGGGCCATGTATTCTTCGTCGGTCATTTCACGCAGACCGACGGCCAGGGCGTCGAGATCACGTCCGGCCAGACCGCCGTAGGTGATGAAGCCTTCGAACAGCACCACGCGGGGCAGGAGGCTCATGTAGTCTTCCTCATGACGCAGGGCGACCATGCCGCCGATATTGACCATCGGGTCCTTCTTGCAGGACACGGTGGCGCCGTCGGCGGTATCCATCATGGCCTTGAGAATGGCCGCCATGCTCATGTCGGCGCATTCCTTTTCGCGTTCCTTGATGAAGAAGGCGTTTTCCGCCATGCGGGCGGCGTCGAGGAACAGCTTCTTGCCGTACTTCTTGGCCATGGCGCTGACGTCGCGCAGGTTCTGCAGGCTGACGGGCTGGCCGCCGCCGGAGTTGTTGGTCACGGTCACCATGACGAAGGGAATCTTGTCGCCGTGTTCCTTGAGGGCGCTTTCCAGCTTGGCGAGGTCCACGTTGCCCTTGAAGGGCTGTTCCAGTTCGGGCTGGAAGGCGGCATCCACCACGCAGTTCACGGGCGTGGCCTGCGCGTTGAACATATGGGCGCGGGTGGTGTCGAAGGGCATATTGATGGGAATGTAGTCCCCGGGCTTCACCAGAGAGCCGATGAGAATGTTTTCTGCGGCGCGACCCTGATGCGTGGGAATCACATAGTCGAAGCCCATGACTTCCTTGACGGAGTCCTTGAGGCGGTAAAAGCTGTCGGCGCCGGCATAGGATTCGTCACCCAGCATGAGGGCCGCCCACTGTTCCTTGCTGAGAGCACCGGTTCCGGAGTCGGTGAGCAGATCGATGTAGACGTCCTTCGCCTTGAGGGCGAACATATTGTAGTGAGCGTCCTTGAGGGCCTGTTCGCGTTCTTCCTTGCTGGGAAGGTGGATGCGTTCGATGGATTTGAAGCGGAACGGTTCAGGCAGAGCACGGTACATAAGGATATCCTCTAGTTTTTATGAAGGTAAGGGACGGGCATGGCCCGCGGGCCTGAATTTGGCGGAAGGGTGTCCGGGCGGGAGGGGACGGTCTGCCCGGACGGGGCAGTTGTTCGTCAACGTCAGAGCTGCCGGAATTTTTCCCACAGACTGCTGATGTCCGGATCAAGTTCGTTTTTTCTGTATATGGAGTTCACGACGAAGAAGATGAGCGGAGCGCCGATGAGTCCGACCAGAAGAGCCGGGATGCCCGTAGGAGCCTGCAGCCAGATGGTCCATATCGGAATGATGAACATGATGCTCACCATCTGTGCAAGAGCCGCCTGCTTGGTGGCATTCGGGATGAGGATGACGCCGATCATGGGCATGAGGAAGGTGAAGACCAGAAATCCGAAGGCGAACACGCCGATCCAGAAGATGATGGTCGGAGGTTTGATGGCGAAAAGCAGCGGAAGCAGCACGAAGATGGTCGCACCGACACGGTTGTAGAACATGGGGTGCCGCTCATAGCGCTGAGGAATGACCAGCTTGAAGATGTCTTCCGTGAGCGAGGAGGCCGCCACCACGATGGAGCCGCTCACGGTGGACATGATGGCGGCAAGCACCGCGGCAAGATAGAGGCCGCCCATCAGAGGCGAGAGCACCTTGGGAATGAGCAGCGGGATGACAAGATCGGGATTCTTCACTTCCCCCGGAGCAAACACCATGTGGCTCATCATGCCGGTAAGCACCAGCGTCCAGGCGAGGATGGCGGAGAACACCACGCACACGATCATGGCCACGCGGGCGGTGCGCACGTCGCGCATGGAGAAGATGGCCACGCTCTGCTGCGGCATGGCGATGCCCACCAGCATGGTGATGGCAAGAATGATGAACAGGTTGGCCCAGCTCATCTTGCCGCCGCCCGTGATGTCGAGAAGATTGGGATCAATGGAGCCGAGCGCCGCATTTATCTGGGAAAGCAGATCGGAGGAAACGCCGCCGAAGGCCGCGTGTGCAGTGGCGACAAAAATGGCGATGGAGCCGAAGACCATGATGATGCCCTGGATGAAGTCGGTCCATACCGAGGCGAGGTAGCCGCCCATGATGCAGTAGACGCCCACGATGATGGCGCCGATGAACAGACCATGCATATAATCCAGTCCGAGGATGGCGGAGAAGATTTCTCCCGTGGCCTTGAACTGGGCGACCAGAGAACCGCCGAGACCGATGAGAATGGCGACGGCGGCCACGACGCGGATGGCACGGCAGTTGTAGCGCTTTTCCAGCATCTGGGGCAGGGTGAGCACGTTGAAATGGTCAAAGGCCAGCTTAAGACGCTGTCCGAAGACGCGGAAGGAGAAGAAATAGCAAAGCGGCGTGCCTATGCCCATGGCCATGGAAGACCAGCCGGCATTCCAGGCCATGCCCGGGCTGCCCACCAGCTTGACGCCGCTCTCCCATGTGGCGGCGAACTTGAAGGCCGTGAACCAGGGACCGAATCCCTTGCCGCCGAGAAAATAATCTCTGGAATCCCGCACCTTCTTCGACGCAAGATATCCGATGAACAGCATGAGGGCGAAGTAAACGACAAGTATGGCTATCATCATGGCGTGCGATCTCCGCTAGTTCCGTTTGTTTCTGTCGGATGGGGTTCTGTCCTGGAGGCACCACCAGATGCCGTAGCCTATGACGAATACGAATTGGACCAGAAACGCTCCGATGTAGAGGAGGAACGTCGAAGTGGGCATATTGGCTATCATGCATCCTCCTGCGGATGCCCGGCTTC
>USBZ01000058.1 GCA_900553065.1 uncultured Desulfovibrio sp. | reverse complement strand
TATCTTTTGGTGTTAAAAATGCTCAGAGAACATCCTCTCAGCTAGTCAAGAGCCATTTTTTTTGTCAAAACAATTATTGATAAAATTTACTGATTGATATATAGAGAACTTTGATACTTGTCCCCAACTTTGTGAGATAATTATCTTATACAGAGCACTCAAAACGGTATCTCGGGAGCGGCCATGATCGATTCCTTCAACGGCAATTTTCTGCAATGGCTTCGCGGCTTTTACGCCGTGGCAGAGTGCGGCAACATGTCTCAGGCGGCGGAAAGTCTCGGTCTCAGACAGCCTGCCGTCAGCTATCTGGTGCAGTGTCTGGAAACGGAGCTCGGCGTGCAGCTCTTTCACCGGCGCAACAAAAGCATGGAGCTGACGGCCGAAGGCAGACTGCTCCATGAAAAAGCCATCACCATGTTCGATCTGGTCAAGGAAATCCGCTGTGAAGTGGGGTGTGGTTCCCAGACGGACTACAAGGGTGAAATATCCCTCTCCACCACGCACAGCGTGGCGGCGAACATCATTGCCGCCCCTCTGGCCCGTTTCCATCAGCAACATCCGAAAACGCGATTCACGCTTCAATCCGGCGGAGAATCCAGCTTCACGCTGGACATGGTCAACAGCTCCTCCATAGACTTCGGCATCATTGCAGGAACGGAATTCCCCTCCACCATTGAGGCGCATCCCCTCTTTCTTTCCCGTCTGGTGCTGGTCAGTCCGCCGGATAAAACCTTTGCCCGCGACGAACAGGGCTTTCTGCGGGATTCCCACGAGCTGAACGGCGTTCCGTTTGTCGCCTTCTCCTCGGCCAGCACCCTGAGCAGAGTGGTCACGGACGAACTGCTCAAAAGCGGTGCCACGCCTGCCGTCGCCGCCACGGCCAACAACTCCGCCGTTATTCTGGCCTATGTGCAGGCCGGCATGGGCGTCACCATTCTTGAAGACTTCACCGTGCGTCACTGCGCCGATTCTCTGGACATCTATCCTCTGCCCGGCCCCGGAGGGCTCAGGCAGTATTCCCTCATTACCAGAAGACGGCGTCACCTGCCGCCTCAGAGCGCCGCATGCATAGACCTTCTCTTTCAGGAATTCTCCAATAACACCACATTCATATAGAACTCAATTACAATAATACACTTTAACACTATATAATGTAACATTATTATATAATACATTTCCGTATAATAACGTGTAAAAAACTGAACTTTATAACGAATATAATATTGTTATCGTCATAAAAAAGAAACTATACCTTACCCATGCCTTTCATACAAGGCATTGAACCTTGATCCCTCATTTCTTTGCACTGCATGGAAGGTTGTCCATGCAAAGGGAATTCAAGAAAAACAGTGGGAAGGTATAGTATGAAGAAACTTCTTACCCTCATGCTGGCGGCGGGCATGACCCTGACCGCAACAAGCGGCGCTTCCGCTGTCGACGTCAAGATCAGCGGCATGTATGACTTTTCCTTCAGCGGTTCGAGCGGCATCAACGGCGACAACTCCTTCATGGATTCCTCCGATTACCGCCACAATACCGGCCGGGAAATGAACTCGCATCACTTTGACGTCTATCAGCGTCTGCGTCTCGGCATGGACTTCACCATGTCCGAGCAGCTCTCCGCCTTCTATCAGGCCCAGGTAGGCATCTTCACCTGGGGCGGCCCCTACAAGGGTGCCGGAAAGATGGAAAACGACGGCGGCGCCCTCGGCACCCGTGCCACCAACATCTCCACGCGTCTCGCGTACCTCGACTGGATGATTCCCCAGACCGACGTCCATATCCGCATGGGTCAGCAGGAAGTGCTGCTGCCCAACTATGTGGCCGGCAGCCCCGTGCTCGATGATCCCGCCACCGGTGTCTTCATCTCCGCGCCCCTGACCGACACCTTCTCCGCCAACGCCTTCTGGATGCGCGCCGTATCCGATCCGCTGAAGAACGCCTACGGCGAATACGACTACGACGACGCCGACGTGGATCTCTTCGGCCTCATCGGCGACCTCAAGTACGACTACTTCCGCCTCACTCCCTGGGGCATGGTGGGCCGCGGCGGCCGTGACTTCGACAATGTCGGCAACGCCGGTTCCACCGCCTCCGGTCTTCTGCCCTTCAACGGCATGAACAAACTGAGCTGGGACAACGGCACGCTGGTCGCCACGCCCGACGGTTCCGATTCCACCGTGTGGTTTGCCGGCATCGGCGGCGAAATGACGCTCTTCGATCCTCTGCGCCTCGCTCTGGACTTCTATTACAGCGGCACGAAGAACGACAACGCCTCCACGGAACGCGAAGGCTGGTATGTGGCCGCCCTGGCCGAATACAGACTGCCCTGGTTCGTGCCTGCGGTGAAAGGCTGGTACGCTTCCGGCGACGACAGCAAGGTGACCAACGGTTCCGAACAGCCCCTGTACCTTTCCGGCGGCTTCAAGCCCGGCGCGAGCACCTACTTCAAGGGCCGCTTCAACATCGCCAACACCATCGACAACGGCAGCGCCGGCGGCACCTGGGGTATCAGCGCCCAGCTCAACAAGATCAGCTTCATCGACGATCTTTCCCATGACCTGCGCGTGTCCTACTTCCGCGGCACCAACAGCAGCAACATGCCCAACATCATCAACAACGTGTACGGCGGTTCCGTGTCTCCCGCGAACTACCTGACCACCAAGGACCATGTGGTGGAACTGGACTTCGACACTTCCTACCAGATCTACAAGAACTTCGTCTCCGTTCTGGAACTGAGCTATGCCTTCCAGGATATCGACGGCAGCGTCTGGAAGAACGCCGAAGGTCAGAGCAACGATTACTCCAACGCCTGGCGCGCCGCTCTGAACTTCCGCTACAAGTTCTAAAAGACTGAGCGCCGCCTGATCGGCGCATACCTACTGTCAGAAAACTCGGACTTTTATCCTGCCGCTACCGCCGCTCTTCTCTGTCATTCCGGAAGATCGCCGGTCCCCCTGGCGGAAGGATATGAAAAGGCCGGCTCCCCCGGGAGCCGGCCTTCTTGTCGTACTCTGCCGTTCCGCGCTGCGAAACGGATCCTCTGTTCAAAAGAAAAGCACTACTGCCTGACGATGCCCGCCCCCAGAAACATGATGGCGCACAGAAGAACCACCACGCTCATGGCAGCCTGCAGTCCGACCACGGCGCCAAGCATGCCGATGAGCGGAGGAATGAACAACTGCCCGCTTGCGGCCAGCATGGAAAGAAAAGCCGTGACCGTGCCGGTGGGAAGATCCTTTCGTCTGCCCGCCGCGCTGAACAGAATGGGCACGCTCACCGAAAGGCCCAGTCCCATGAAGGCATAACCGACAAGACAGACCAAAGGCCAGGGAGAAAGCAGCGTCAGAATCATGCCTGCCAGCGCGCAGCCGGAGCACACACGCAGCAGTCTCGCATCGCCGAAATGCTCACGCAGCCGGTCACCGAAAAAGCGCATGACCACCATGGCCACGGAAAAGGCCGCATAGGCCAGCGCGGCCGTATGCTCCGAGGCACCCTTGACTTCATGCAGAAGAAGCACGCCCCACTCTCCCACCGAACCTTCCGAGGAGTAGGAACAGAGCATGAGCAGGCCGAAAATGAGCACCCAGAGCGGGGGACGCGTCAGTCTGCCGTTCTTCGGGCCGGGGCGCGGAGAATCCTGCAGAAGCTGCGCGGCAAAAAACGGCATCAGACAGGCAAGCGCGCAGGCCACGGCAAAGAAGTGCCCCAGCGGCGTCACGTTCAGGGCAGCCATGCAGGATCCCGCCAGAGCGCCCAGCAGACCGCCCAGGCTGTACAGCGCATGCATGGAGGAAATGACGGCCCGGTGCATGAACGTTTCCACCAGAATGGATCCGGCGTTGATGCCCACATCGTTCATGCCTATGGCAAAACCCAGCATGGCGAAAAGTGCGCAGGCCGAAAAAAATCCGGAAATCAGCCCCATGCAGGGAAAAAGCAGAATAAGCGCCGCAGAAACCAGAATAAGCACCCGGCGACAGCTCGTACGGGAAATCGCCCAGCCTGCCAGAGGGAAGGACACAAGACCTCCCAGCCCCATGCACAGGAGCATGACGCCCACGTCGGCATCGCTCAAGGCAGCCTGCGCTTTGAGGGCCGGCATACGGGACATGACGCTGCCGTAGACGATACCCACGACGGCGAAGAAAAAAGAACAGGCCCATCTCGGCCCGACGGACGGCATTTTCATGGTTCATCTCCTGTCGGCGCGGCACTTTTTCCGCGCCATGCCCTGTGTGCCCGAAGCAAAAATACGTTCCGACACCGGTTTTCCATCCTCCGGGCGCAGAGCTGCCCATGTGTAGGCGCGGACCTTTTCCCTGTCAAGCCGAGGCTGTACTTCATGGGAAAAACGGGGCACTATGGCGCAAAGGAGAACATCATGGAAAACAGCGGCTGCGCCTGGAGCCTGAGCGACGATCTCCTGCGCCGTTACCACGATACGGAGTGGGGAGTGCCCGTTCATGACGACCGCGTCCTTTTCGAGCATCTGGCGCTGGAGGTCATGCAGTGCGGCCTGAACTGGCTGCTCATGCTGAAAAAGCGGGAGATATTCCGCCGCTGTCTGGCCGGATTCGATCCGGAAAAGCTGGCCCGCTTCACGGAAAAGGACATAGAGGCCGCGCTGGCGGAACCGGGCATGATACGCTCAAGGCGCAAAGTAGAAGCACTGATTGCCGATGCTCAGGCCTTTCTCGCCGTGCAGCAGGAGTTCGGCTCCTTTCATTCCTGGCTGTGGAACTTCACGGATGGACGCATGCTGATCTATGAAAGCCATGCGCATGCCGTTCCCCCGAGCAACGAGCTTTCCGACCGCATAAGCGCTCAGCTCAAGAAACGGGGATTCCGCTATGTAGGCAGCATCACCATCTATTCCATGCTGCAGGCCTGCGGCATCATCAACGACCACGAAAGAACCTGTCCACGCTTTCATGAAGTCATGCGCGGTCATCCCGCAGCACGACTCGACAGCTGAACCTCTTCCCCATGCGGAGATCGCCATGAAGTCTCTTCCCCTCGCCCTTGCCTGCTGCCTGCTTGCTGCGGTCACGTCGATTTCTGCGGCAGCCTCGGAACCGGCCGTGTCAAAATACACGGAACATTCAACGACACTGAACATCGAGGCCTCCTGGCAGCGATTCGGCATGGCCCTGCCCGACGAGGCTTCCGATTCTCTGGTGCAGGACGCCGTAAAGACGTTCCGTGCTTTGGCTCAGGAAGAATATCTTGCGCTTGAGGAGCTGCGGAAAAGTGATCCCGACTTTGTGCAGCACCCGTATGAAATGGCACTTACGGGCACGATTTCCGGCAACGGCAAAACGGCGGCCGTTCTGTGGCAGGTCTATCAGTATCTCGGCGGCGCGCACGGCAATCTTGCCGTGATCGCTCAGAACTACACCGTTCCGGAGGGAAGGGCCTTTGATCTTGCCGATCTCTTCGCCAAGCCGGATACGGCTCTGCGCCTTCTCAGCGAACAGGCAAGACGGGAACTCCTCGGCCGGGGTCTGCCTCCGGACATGGTGACCCCCGGCACGGAACCCGAACCTGAAAACTTTCAGACCTTTCTGCTGACCGCGGACGGTATCACGCTGTACTTCAGCCCCTATCAGGTTGCTCCGTGGTCGGAAGGCGTCGTTACGGTCACGCTGCCGATCGACAGTCTTGCCGACGCGGCGCCTCATGCCGAATACTGGAAGTAAAGCCTCTGAACCGGGCCGTTTTCCGGTTCGGTACGAATGCCGCGAAAACTTCGGACTTACGAACAGGTACCGAACAGGATCCGGAAGGCATGCGGCCGAATCTTACTTTGAGGCGGCCGCCTTCTGCGCCTCCGCCAGTCTTTCCTTCATGGCTTCAATGCGCCGCCAGGAAATCTTCAGCCGCTCCACAGGCACCACGCCTTCCTTCACCAGCGCCATCACAGCCTGAAACAGACGCTCGTGCAGCAGAGGATCATACTCCAGGTGATTGCCGAAAAGCAGAATATCGTTGCCTGCAAGCAGCGCCAGACGAACGCGCTCTTCCAGTGAGTGCCCCTTGGAAGCGGCTCCCATCTGCAGATCGTCGCTGATGACGACGCCATTCCAGCCCAGTTCTTCACGAAGAAGACCGTCCACAACGGCGGGAGAAAGCGAAGATGGAAGGTTCTCATCAAAATTCCGGTTGTAGACGTGTGCCACGAGCACCATGCCCGGCCAGTCTCCGACGAAGGCGGTTTTGTAGGGAATAAGTTCATCCCGGCTCCAGCTGTCCGTCACATCGGGAAGCGAAAGATGGGAATCCTTTCCCGCGCTGCCCAGACCGGGAAAATGCTTGAGCGCCGGCAGAACCCCTGCCTGAAACAGCCCGTCTCCGAAGGCCAGCGCCTGACGCGTCACCTTTTCCGGGTCATCGCCGAACAGTCTCCCGGCATCGCCGAGTCCGGGGCTCCGTCTGGAACGGCGGATGTCGGCCACGGGCGCAAGGTCCACGTTAATGCCGAGAGACGCCATTTCCCTGCCGGCACGATAGCCGAAATTCCATACCTCGGAGGTTTCCATCCGCCCCATCGCTGCGGCGGAAGGAAGCGCGGAAAATCCCCTCGTCGTCTTCAGGCGGCGCACCTGACCGCCTTCCTGATCCACGGCCACGAGCAGCGTGCGCGGCGCGGCGTTCTGAAGAGAATCCACAAGACGTTTCAGCTGTACGGGAGATTCGATATTGTACGCCTCTCCCGGCTTCTTTCCTCTTTCAAAAAGAATAATGCCGCCGATCTTCCCCTCTGATATCGCCTGCAGCACGGAAGGCGGGGCCTCCGTACCGTGGAAGCCCGTCATGATCATGGCTCCGGCCATCTCCTCCACGGAAGGTCGGCGGGAAACGGCACAGCCCTGCCCGGTCAGACAGAGAAGCAGCACAAAAAACGCCGCGAATCTACGCACGATCGTTCTCGGCCTCCCCGGCATCGTCCATTCTCGTTACGGCAGGAAGTTCGCCCGCCGCATAGCGCGCGCCGAAGGAACGCAGCGCATCGAAGAGCATCAGCTTGAAATGACGGTTCACATCTTCCTTGCGATAGTCAAACACCTTCGTCAGCACGCGGGCCATGTCCCGCTGAACACAGAGCATGAGAAGATAGGGAGCCATCACCGTAATGATGCAGCACTGAAGCGCCGGATCCTCGCGGGGAATGCCCGTCATTTCCGAAAGCAGGGAACTTATGCTCTTTTCCTTTGACAACGTGCCCGCAAGAAATGCGGCTCCGCCCTGCGGCGACGGAGAAATAAGCTCATGCGCCCAGATTCTGGTATACCAGCCCTCGCCGTCATAGGCGGCGGCAATGTAGGCATCGAGCACACGTTCCAGCTTTTGCTCCACGGAAAGCTCGGCGGACGTGATGAGCTCCATCTGACGCTCGTTCACGATGTGCTCATGCACCTCGTCGAGCACGGCGCGATACAGATCGTCTCTGCTGCCAAAATAATAGTTCACGGCCGCAATGTTGACGCCCGCCTCCCGGCAGATCATCTTGCTGGTGGTATCGGCATAGCCGTGTTCGGCAAAAAGCCGTACGGCCGTTTCGAGAATCTGACGACGCGTGGACTCGCCGTCCTCGCGCGAGTGTTTCTTGCGGGAGAAAAAAAGCATACGGGGGAACCTCTCGTCATGGGACGCTGCATCAAGCATACGGCAAGATCAGCCGGGCCGCAACGGCTCAGCCTGAAATGCAACGGTAAAAACGGCATAAAAAAAGGCCGGGGCAGCGTGGACGGCCATGCCCCGGAACCTTCACGGCCGCCGAGGGGTGGCGGGCGTCATGCGTATCTCTTTCACGACGTCCTCACCGTCCTTCCCCTGCAAGCGGCCCGCGCGACAATGGAATGGAGAGGTAATATCCAGAGCGCGCCACGAGCGAAATTTGTCCCATAGTACGGGAAACGCTGTTTCCAGCCATCTCAAATCTAAATTTGAATTTGAACTACTCTTCCCTTTCTGTCAAGCCCAAAAATCATATTCCGGTGAATGAACAGGAACATGCGGATCCATCGCCAGCCCGGCAGACGAATGTTCCCTTCTTCTGCCGAATCAGCCTTCCCATTTGTTGCAACAAAAAACGCAACCGGCTGTTTTCTCAGGATCATTTCCAAGCTTGACAAAAAGCGGGAAACTGGCACAAGGGCAACGCATCTTTCGTCTGCGAGGAGTCTGTCATGTCCTTTCTTCCCTCTGCCAGTCACAAGGCCACGCTCATCGGCCTTACAGCCCCCGCCTGCTGGGGCATGTCCGTGGGCATCGTACGCAACATCACGGAACAGTTCGGTCTGGCGGCAGGCCTCACCATGCTCTATCTGGCCACATGCCTCTTCCTCGTCTTCTTTCTCGGGCGTCCGAAACTGAGCGCCTTTCCGAAAAAATATCTCTGGTTCGGCCTCCCGACGGCGAATATCTGCTCCATCTGCTTTGCACTGTCGCTCTATCTTTCCGACGGCGGCCAGCAGACCGTGGAAGTGGGCATGGTCAACTATCTGTGGCCGTGCCTTGTTGTGCTGTTCGCCGTGCTGTTCAACGGACAGAAGGCCCGCTGGTGGCTGGCTCCCGGCGTGGTGATCAGCTTCATCGGCGTCATGCTGGTTCTCGGCGGAGAACAGGGCATACAGCCTGCACAGATCATGCTGCACATCCGACAGAATCCCTGGAGCTATTTCCTCGCCTTCTGCGGCGCCGTTGCATGGGCGGCCTATTCCAATCTGACGAGAGCCTGGTCCGGCGGCGAAAATCCCACGCTCATCGTCTTTCTCATCGATACCGTCATTTTTTCCAGTCTCTGGGCCGCAGGCTACGGCGACCTTTCCCATGCTTCGCTCATGGGCTGGGTGAGCGTCATCATCGGAGCCGTGGCCGTAGGCGGATCCTATGCGGCATGGAGTTACGGCGTAACCAGGGGCAACATCACCGTTCTTGCCATCGCCTCCTACTTCACGCCCGTTCTTTCCTGTCTTTTCGCCACGGTATGGATAGGCGCGCACCTTGACGGCGCATTCTGGAAGGGCGTTGCCGTCGTCGTATTCGGCTCTCTTCTGTGCTGGAGTTCCACGGTAATGCGCAAATAGCGGTCTCCGCCGCATGGCCGGAAGCCGCCTTCAAAAACGCCTTTTCGACGCGTCAGGCAGGATCAGCGGCGTTCTGTGCCGCCGCAGCGTCGTGCGCCGCACGGAGCTGACCGCAGGCCGCCTCAATATCCTGTCCCTTGCTCTTGCGGACAATGGCCGTAATGTCCTTGGCCCAGAGCGCCTTTTCAAAACGCAGCAGCTCTTCGGGAGAAGGAGCCTTGTACGGCGTGCCCGGCGTGGGATTGTAGGGAATCAGATTCAGCTTGGCCTTGAGGCGGGCACAGATGCGCGCCAGCTGCTTCACATGTTCCGGCTGATCGTTGACCCCGGCAATGACGAGATACTCAAGAGTGATGCGTTCCCTGGTCTTGAGCGGATAATTTTCCAGAGCCTCGATGAGCTTATCCAGCGGCCAGTGCGCGGCGCGCGGCATGAGCTTTTCCCGCAAAGGCTGATTGGGAGCATGGAGCGATACGGCAAGAAAAGCCAGACCGCTGTCGCCGAATTCCCGCATGCCGGATTCAATGCCGCAGGTGGACACCGTGATGCGCCGGGGAGAAAAGGCCAGTCCCTTGGGATGCTCCAGCGTTCTCAGGGAATCCATGACCGTGGCAAGATTGAGCAGAGGCTCGCCCATGCCCATGTACACGAGATTGCGTATGATGGGCCGCTCCGGCTGAGTGTCGTTCATGTAGGCGCGGGCCACCTGCACCTGTCCGAGAATTTCGCCCATCGTCATGTTGCGGCGGAAGCCGAGCTTGCCCGTACTGCAGAAGGAACAGGCCATGGCACAGCCCACCTGCGTGGAGACGCACTGCGTCATGCGCACCGTCACGTCGTTGGGGCGCTTGGGCGCGTCGCTCGGAATGAGCACCGTTTCGATGAGTTCTCCGTCGGCAAGCTCCAGCAGAAACTTGGTGGTTCCATCGGAACTGACGCGCACGTCGGCAATGGACGGCCAGCGGATCTCAGCCTTTTCCGCCAGCTTTGCCCGGTCCGACTGGGAGATGTCGGTCATGGCATCGAAGCCGGAGGCGTTCTTCACCCAGATCCACTGCCACAGCTGCATGGCACGAAATTTCTTGAAGCCGAGCTCGTCCACGATGAAACGTTCAAGGGCGGGGTACGGCAGATCACAGAGATTGATTTTGCTTGAGCTGGACATGACTATCCTCGGCCGCAGTGCGGGCAGTTTCTCACATCGCCGAAATGGCGTTCCAGAATATCGTAGAGCGTATCCCAGTCGGAGCAGGACACGATTTCCTGACGCAGCGCTCTGGCTCCGTCCAGATTCTTGACGTAGCGCGGCACGAAGGTCCGCATTTTCAAGAGTGCATGCTGCGGCGCGTAACGCCGGGCAAGAGCGGCATGGCGGCGTATGACGGCAGCAAGTTCCTCCCGGTTCACGGGCAGCGCGTCCAACAGATCGCAGGAGTGCTGCACGTCGGATGCGGCGTTCTCGCTGGAAAGTCCCGATGAGGGCGGCATATCGCCCTGAAGCGCCCCTGCCCGCAGAAGATTGCCGTGCGCGGCAAAAATGGCGGGATTTCTGAGTGCGCCGCGCGCGTACATCACCGTGGCGGCTCCGGTTTCACGGATGACCCGGATGCCGTCGGCCGCAGTGAACAGATCGCCGCTCGCCACCACCGGAACCGGCAGATCCTCAACCAGCTCTTTTATGGCCGACCAGCGGGGCACGCCGGAAAATCCCTGTACCGCATGACGCGGGTGCAGCGTCACCCAGCCTGCACCCATGTCGGCAAGACGCCGGGCCAGATTGAGATAGACCTCATGTTCCGCATCCCATCCGAGGCGGATCTTGAATCCCGCCCTGCCCTCGCCTGCCGCACGGATAACGGCTTCGGCCACGCGCAGGGCATTGGGCACATCGCGCAGCATGCCTGCGCCTGCGCCGGTTTTCGTCACCTTGGGAACGGAACAGCCCATGTTCACGTCGAACCAGGAAAAACCGCGCTCCTGAAGCAGGCGCACCGCCTGTTCCATGAACGCCTCTTCCGCCCCGAAAATCTGCACGACAAGAGGATGATCGCAAACAAGGCTTCCATCCTCCAGAGTATCCCCTTCACGCGGCGTGGTGGCCAGAAGTTCCTCGGTATTGCGGCCTCCGTAGACAAGCCCCTTGGCGCTGACCATTTCCGTACAGCAGACGGCAGCGCCAAGCTCCCGGCACAGAAGACGGAAAGGCAGATCGGACCAGCCGGCCAGCGGGGCCAGCCACGGGGCATCGGGACGAAGAGGCAGTTCTGACATGGAGCATCCTTGCATGGGACTGACGCCTGCGGCGCCGTTTGACGGCGTTATGCATAGCAGGCGAAGGGCCATCATGGCAAGGATGACGCCCTCCCGCGCACGGGCTCGTGTCGGGATGCTCTGGCAAGCACCGCCACGTCCACCCGCGATGCTCCCGCGTTCAGAAGGCAGCGTGCAGCCCGATCGAGCGTCGCGCCCGTGGTGCATACGTCGTCAACAAGAAGAACATGAAGTCCGTCCGCCCGGCATATTGCTTCAAAAGGCTGTTTCAGATTCTTCCGCTGCTCACGGTTCAACGCTTCCTGCGGCACCGAGGCATGTCTTTTGACGAGCATCTCCGTGCAGACGGGCATGCCGAGAATCCTTTCCGCCGACCGGATCAGCTCGCGGCACTGATTGAAGCCCCGCTCATGCAGTCTTTTTGCATCCAGCGGCACGGGAACAAACACGTCCGGCAGACCGGAAGGCGCATAATGTTCCAGACAGAGCGCGGCCATGAGACGGCCGAGCATATCGGCCGTCGCCAACGAACCGCCGAATTTGACGCGCAGAACAAGCTCGCGCAGTCTGCCGCCGTATATGCCGAAGGCTCTGTCACAACAAATGGTTGATTTTGACGAGAAATAGCGTATAATAATAG
>USBZ01000057.1 GCA_900553065.1 uncultured Desulfovibrio sp. | reverse complement strand
ATATAACTTGTCATTTTTTATATCTCTAATACTTAAATACAGAAGGATTTTTTCTCATGAAATAAACTGTTAATATAATAGTTTATTGATTATATTATTATAAATAACTGTAAAATATTATGCTTTCAAAGAGCGTAGATGCTCGTTGACAATATAATGGATGTAGCTATTATAAAAATAATTCATAAGGAAGAGTAAGAATTCCCGATCCTCGGGATTCTTTTCAGCCAGGAGAGAAAGGCATGACAAGAGAAACGGAATTGGAAATTGCCAATTATCAGGACGCATGGTCCAAGCTGTACCTTCACCTTGCCCGGGCCGTGGACCAGCAGTTCGGGCTGGAAGCGGAGCCTCTGCTTCGTCAAGCCGTGCGTCAGTTTGGTATAGATCGCGGTCTCGCTCAGCGCGAGAAGCACAAGAAGGCCGGTCTTAAGCTCAATATGGAAAATCTTTTCGGTCATGGCGATCTTCCTGGAGATCCCCGCTTCCGTCGCAACAAGATCAGACTGACGGAACAGGAACGGTTTTCGGAAACGCTTGTCTGCCCCATTGCGGACATGTGGCGGAGCATGGACGGGCTCCGTCTGGGCCGTCTGTACTGTGAGGAATTCCATCATGCCAAGTTCGGCGCCTATGCTCCCCATTCTCAGACGAACCTGAGTCAGACCCTGACCCAGAACGACTCCTTCTGCCGTTTTTCGGTGTATTTTCGCCCCGGCAATCTGACTGAAGAGGAACGTCGGGAAGCCTTTGCCGAATTCGATCCCGACTTTTCTCCGGAAAAGGTGAAGCCGCTGGAACCCGTGTCGGCACAGGAAGGATTCACCATGCTGTGCGTGCGCATCATTCAGAATATTGCGGCCGCTATGCTCGACGCCTATCAGGAACGCGGCGAAGCATGCATTCGCGGTGCGCTTCGAGTTTTTGCCGAGGATTTCGCCGCGCATCTCAAGACCCGTGCGGCGGCACTGAACAAGCCGTTCGACCGCGCTTTCGTGATTGCCAACACGCCGCTCGACTTTGCGCCGGACGGCCCCGGGGCGGCTATCTGGGCCTGTTATTCGGATCCCCGCCCGAGAAAACTCTTTGAGGAAGAATTTTATACAGCATTCGGCTTTCCCTTTCAGGCATGACATCCGGCCCGGAATCATCGGGTCAGTGTGATCGCGGAAAGGCTTCTTCCGCATGGGGCGGAGGATGCCTTTCCGAAAACAGGAGGAAGTATGGAACCGGGAGTCCGGTCCAGCATGCTTTTTCATTAATGGAGGCTTCCATGTACCTTTTTGAGAACGATCGCTTTACCCGCAGAACCTTCCTTAAAGGAATGGCCGCGGGAGCGGCTGCCGTCACATTGTGCGGCGTTCCCGGACTGGCTCTTGCCTCTGCTCCCAAGCGGGGCGGAACGCTGCGCGTCAGCGTGAGCCGGGAACTGAAGTCCCTGAATCCCTACCGGCACGTCAACCTGTCGGAGTACATGCAGGGCGAACTGATGTACAGCGGTCTGGTCAAGCTGTCCCATGAACTCAAGCCCGTTCCCGACCTTGCGGAAACCTGGGAAAGTTCGGATGCGACGACCTGGCGTTTTCGTCTGCGCAAGGGCGTACGTTTTCAGACCGGCAAGGAAGTGACCGCCGATGACGTCGTGGCGTCCATCCGCAAGGTGCTGGATGCGGAAACCGCCTCCCCCGGCCGCAAAAACATCGGCCCCATTACTACCGTGGATGTGGAGGACAAGTATACCGTCCGCATCGTGACGGCCTACCCCTTCTCGTTCCTGCCTCAGTCTCTGGCCTATCCCTGCATGAAGATCTGCCCGAAAGACGTGCTGGAAGGCGATTATGCCTCTCTGGCCTCCAAGGGCTGCGGCAGCGGGCCGTTCAAGCTGCGTGAATATGTGCCGGGCAGCCATCTCATCTTCGATCGCAATCCGGAATACTTCGACGGTGAAAAGCCCTATCTCGACGAAGTACAGATGCTGATTTTCCCCGATTCAGTGGCGGAAACCAATGCACTGCTCACCGGGCAGATCGACTGGGTGCTCGAGGCCAACATCAGCCAGCTCGACAAGCTCAAGGAAGCGGGCATGGTGGTCACGCGCACGGGCAGCGGACAGTTCCCCAGCGTGGTGTTCGGCTGCGACATGAAGCCGTTCACGGACATGCGTGTTCGCCAGGCCATCAGCCTTTCCCTTGATCGTCAGATGGCGCTCGATATGTGCCTTGAAGGCTTCGGCCGCATAGGCAACGACAACCCCGTTTCTCCCGAATATCCCTTCTATCATCAGCTTCCCGAGCGCAAGCAGGATCTTGAGAAGGCCGCGAAGCTGCTGTCCGAAGCCGGGTTCCGTCAGGGCAGCACCATTCCCATGTATATTGCCGCCGTACCCGCCGTGCGCGGCAAGCTCGGCATTGTGCTGCAGCAGTGCGCGGCTCAGATAGGCGTGAACATCAAGCTGCAGCATGTGGACTACAGCACCTTCCTGGATCAGTACTGGAAGAAGGCCAACTTCTATGTGGGCTTCTACAATATGCAGTCCTGCGAGGACGCGTTGTTCCAGCTTCTGTACACTTCCGACGCCTCGTGGAACGAAACCCGCTGGAACAACAAGAAGTTCGATCAGCTGGTCCTCCAGGCCCGTCAGCAGCTCGATCCGGAAAAGCAGCGTGCCATCTTTGCCGACTGCCAGGAACTGCTGTACGAAGAAGTGCCTTCCTGTGTGCCGTTCTTCCTCGATCTTGTTTCCGCACATCAGAGCAAGGTCAACGGCATCGTGCGTAACCCGAGAAACACCTTCTTTACCATCGAGAACGTCTGGATGAGCTGATTGCTCACTCCGACGTCAGCGAGACCGGCGGCGGACGTTTCCGGCATCCTTTACCGAAAGATATGTTCGGGCGGGTGCCGGGGGCGTGTCCGCCGCCTCTGCCGCGATACCCGTTGTTAAAGGGCAGAAAAGGGGAGAACATGAGTCCTGTTTACATATTGAAACGCTTCTGTTTCATGCTTGTCACGCTTTTTTGCATTTCCATCATTATTTTTGCCATCACCATGGTTCTTCCCGGCAACCTTGCTCAGGTCATTCTCGGGGAATTCGCCACGGACGACGCACTTCGTGCACTTGAGGACCAGATGGGGCTGAATCTGCCGTTCTATGAACAGTACGGCAAGTGGATTTGGGGAGTGCTGCACGGTGATTTCGGCCATGCGCTTTCCATGGATCAGCCCATCCTGCCGCTGCTTTTGTTCCGTCTGAAAAATTCCGCGATCCTGGCCGCCTTCAGCATCGTGCTGGTGACCATCATCGCCATACCGCTCGGTGTCTTTGCGGCCCTGCACCGCAACAGCGCAGTGGATCGCATCATTCAGGTGAGTTCGTACGTCGGCATTTCGATTCCCGAATTCGCCACCGGTTCCCTTCTCATCATAGCTTTTGCCGGCCCCGTGCTCAATCTCTTCCCGTCTGCCGGCTACGTTCCCTTTTCGGAAAACTTTTCCGAAGCTCTTTCCCACATCGTTCTGCCCGTCATGACGCTGGTCATCGTGCTCATCGCCCACATCATGCGTCAGACCCGTTCGGAAATGATCCACGTCATGCAGTCCGACTATGTGCGCAGCGCCCGCCTGCGCGGACTGAGCAACCGCATGGTGGTGTTCAAGCACGCCCTGCGCAACGCGCTCATGCCGACCATTACCGTGCTGGCACTGGATGTCGGCTACCTCATCGGCAGTGTCGTGGTCATTGAGGAGGTCTTTGCCTATCCGGGGATCGGCCGACTCATCGTCTATGCCGTGACGAGCCGCGATGTACCGCTGCTTCAGGCCACCGTACTTACCGTGGCCTGCGTCTACTGCCTGGTCAACTTTCTGGCCGACCTCGCCTACGGCCTGGTCAATCCGCGCATACGCTATCAGTAGGGGGCAGGAACCATGTCTTGCATTCGTACCGTCTTTTCCACGCTGCGGAGGTATCCTTCCGCCTTCGTCGGCAGCATTCTTGTTTCCCTTCTTCTCATCGTTGCGCTGTTCGCCCCGATGATCGCCCCTCACGATCCGCTTAAACTGAATCCCAAGGAACGCTTTGCGCCTCCGAGCATCGAACACGTCATGGGCACGGACGAGTACGGCAGAGATATGTTCAGCCGCATCATTCTCGGCACGCGTACCTCTCTCGGCATCGGTCTCAGCGTGTCCGTGATCTGCGCCGTGGCCGGTGGACTCATCGGGCTGACCAGCGGCTATCTCGGCGGCCGTGCGGATGAGTTCATCATGCGCGCCATGGATATTCTCATGGCCTTTCCGGGCATTCTCTTCGCCTTGCTCATTCTTTCCATGCTGGGGTCCAGCCTTGTGAACGTCATCGTGGCCATCAGCATCACGGGCATACCGAAAACCGCACGAGTGGCGCGAAGTTCGTGCCTCAACGTGCGGAACGAGGAGTTCATTGAAGCCGCCAAGGCGCGCGGCGAGCGCACCTGGTACATTCTTCTTGTGGAGCTTCTGCCCAACGCAGTGCAGCCCATCATCGTGGAAGCGAGCATCAAGGTGGGGTTCGTCATTCTGACGGCATCCTCGCTGAGCTTCCTCGGCCTCGGCACGCAGCCGCCCACTCCCGACTGGGGACTCATCATCGGCTCGGCGCGCGAGTATATCTTCGAGGCTCCCATGCTCATCGTGTGGCCCATTCTCGCCATTGCCTTCACGACCATATCCTTCAACCTTCTGGGCGACGGGCTGCGCGACATCCTTGATCCCAAGGAACTCGGGAGGGTGTGATGGCCGAGCCTCTTCTTCAGATCGACGACGTTTCCATTTCCTTCAAGACCGTAAGCGGCAAGGTGCAGGCGGTACGCCACGTCTCCCTTGAGGTGCGTCGGGGCGAATGTTACGCCCTCATCGGCGAATCCGGTTCGGGCAAGAGCACGCTGGCCTTCGCCGCCATGGGCTACTTGCCGGAAAACGGCAGCATCGAAAGCGGCCGTATTCTTTTCAAAGGCGAAGACATCACGAGGTACAACCACGCTCAGCTGGAAAAGCTGCGCGGCAAGCACGTGGGCATGGTGTTCCAGAACCCGCATACGGCGGCGAATCCCTGTTATACCATAGGCGAGCAGCTTATGGAGGGCATCATCTACCACGAAAAAATTTCCCGTGCCGAAGCGGAGAAGCGCGCCCTTGCCATGCTCGAGGCCATCAACATCCCCGATCCGAAGAGCATCATGCAGCGCTATCCCCATCAGATTTCCGGCGGTCAGAAGCAGCGCATCACCATTGCTCAGGCGCTGCTCAGTCATCCTGATCTCATCATCATGGACGAGCCGACCACGGCTCTGGACGTGACCACGGAAATTCAATTTCTGCGACTTCTGGAAGAAGTCCGTTCGCGCACGAACGTGGCTATTCTCTACATCACGCACGATATGGGCATCGTGGCCCGTCTGGCCGACAGAGTGGGGGTCATCTATGCCGGTGCGCTGGTGGAGGAAGGCTCTCGTGAAACCATGTTCCGTCATCCTGCGCACCCGTACACGCAGGGGCTCATGCACAGCATTTCCAGCATTGAGGCGGACAGAAAGCACAAAGGGTATTCTATGCCTGGTCTGCTGCCCAATCTTATTTCCCTGCCTCCGGGCTGTGCCTTTGCTCCCCGCTGTTCCGTGGTCGAGGACTGTTGCAGCTCGGCGTTGCCGGCTGTGCAGCTCATTCCTTCCGAGGACGGTGTGGAGCACCGGGTGTTCTGCCATCGTGCGGGGACGCCCCTTTCTTTCGCTACCGGTGCGGTGGAGGAGTGCGTCGGCCGGTACGGCGGAGAGAATCAGTGTTCGGAACCTCTTCTTGAGGTGCGCAATCTCAAGAAATACTATGAGCACAGTACGTTCATGGACAGAATGCTGCGGCACAAGCCCCGTTGTGTCTATGCCGTGGACGACGTGTCTTTTTCCATCATGCCCGGCGAGACGCTGGGAGTGGTGGGCGAATCCGGCTGCGGCAAGAGCACGCTGGGCAAGGCCATACTCCGCCTGGCCGAAGCCACGGACGGCACGGTGCTGTACCGCGGCGAAGACATCACCCACAAGCACAGTCAGAGTCTCTGCAAGTCCATACAGATCATTTTCCAGAGTCCGGACTCCTCGTTGAATCCCCGGCACAGCCTCTACACCATCCTTTCCCGGCCACTTCTTCTGCATGGCATCGCCACGGACCGCGCCGATCTGGAAAAGCGCTGTTATCGACTGCTGGACATGGTGTCGCTGCCCCGTACCTATCTGCACCGCAAGCCGCATCAGCTCAGCGGCGGCGAAAAACAGCGCGTGGCCATTGCCAGAGCCTTTGCCGTGCATCCTTCCTTCGTGGTGTGCGACGAGGTGACCTCGGCCCTTGACGTTTCCGTGCAGGCGTCCATCATCAATCTGCTTCGGGATCTTCAGAGGGAGTTTCAGACGTCCTATCTGTTCATCTCCCACGACCTGTCCGCCGTGCGCGAGATTTCCCAGCGCATCGCGGTCATGTATCTGGGGCGTCTCGTGGAAGTGGGCAGTACGGATCAGGTGTTCCGTCCTCCGTACCATCCGTATACCAAGGCCCTGTTGTCCTCCATTTCGCTGCCCTGCATTCCGCAGCCGCACAAGAGCATACTTCTGGAAGGTCAGATTCCGAGTCCGGCGAATCCTCCTTCCGGATGCCGCTTCCGTACGCGCTGCTACCGCAAGCAGTGCGAGGCCTGTTCCACGGTGACTCCGGACATGGTCTTCCGCGACGGTCACGGTCTGGCCTGCCATCTGGACTGGTCCGAACTTGAGGCGGATACGCCGGTATTTCCGGAATCGTTTTTGTCCTGACGTGACGCGGAGGTTGTCGTGGAAGCTATCAGAACCTTTGTGGCCACCCATGAGAAGGAAATGTTCGGCCTCCTGCATGACCTTGTGGAGATGCAGACTGGCACGGACAACAAGGCCGGTATTGACCGCATGGTTTCCTTTCTCGACGGCTATCTGTCGTCCCGGGGACTGCGTACCCGCGTGGTGGAACAGAAGGACGCGGGCAATATTCTGACGGCCGAATTTCCCTGCGCCGGGGATACGCCCCGCCGTATTCTTCTTTCCGGACACATGGACACGGTGTTTCCCGAAGATACGACGTTCCGGCATCTGTGCTGTGAAGGCGACGTGGCGCACGGTCCGGGAACCTGCGACATGAAGGGCGGTCTGGTCGTTGGCATTTTTGCCATGCTGGCGCTGCTCGAGCAGGGGTTCGGTCGGACTATGCCCGTGCGTTTTCTCTTTTCGCCAGATGAGGAGCGTTCCTCGCGGACCATGCGCGCCTTTCTGCGTGAGGAAGCGGCCCGGGCGGCCTTTGCGCTTGTGTTTGAAATGGCCGGTCCAGAGAACGAACTCGTGCGTACCCGCAAGGGCAAGGTGGCCTTTCGCGTCCGTATTCGCGGCCGGGCCGGACATGCCGCGTTCATCACGCGAGGCAAGGTGAGCGCGCTGCTGGATGCCGCACGCAAGATCGAGCTTCTGGAAGCCATGAACACGTCCGAGGTCAGGGGAGAAGGATCGCTCAGCGTCAACGTCGGTCGCCTTTCCGGCGGCGTGGCGTTCAACGTGGTTCCCGAAGAGGCCTTTCTCGATGTCGAGTCCCGCTGCAACACGGTACGGCAGATGGAGGAAGTGAGCGAGCGCATACGGAAGATTCTGCTGGAACCGCAGGTGGAGGGAACCTCGACGGAGATTCTTGAGACGGTCACGAGTCCGCCTCTGGAAGCCGGAGCCACGGCCGCACTCTATGCCCTTGCGGCAGAAGCGGCGGCGGAACTGGGACAGCAGACGGGAGAGGAATGCCGCCCCGGCTGTTCCGAGGCTTCCTTTCTGGCCCGTGAGGGCGTGCCGGTGCTGGACGGACTCGGCCCTCGTGGCGGAAAGGATCATTCCACGGAAGAGTTCCTGCTGCTTTCCTCGCTTCGGGAAAGAACGGAGTTGACGGCGCTTCTTCTCTGCAAGGCGTGGGAGCGCTGGAAGTCAGGGAGCCGTCTGCTCCCTGAGGCATGATAAGGAGGTTGTCGTGCGGAACGTGAGCCTGACGGAATCAGTGGCGGACTACGCCCTGTCGCTCCGGTATGAGGATATTCCCGAGAACGTGCTCGTCCATGCCCGTACGCTGCTGGCGGATCATCTCGCCTGTGCATTCGGGGGAAGCGTCACGCCGCTGGCATCGTCCGTGCGTGCCTTTGCGCGCTTCACAGGCGGAGAGCCCCGCTGCTCCGTGCCGGGACTCGAGACAAAAACGTCAACGCTCATGGCGGCTTTTGTTCAGGCGAGTTTCGCCAATGCACTGGACTACGACGATACGGGCTCTCGGGGACATCCCGGAGCCAGCATCATTCCGGCGGTGCTGGCGCTCTCGTCCGGCCTGAAGCTGTCCGGCCGGGAACTTCTCACGGCCATGGTCATCGGCTACGAGGTGAACGACCGCGTGGCCCGCGCCACGCTCCCTTCGCCGGAATGTTATGCCAAGGTGCATGCCAACGGCAGTCTTCAGGCCATAGGCGTAGCCGCGGCCTGCGGACGACTCGTGGGACTGGACAGGGAGAAAATGCTCAATTGTCTGGGCATAGCCGGAGCCATGGCTCCAGTTCCCCATGCCGGGAAGTTCGGTTGGGAGGACAAGTCCATCGCGTCGGTCAAGGACAACGTGGCGCTGCCGTCGGAAAACGGCGTGCGTGCGGCCGTGCTTGCCCTGAACGGCTATGAAGGCAGCGAGTCCGTGCTGGACGGGGAGTCCGGCTTTGCGGCCATGCTCGGTTCCGACCGCTGCGATCCGGATATTCTCTGCGACTTTTCCGCATTTACTCTGCCCGGGGTATGTCTCAAGCCGTACCCGTGCTGCCGCTGGATTCATCCCGCTCTGGATGCGCTGAGCGAATTGAAGGCGGACTGCGGATTTTCCTCTCGGGACGTGGTATCTCTGGATGTGGCGACCACGCCTCCCGTGGCTGCGCGTTTCGGAAAGAGGCGGGCCAGAACGTTTCTCGATATGGAGTTCAGCACCCCGCTCACGCTGGCGCTGCTGCTAAACGACGTGCCCCGCGCCCGCTGGTTCGAGTCCTGTCACTGGGACTCTCCGACCGTCCGGGAAACCGCAGCCGTCGTGACGCTTACCGGCGACGATGGTCTGTGGAAGCGTTTTCTCGAGCTGGGACGGAATTCTTCCTGCGTTCCCGCCGCAATCACGGTGACGCTGCGGGATGGACGGAAAGTGAAGAGTCTGTGCGACAGGGCGTCCGGATCGCCGGAAAAGCCGCTTTCGGCTGAGGCGCAGGCGCGCAAATGGCGGGAACTCATGGTTTCTGCATGCGGTCAGGACGCGGCGGAGCTGCTGGAGACGGCGCGCCGCGTGGATGAACTGGCTTGCGTGGACACGCTGACGTCGCTTTTTCCGGTCGTCGGAGACGGCCCGAAGTCCGGAGCGCAGTGTTCCTGAGTTGCGGATTTTTGTGAGGAAGGATTGTCGTCCGGCGGATGACGCGGACGACATTTCATTAAGGAACCCGAAGGCCGGATATGCGACCTGCCGGGGGAAATATTCAGCTGGAAGGAAATGACATGTCGCAGCTGCTGCTTGACGCTATTGATCGCAGGGCCGGGAAGTTTCAGGCTCTGGCCGACAGAATATGGGATTTTGCGGAACTCGGATTTACGGAGACTCGTTCTTCCCGGGCGGTGACGCAGGCTCTGGAAGAGGAAGGCTTCACAGTGAATCGCGGCATATCGGGCATGCCCACAGCGTTCCGAGCAAGTTACACGCACGGAGAGGGTGGCCCTGTCATCGGTTTTCTTGCGGAGTACGACGCGCTTCCCATGCTTTCCCAGGAGGCGGGGGCGACCACGCCTTCCCCCGTGGTGGAGAACGGCCCGGGGCACGGCTGCGGCCATAATTCCATGGCTCCCATGCAGGCACTGACGGTCTGCGCACTGAAGGAAGTCCTGGAGAAGGAAGACCTTGCCGCGACGCTGGTGGTGTTCGGCACGCCTGCCGAAGAACTTCTGGCCTGTAAGGGCTTCATGGCGCGGGATGGAGTGTTCGATGGGCTGGATGCCGTCATCGACTGCCATTCGAATTCTTTCCTGGGCACGTCGTTTGGTCTCCAGAATAACGCGCTTTTCTCTTTCCTTGTGGAATTTTACGGTAAAACGGCCCATGCGGGCAGCCGTCCCTGGGAAGGTCGCAGTGCCGCCGATGCCGTGGAACTCATGCATGCGGGTACGGAACGCCTGCGCGAACACATGCTGCCGGAACAGCGGATCCACTGGGCCACGCTGAGCGGCATTTCCGCCCCCAACGTGGTGCCGGACTACGCACGGACTTGGTACTACGTCCGCAGTCAGGATCCCGTGATTCAGGATCTCTATGAACGTATCCGCCTCTGTGCTCGCGGCGCGGCGCTCATGACGGAGACCAGGGAGAGCATCACTTTCCTGGCCGCCTGTCATCAGCGATACAGTAATGAGGCCCTGGCCCGCGCCCTGTACCGCAACATGCTGAAGGTGGGGATTCCCGAATACACCGAGGAGGAACAGACCTTCGCCCGCACCCTTCAGCATACTCTGGGAGTCCCGGAAGTGGGCATGGAGGTAAAGATCACTCTGGAAGATGCGGCCAAGGGACCGTTCAAGGGCGATTCCAGTGACGTGGGCGACGTGACGCTCAAGGCGCCTACGGCGTCGCTCCAGTTCCCGACCTGGGTCCCGGGAGCCAAGGCTCATACTTGGGCGGTGACGGCGTGCCAGCGTTCCGGCATCATGCACAAGGGCATGGTGACGGGTGCGCGTGTCGGCGGCCTGACCGTGCTTGATATGTTGACGTCTCCCGGGCTGCTTGATGGCATCCGTCAGGAATTTCAGGCGACGGTTGCCGAACATCCTTATGTCCGCTACCTGAACGATGAAGCCAGACCTCCGCTGGCCTGGCATGAGAAAGACATGGCCGTGTTCCGGCCATTGTTGGATGAAAAGCTGGGAACGTCGGATGAATAACATTTTGGCAATGGAAGAATAAGACCGACGGAAGCGGCCGGAGTGTTTCTCCGGCTTCCTGCGTGCAAAAAAAGCTAAAGGCCCTGTGCGGGACTCTCGTCCTGTCGGGGCCTTTAGCATGTCAGGAATGGTCGTCCATAAAGAGTCCGGACCAGCATCAGCGCCGCCGCAGATCAGTTTTCCGCGGCAACGCTGGCAGACGGTCTGCGGCGCAGTACTCATGATGTTCTCCGGTCGAAACATGACATATAGCAGAGGCGAGAGAGTCCGTCTCTATGGCTGTAGACGTCCTCCGAAGCGCAGGCAGCGCGGCTGTTTGGGCTGTGCTGGGATTGATGAGGTGATTGAGTCCGGCCTTGCCGTCAATCACGTTTTTATAGGGGACGAAAGTCTCCATGGCCTGACGGCTCAGATGGGGATGGAGGGTACTGAAGCAGAGCTATCCTCCAGAACAGCCGCAGGTATTCTTTTTGAGCTTCAATCTGGCGGCGGCAGGTGAGCAGAATGAAGGCGTCATGTAATCAGAGATCAGGCGTCTGCTTTCAGTGCGCCACGGGAGCCTACTGAAGAGATTTGTAGTTGGGATGCTATGATTGTTCATCAGGCACCTGACCAACATGTGCAGACCACTGGCATTCCGTAAGTTCCATATTTGTAAAAACTGCACGGAATGAGGAGTCTTCAGGGCTGCACGCATAGATCCCGAAACGAATGTCCCCATCTGCATGGAACAGATGACAGATACGCATCTGGTGAAAGACTTTTCCATCTTCCGAGCATTCAATGCAGAAGTCGTCTTCCCGACGGCTCAGGCGATACCACATGGATGTTATCTTTGTAGATATCTCTGTGGTTGCCCAGTCGGAATATCCGTGATTCGTTACCACACTGCCTAGATGCTGGAAGTGTTCGTTTTCATACTCTACAGAGGCTTTTAGCCAATTTTCGCTATCCAGATACAGCACTACCCCGCACTGGTCAAAGCGATGAGCACTCTCGGAAAATTCGGTTTTTACAATGAAGGAAAAAAATTTTTCCTTTGTGGTCATCTGAAGAACAGGAGCGTTGTCATTGCGGAAGTGATAGTAGGTCCTTTGCCATAAATCTGTTCGTGGTTTTGTGGTTATTTCGATTTTATCATGAGAAATTTCATAATGTTGAGGTTCTCTTGTCCATGTCAGCTTGGTAATGTCAAAGTTCACTTTTTCTCCTTTAATAATAGAAAAGAATTATTCACATTTCTGAAGAAAAAATTTTTTTGTATTTTTTTTACTGTAAGTGAGTTATAGAGAATAAAGAAATTTATGTGCTTGATATTTGGATATATTGGATAATATTGTTATTTGTTGAAATATTATTTTATGGAGTCATGAGTGTATATTCTTGCAGAATGGTCGCTTTTACATGATTAAAGAATGCAGATGAAATTCATCGATTCAAGAAATGATTTCGTCGGTAATATGAGATGTTCCACTAGTCTTTTCTGCTCAAAAATAGCAGATGGGGCATGTATAGGCAAGAACTCGTATACCTATTCCCCTAGCCAGAAGAGCAAAGCGATTTATCCTCCTTCGACATGAACATGTCGAGCGGCCTTCCGAATATTTTGAGTGTATCTTCAGCGTTCAGATCGCAGAGCGCCTCATACTCTGGTCTCGGAGTGCGTGG
>USBZ01000056.1 GCA_900553065.1 uncultured Desulfovibrio sp. | reverse complement strand
TATTTATGATAATGAAATAACATTATTAAAATTTGTCTGGTTTGGCATGGAGGATTAATGCCGGAATCTCGAAAAGAGTGTACCGTGTTGATTGTATATCAGGGCTGAGAGCGGCTTCTGTACCGGGGCTTGCCTTGGTCAGCTAATCGGGTATCTTCGGAAGGCGCAGTCTTTTTTGGAAAGAAGATTGCAGGCTTCCTTATCGGCTTTACGGAACAGGTAATCTGTGCCCGTGCGGCGTGAGATAGGGCAGCGGGTCAAGAAAAAACACTCTGGACCGCGAAGA
This sequence comes from uncultured Desulfovibrio sp., assembly GCA_900553065.1. Taxonomy (GTDB): domain Bacteria; phylum Desulfobacterota; class Desulfovibrionia; order Desulfovibrionales; family Desulfovibrionaceae; genus Mailhella. The sequence continues at coordinate 12,486 of USBZ01000056.1, read as the reverse complement.
GCGGACGGGAGTTCATTATGGGTGAGTTCCGCGTGCCCGATACCGGGCTTCATATTCTTATTCTCGGCTGCATGAGTTCGGGAAAATCCACACTGCTCAATGCCATGCTCGGCAGAGGCGTGTTTCCTGCAGGAAACAGAGCTACTACGGCTCAGATCTTCCGCATCATCCATGATCCCTGGTGCGGGGAGAACGTGTGCCGTAACCCTTCGGAAAGCAACGAGTGGCATCCTCTGACGCTGGAGCGACTTGCCTCCTACAACGGTACCATGCGGGAGAATGTTCCCGCCGACATACGGCTTGTGCTGCCGCACCTGCAGAAAAAGCGTACCATTGTGTTCTACGATACGCCTGGCCCCAATACCAGCCGTCACGATGAGCACAGAGGAGAAACCTATTTTGCGCTGGAAAAGCTGCCGCTGACACATATCTTTCTTGTGCTCGACATGGCGCAGCTGCATACGAGAGACGAGGAAGCCCTTCTCAAGGATATGGGGCGTGTCAGCGCGTTGCGCGGAGGCGTTCCTGTGCTGGTTATCCTCAACAAGGCCGACGTGATCGATGTGGAGAAGGAATCGGTCGGCGACATCGTGAACGATGTGCGGGATACGGTGGCACAGCATCTGCCGGAAGGGACATCCGTGGAGGTGATTCCCGTCATGGCCAAGGGAGCGGAAGTATGGCGTCGCATGATAGACCGTGACTCCCTGACCGTTTTCGAAGTGGAATTCGGACAGTATATCGACTGGCGACTGTGTCAGGCCATGCTCGAGGCTTCCCTCATGCCCGAGTCCATATGCGTCAGCGTGGCGGAGCAGATGGAGGAATGGCGTCGACTTCAGAAATTTTCTCAGGCGTTCCGTTCCTCGCTGGAATATCTTGCCAGACGGGTGCACCCCGAAGCGGAACTCATCAATAAGAATGTAAGCAAGATTCTTGACTATGCCGATTGCCGTCGGGCCGTCACCGGTTCCGGCATGACGGCGCTTGAGGAATATATTGATCAGCTTACCGTGAAACACTATGCCGCGCCTCTGCAGGAGAGCGTTGATTCTGAAAGAGCGTAATATGAAAAAAAGTGCCGTCAGCAGAGAAGATGCCCTGACTCTTTTGAAAACATGGAACAGCGAACCCTTTCATATTCTGCACGCGCTGACCGTGGAAGGAGTGATGCGCTGGTTTGCCCGCGAAAGGGGCTTTGCCGATGAGGAGGAATTCTGGGGAATTGCCGGACTTCTTCACGACATCGATTTTGAGCGCTATCCGGAAGAGCATTGCCGCAAGGCGCCCGAACTGCTGCGCGCCGGCGGTGTGGATGAAGACATGATACATGCCGTCTGCAGCCACGGTTACGGTCTGTGCTGCGATGTGGAGCCGGAACATGAAATGGAAAAGATCCTCTTCGCCGTGGACGAGCTTACTGGGCTTATCGGGGCTGCGGTACGCATGCGTCCCTCGGGCAGCGTTATGGACATGGAAGTGTCCAGCCTGAAAAAGAAGTTCAAGGATAAACGCTTTGCCGCAGGTTGTTCGCGAGACGTCATCCGCAGCGGCGCCGAACGTCTGGGATGGACGCTGGATGAGCTTTTCGCCGGAACTCTGGACGCCATGCGTTCCTGTGAGGCCGGAGTCAACGCCGAGATGGCGACGCTGTAGAGCTGCCGTACTACCGGAAAGGTTGAGGAGCTGCTTCTTCGATACCGTCAGACCAGCTCCCGGATCTAGGGGCGGGCAGGGCAGAGTCAGGCAGTATAAGAAGGGATGTCTCTGAGAGAGTCTCCATGCAGCAGGTCCGGGGGCATGGGACATGGGAAGGCTGCCAGTATAGACGGCTTGAAAAGGATGTAAGGATGCAGAACTTTATTTCGTATTTCTGAGTGAGGTGGCCTTCAATCGTAAAACTTTGTCTTTTTACGAAAGGCAGGGCTTTCTTCCGGACGGTGAGAAAACATTTGTCATGCTCGATAGGGCTGTGCGGGATCTTCGTCTTCGTACGACGTTGAAAAATCATCCGGCCATGCCGGTGTGGTGAGTTTTCCGAAATCGCTGTTTTCGTCAACGTCAGTCAAACAACGTCAGTCAAAAAGGCAGGGAAGCAGGGGATGAACGTATCCCCCTGACTCCCTGCCTTTTGTTTCAGAGTTTTTCGGCGAGAAAGGCGCCAGTCACGCTTTCTTGGCAGCGAGCCAGCTGGAGGGGCGTGCCCGAGGCGACAATGCGTCCCCCGTCGTTGCCTCCGCCCGGTCCCATGTCGATGAGATAATCGGCGTTGGCAATGACGTCCATGTCGTGCTCGATGACAATGACGGTGGCCCCGCTTTCGATCAATGTCTGGAAAACACCGAGCAGCGTTTGCACATCCAGCGGATGAAGTCCTATGGTAGGCTCGTCGAAGACGAACACGGAGCCGCTTTGACCTCTCCCCATGTCTCCGGCCAGCTTCAGCCGCTGGGCTTCGCCTCCGGACAGCCCCGGAGTTTCTTCTCCCAGCGTCAGATAGCCGAGGCCGAGCTTTTCCAGAACTTCCAGCCGCTGCCGTACGGTTTTGAGATCAGCGCAGGCTTGCAGCGCATCGTGTATGCTCATGTCCATGAGTTCGGGCATGGAGTAGGCATTTCCGGATCGATTCCGGTATTTCACCTCGTATGCTGTTCGGGCAAAACGGCTTCCGCCGCATTCCGGGCAGGGAACTTCCACATCGGGCAGAAATTGTACGTCCAGATTGATGACACCGGTGCCGTCGCAGACAGGGCAGCGCAGCCTGCCGCTATTGTAGGAAAAGTCTCCGGCCTTGAAGCCCAGGGCTCGGGCCTGCTCGGTACGGGCGAACACCTTGCGGAGCTCATCGTGAACATTGGCATAGGTTGCCACGGTGGAACGTACGTTGATGCCTATGGGAGAGGCATCAATGAGCTTGACCTGCGTTATGCCCTCCGCCTGTACGGAGCGGATATGGTCAGGCAGACGGCCGTTTGTGGTGATTGCCTGAAGCGCCGGTACGAGACTTTCCAGAATGAGCGTGGTTTTTCCAGAGCCGGAAACACCGGTGATTACGGTCAGGCGCCCCTTGGGAAAGGTCGCCTCGAGCGGCTTCAGCGTATGAATTCCGTTTGTGGAAAGATGGATGCTTCCGAGAGCGAACAAATCCCTGTCGGGCGTTTCCGGGCGTATGCGACCCATGCCTTTGCCGGTCAGAAAGCGTCCTATGCGTGAGCGAGGATCGGCGGCAATGTCGGGAATGCGGCCTTCGGCAATGACCTCACCGCCGTGCTTACCGGCTTCAGGGCCCATTTCGATGAGCCAGTCGGCTACCGACAGAATCTGCGTGTCGTGGTCTACTAGCAGAACCGAATTGCCGTCGGCCACAAGATCCTGCATTACTCCTATGAGACCCGTAATGTTGGACGGATGCAGTCCTATGGACGGCTCGTCGAGCACATACAGAACCCCCGTCGTACGGTTGCGCACGGCTCTGGCCAGCTGCATGCGCTGGCGCTCTCCTGTGGACAGCGTGGAAGCCGCGCGATCCAGCGTCAGATAGCCGAGACCAAGTTCGAGCAGGCGTCTGGCTGTGCTCTGGAAGGCATCGCAGATGTCGGTTGCCATGGGACGCATTTCTTCGGGCAGTGAGGCGGGTATGCCTGACACCCATGACGAAAGTTCGGCTAAAGGCAGAGCACAGGCTTCGTCCAGCGACAGGCCGAGAATCTTCGGCGCTCTTGCCGCAGCGCAGAGACGAGTGCCCCCGCATTCCGGACAGAGATCTTCCTTCAGAAATTTTTCCACCCGCTTCATGCCCTTTTCATCTTTGACTTTCGCAAGAGCGTTTTCCACGGTGTAGACAGCATTGTAGTAAGTGAAGTCCAGCTCTCCCGCCTGGTTGGAACTCTTGGCCTTGTACAGAATATGTTTCTTTTCGGCAGGTCCGTCGTAGACGATATGCTTTTCTTCGTCCGTCAGATCGTGAAAGGGAACGTTGGTGCGCACTCCCATGGCGCGGCAGACGTCCGTCATGAGAGACCACATCAGAGAGTTCCAGGGGGCCACGGCTCCTTCATCGATGGTAAGTGATTCATCCGGCACCAGTGTGGAGCGGTCCACTGTGCGCACAAGTCCTGTTCCGTCGCAGGTGCGACAGGCTCCCTGACTGTTGAAGGCCAGCTCTTCCGCCGACGGCGCAAACCATTCGGAGCTGCATTCGGGACAGCGGAGTTTCTTTCCCGCGGCAACGGCAAGAGAGGGCGATACATAGTGCCCATTGGGACAGCGATGGCTTGCCAGTCGTGAATACATAAGTCGCAGACTGTTCAGAAGTTCCGTACCGGTGCCGAACGTGCTTCGTATACCTGCAATGCCGGGGCGCTGCCTCAGAGCCAGTGCTGCCGGAACATGCAGCACTTCGTCTACCTGTGGGCGGGCGGCCTGCGTCATGCGTCTTCGCGTATAGGTGGACAGGGCTTCGAGGTATCTCCGTGAGCCTTCGGCGTAAAGAACGCCAAGCGCCAGGGAGGATTTGCCGGAACCGGACACCCCGGCTACGGCGACGACTTTGTTCAGCGGAACCTGAACAGAAATGTTTTTCAGATTATGAACGCGCGCTCCCTTTATCTCAATGAACCTGGGAGCGGATTTTATGCGGTCGTTGCTGTCCTGCATGGCTGAAACTCCTTCCTTCTCTGTATAGAACGCTCGTTCGGAACAGACAAGCTCTCCAGATAGGGCCGTATGTGGTACTCAGGCGCTCCGTTTTTAGAAAAGGCTGCCATCCTGAGAATGCGGGCCATTGCCGCGAGCCTGTTGGATGTTTTATCGTACGAAAAAGACAAGCGGGAAAAGAATGATACTATTCCGAGGTAACGTGCATCAGAGATGGGGAGAAGGGCACAGTTTGGATCTGTCGGAATGGGTATGAGCTCAGCCGGAGACCAGGCATGGCAGGCCTCTACCGCTGTCTTTGCAGTTGGCAATGGGGCCGGGGCCGCAGATGAACAGCAAAGATGGCGAGAGAGAACGTACAGGTTATGGGAAACAGGCAGCCGAGGGTATCTCGGCATGGAGTAGTTGAGAAGCGCATGGAACGTGAAGGCGTTTTTTGCTTATGCCTGCCGAATAGCGAATGGCCTGAGACGCCAATAAAAAAGCGGCCTTTCCGAAGAAAGGCCGCTTGAAGATGACGGAGTTACCCGACTACTTCTTGTTCAGTTCCGCTTCCTGAGGGAACATGGGCGTGTAGCGGTAGGCCAGTGAAAGAACCATGGCCGCATAGGCAAACACCAGGAAGCAGCTTGCCCATTCAGCCCAGTTGGGAACGTAGCTGTACCAGCTGTCGAAGGGCATGACGGGCTGGGCCAGACCCTGAACGGTAAGCACGTAGCGGTTGATGGTGATGCTCGTGCAGGTAAGGAAGAGCATCAGATAGAAGATCCAGGGCTTTTCGCGCAGCGACTTGATGAGCAGCACAACCATGGGGATGATCAGGAAGGCGTGTTCCATCCAGAAGAGCCATTTGCCGTAGATCCAGCCGTGGAACATCTGGTCGAAGGTGAGACCCTGACCGGCCAGCAGATCCGTGGCCCAGTACCAGCTGTCGAGACACTTGAAGATGGTGTACACGATGAGCATGGTGCCGCCGACCTTGCCCATGAGCTGCTTGACTTCCCAGCTGACGAGCTTGCGGCCGGACATCTTTTCCATGAGCGTGCAGACGAGCACGGTGAACATGGGGCCGGAGGCCACGGCGGAAAGCACGAACAGGAAGAAGGTCCAGGGCCAGATGAAGAAGCCTTCGCGGAACAGGTAGGGACGACCGAACAGCACGCCGTACATACCGCCGAGAGAGCCCTGATGGAAGGTGGACAGGAACGCACCGATACCGGCGAAGATGGGCATGTACACATGGAAGTTGTGGGCCAGCGCATGGATGAAGGGCTTCTTCATGAGCTGACGGTTTTCCAGCACCAGCGGCACGAACTCAAGGATGAGTACGATGCAGTAGCAGGTGATGCAGAAGATAACTTCCGTGAGCATGGAGTGAACGTTCGGGTACCAGTAACCGAACCAGCAGCGGATGGGCTGGCCGATATCGAGAACCAGAATCATCATGGCGCCGGTGTAGCACAGGAAGCCGATGACCGCGGCGAGGTTCACAATGTTCTTGAGCTCGTCAATGTTGAGAATGTAACGCAGGGCGCCCGTGAAGAACGCGCCGGCGCCCAGGGCGATGACGGCAAGGTCGAAGGTGATCCAGAGACCGAAGCCGAAGTAGTCGTCCATGCCGGTTTCACCGAGGCCGAAGCCGAGAACGCGCACGGCGGCGTAGAGTCCCCAGAGGAAGACGACGCCCAGAATGGACATCCATCCCATGAATTTCGTCAGAGAGCAGCGCTCGCACCCTTCCGGGAAAAGCTCTGCATCAACAGGTTTGCTGTAATCCATAACCTACCCCTGCTTTGTGGCTTCGCCGGTCTTTTCGTGTTCGAGATAGTTGTCGCCTTCACGGCGCACCCATTCGCGTTTGCTGATGTAGTACACCTGAGGGTCAGTACCCAGGCGTTCCAGCAGACGGAAAGCATAGGGACTCTTGATGAGTTCATGTACCTTGTGCGCCGGATTGTTCAGATCGCCGAAGGTGATGGCTCCGTTGGGGCACGCTTCCGTGCAGGCGGTGATGTACGCGCCGTCGGGCAGGTTCATGGGATCCTGACCATTGGCTACGGCCGCTTCCTGCGCCTTCATGAAACGATGATGGCAGAAGGAGCATTTTTCCACTACGCCGCGCATACGCACGGAAACGTCGGGAGTCAGAGCCTGAGCCAGATCGCCGGGCCACTTCGGATCATACCAGTTGAAGTAGCGGGCATGGTAAGGACACGAGGCCATGCAGTACCGGCAGCCGATGCAGCGGGGCGGAATCTGGCTGACGATACCGCCTTCCTCACGCTTGTCGGTAGCTATCACGGGGCACACTGCCACGCAGGACGGCTTGCCGCACTGCATGCAGGGCCGGGGCAGATAGGCCACTTCGTGATCCGGGAAGGGCTTGTGGTTGGAAAGACGGTACACCGTAAGCCAGTTGAGGGAACGGAGCTTGTTGCTTCCGTCCACGGCGGGAGCTACGTTGTTTTCCGCCTGGCAGGCCACCATGCACGCGCCGCAGCCCGTGCACTTGTCGATATCGATGACCATGCCCCACTTTATCTTGAATTCTTTGACTTCAGAAGACATCACGATCCCCCTATGCCTTTACGGCCTTCACGCCCGCAAGGCCCCAGACCGGCAGGCCGGTACCGGGTTCTCTGGACACGCTGGTCAGCGCCAGAACGTTCGCGCCCTTGCCCCTGCTGAACTCGTCGAAGGCCGTATGGCCGAGTCCGGCGACGAGGGAGACGGTATCGGGCAGGATACCTTCGAAAACGGCGGTAACCGCAGTGATTTCCACATTATTGCCGGCGATGATTCGGATGAAATCACCGGCCTGTACCTTCAGTTTTGCTGCGGTGGCGCCGTTCATCTGCGCCACGCTGTACTTGCCCTTGAGCTGGTAATCCGTCACCACCTTGGTGGCGAAGGGCGGAATGGCCGTCTGAGCCGTTCCCATGCCGAGCACGACCACAGGAGCAACCTGCAGATCGCCTTCCACGGCCTTGGCGGACGCGGCAGCACGAATGGCTTCCCAGTTGTAGAAGAGCGGGGAGGCGGGCAGAGACACAGCGGCGGTATGCACGTTGCCTTCTTCCAGCATGGACCGGAACGGAGCTCCGAGAGCGTAGGCATGCTTGTACAGAAGATCAGGCATATCCTTGACGCCGGTGTCGAACTTGAGTTCCTGAGCCAGAGCAATGAACAGCTCGCCTGCGCTGCGCGCATTGGCAAAGGGCTTGGCCACGGGACGGGCCAGAGCATAGGTCACGCGGCCGGAACCGTAAGGAGTCTGCACGTCGTCGAAGGCTTCCATGCCGAGAGCCGCAGGCAGAACCAGATCACAGGCAGCGCAGGTTTCACTCATGAAGCTCGCGACAGCCACGGAGAAGCCGGATTTCTCAAGCGTTTCCTTCATGCCGGAGTCGGCGGGAAGGGCATAGAGCGGATTGGCGGCATAGACGAGCATGAACGCGGGAGCCTTGGTTTTGCCGGAGGCAACGGACTGCGTGTAGTCCACGAAGCGTTTGCGGATGGTTTCGCGGTATTCGGTGGCGTTCGACACCACGGACACCGGGAAGGGCATATCCACAAGTCCGCCTTCTCTGTTCACGCTGCCGAGCAGCATGTTGACGGCAATGGCCGCCATGACGGGACCGGCAAAACCGCCGGAACCGAGAGCCGAACCGGCAATGACCAGAGGCTTTTTGGCAGAAGCCAGAGCCTTGGCCGCTTCTTCAAGACGCGCTACGGGTACGCCGGTGATGCCGGAAACCTTTTCGGGCGTATAGGCGGAAACAAACGAGGCGAAGTTCTGCAGTCCGGCGGCAAAGTTGGCCTTGCCGGCCTTGATGAGCAGATTGGCCACGCCGAGCAGAAGCGTCATTTCCGTACCGGGCTTTATGGGAAGCCACAGATCGGATCCGGCGGCGGTGTTGTTCTGCACGGCACCGGCATAGATGAACTTCTGCGTGGCTTCGCCCGCTACGGGATGGGTGTGGTTGAAGGCGCTGCGATTGGCAGCTACCACACCCCAGCTTTCCAGAACCGGAGCGCCGACGGCAAGAATGCAGTCGCTGTTTTCCAGATCATAGCCGAGACGACCCTGACCGCCCATGGCTTCCCATGCAGTAGCGGCAGGCTGTTCTTCATCGGGCATGAAGTAGAAATCGGAAGAACCGCACTGGTTGAGAGTGGACGAAATCACCTCGTTGATGCTGGAGGTGGGATCGCCGGAGACAGCGGCCACTGCGGAACCGGCTGCCGTGATTTTTTCCTTGAGCAGGGCTTCGGCTTCGCTCCAGGTGATGGCTATATACGCACCGTCGGAGGAGCGGCGAAGCGGCGTCTTGAGACGGGCGGGGCTGACGCGAAGCTCGGCTTCGGCGGCGGCCAGCGCCGTTATGGCGCCGTGAGTGACAGGATTGTTCTTGTCACCGATGGTACGCACGGGCGTTCCGGCCACGGTGCGCACGAGAAAACCGGTACCGGAAGGGCACAGCTTGCTCACCGTAGGCAGGTATTCGCTGGCGCCTTTCTTCAGGCGCGGAATCCAGCCCCAGTTCTGTGTCCAGTACACAGCGTCGTAAAGAGTGTTCCAGATGATGGGAGACGCCACGAGGCCCACGGTCCCGCCGGCGGCAAATTTAAGAAATCCTCGTCTATCCATGATTTCCTCGCTTTTGCCTTACTTGTGGCAGGTGAAGCAGGCGTTGCTGGCGTTGGTGTTGCCCATGGCCATATGTTCGGCATGGCAACGTTCGCAGCCCCACATCAGCATGGTGTTTTCGGAGTAACCCGAAAGCCTGTTTTCCCGGTAGACGGGAGGAATGTCCGTTTCAGCCACATTGAGGTGGCACCTGGAGCAGAACTCGGCCGTTTCTTTCGGACCGCGCAGTTCGGCGAGAGGGCCGAAGTGCAGAGCATGACTGAAAAACACGTTGTCGGGCTGCTTCTGGTAGATGAGCCATTCCGACTTGATCTCGCGACCAGTCTGAACATACTCACGGACAAAGCGCGCCTCTTCAGGGTTGGAACCCAGAATCGTGAAATGGCACTCCGCACACTGGGCGGTAGTAGGCGCTCCGCTGAATGAGCCGTCGGCACGTACGAAATGGCACTGCTCACAGGTCATGCCCTGTTTCTGTACGTGTTCGACATGGCTGAAGGCTATGGGCTGCCTTTTGGTTTCCTTCATAAGGTTGGGCAGAACCCACCATCCCAGAATAAGGGCCACGACCAGCCCCACGACAAACGCGCCCCAGCCACAGCAGCATTTTTTAGCCGCGGTTGCCGGTGTGGTTGTGTTGTTCCTCTCCTCCATCCCGATGCCTCGTGCTGGTTGAGGTGATAAAAAAGGACAGTGCGCATCTTCCGGCCGGGCCGGAAGGGAGGCATGTCGGAACCGCTTGAAATTACTTCTTATTACGACGACGGTTCCAGTGAACTTTGTTATATTAGTTTAAAAAGAGGCGGCTTGCAACGGTGAAAACGTCTTTCGTTTTACATCTTTCATGGCCACGGCTGAGAGGTAAAATCCAGAATGAGGAAAAATTCCCGGCATAACTATGGAAAATATATAAAATTTTTGTATTTTTAGGAGGAGATTCTGGGCATAAATTTTTTTAAAAAATCAGCGCCAAAAAAGATATGTTATTTTTTTCATTTATTAAAATCTGAAAAGAGCACGAAAATTCCTTTATCCGGAGGGGGAAATTCCGGCTCTTGTCAGCGGAATGATCTCCTCCTATATTGGCAGAAAGCGGTGTAGCGCTTTTTTCTTTCACTCATGTTTCGGAATTCCTTCGATTCTTCGGAACAAACGTAACAGGCGGGTATCTGTATGCAGCAGGAACTTGATTGTCGTAGTTGTGGCAGAAAATTCAGCAAGCGTGGCGGCATTCGTCACATGTGCGCGGAGAGCATTGCCGACTTTGCGCGCTTCGGTATTGACGCTGAAAACATGTGCATGTCCTGTGCTATGGACAAGGTAAAGGAGCTGACACTTGCCCGGGAAGAACGTCTGGGGGATCTCAAAGCTGAACTTAAGGAATATCAGACCAGACTGCTTCAGGAAATAGAAGTGTTCACGACTCCGCATCCAGAAACATGGACCAGCGGCGTGAAGGGCGTCGTTTCCGGCTATGCCGTGATAGGCGTGGGAGCCTTTACGGGTATTTCCAATGTGCTTACGGACTTTTTCGGAGGGGAATCGGAAGAGTATCTCAAGAAAATTCGTATGGCTGAACGCCGTGCCATCAATGTGGCCAAGATGCAGGCTTTGGAAATGGGGGCTAACGTTATTTCCGGCATCCGTTTGGAAGTGAAGAGTGGCGCCGCCGGTATGCTGCTGGTATCCTGCGTGGGAACGGCTCTTGAGCACGGTGTGGTCAATATGCCGGAATTCGCCAAGATGCGGGAACTTTCCGCAGAATATCACAGAGTAAAGGCGCAGAAGCTGCCCATTGTGGCCGGAACGTCGGAAAGCTATGCCGAACTCAGTCCCATCAAGGACGAGAGTTTCCACATGCCTGCCTATCTGTAAATAATATCCTATGAGAGCCGGAATGCGGATGCATCGTTCCAGAAGAGCGATGTCGCATTCCGGCAGACTGGCTGGCCGTTTTCTGACTGACTTGCGATGCTCGCCGCGAGTGTGAAAATGGGCGACATTTTGCCACGCGATGCTTTTCATGAAAGCGGAGGGGGCGTGTTGGCCCGGCAATATCCGTTGCCCAAACTGCAGTGCTCATGTGAAGGTTTTTTATATCCTTAATATAAAGAACTGTAGAGAAGCCTGTTCTCGCTTTTTGATGTTATTCAGGGAGGGCATTTTCCCAGAAAAGGTCTGCCATGGTCAGGGAGATGAGGCAGCGGAGGGCTTCGCATCCGGGAATGATACGACTCCGGGTGGGGAACTCGTCTTGACAGCACGGCTTGACCGCATATATATTTTCCAGCGCCGTTTTTTGCAGGAGGGATGGCAGAGCGGCTGATTGCGGCGGTCTTGAAAACCGTTGAGGGTCACACCTCCGGGGGTTCAAATCCCTCTCCCTCCGCCAGAATGAAGTTTCATAAAGCCCTGTAAGGAACTTAATGCCTTATAGGGCTTCACTTTTTTAATTCTGTTAGTCTCACTTGGTCTCAGTTGATTCTTGTGCATATCCGCTCCGGGTATATATGAAGGGATGTATGGAATACATGCCTTCCAAGGCACTTTCCGCCATACATCCTCAAGAAGTATTTCATGGGGAGAATCAACAGGTTAACAGACACAAAATCAAAAAAATATAGCCGTCTGATAAGGATATTCAGCTTGGAGGCGGAAACTGGCTCTGGTTCGTGGTTTTACTCTTGCGCGGATTGGCGGTGAGATGGTCGTATGCCGGAAATTTACCTTCGGAAATGGGCATAGGCGTTGCTCGCAGTTTCTGTAATGCCCGGTGAGACGAAGAGGACAGTTTTCGACTCCGAATAGCTTGATCAGATCTCGATTATATTCAGCGCTGCGACGTTTTTAGATGAGCCGGACGGGGATTTAATCTACAGCTGGTTACACAAGCATATCCTATGTCGAGACGCTCTGCACATCGTTGTTGAATATTTTCATTTCGCGGGGAAAATTTTGCTTGGAAAACGGGTTTAAGAGAGCTCATGCGAAAGAAAAGCAAATTTGCTGGAGCAGAAAATCGCCTTCTTCAGCCCCGATACGCTCACGAAAGCACAAAACAGTTGGTTTGTTAATGAAGGTAACAGCATTTGAAACTCAGCTTAGTATAAGGCTATTAAAATAGGGCTCTTGACTAGCTGAGAGGATGTTCTCTGAGCATTTTTAACACCAAAAGATAG
>USBZ01000055.1 GCA_900553065.1 uncultured Desulfovibrio sp. | reverse complement strand
ATTGCCATGACTAACCAGATAACCTTTTTAGGTCCTTTCAGCTAGTCAAGAGCCATTATTTTAGAATGTCATTGATTCGCATGGCTGAAATTCGCGTTCCATCAGGAGCAAGATGAGCGTAGCGTTGTGTCATGGCAAGAGAAGAGTGTCCCATCAGCTCAGAGACCGTATAAAGAGGAGTCCCCTGCTGTACAAGCCATGAAGCAAATGTGTGTCGGAGTGTATGGAAGACGACCTTCTGGCGTTCATCGGTTATATCGTCATTGAGGTGTAGTTCGTTGACAGCCTTTTCAAAATCCTTGGATACCTGACTTTGAACTGTTCCTTTTGCAGTGGGGAAAATGAGTCCGGTTTTCTCTTTTCCAATCGCCATCTCCTGAAGCGCCAGTTGAACTTTTTCGGTGATAAAGGCATGACGATTTTTGCCACTTTTAGGGTCTCGGACAAGGATACTTCCGCTTGCCATATCAATGTCTGACCATGTGAGTGCGAAAATTTCACCTGCCCTCAGTCCGCAGCTAAGAGAGAGTAGGGCTTCCGCATAGAGCTGGAAGGACTTAGCTCTGAGCGCACTGAGAAGGTTCCGTGCTTCCTCCTGACTCAAAAAACGGAGCCTTTTGTTATCGAACTTAGGCAGCTTTACTTTTTTTGTCGGGGCAATCCCGGATACGATTCCTCTGGTTTCGGCCAGATGCCAGACCTGAGAAAAGATTGCCAGGACATACTGAATGGTGCGTGGGCTTTTCTTTTGGATCAGCATTTCGTTTTTTAGCTTGTCGAGATGCTCAGGGGTGATTTGGCAGAGAGGAATATTTCCAAGCTCAGGCAGAAGCCACTTGGCATACAAACCGTCTTCCTTGTTATTGGAAGAGGCCTTTTTATGAAGTCGGTTTCTGGAGTACGTTTGCTCCCAGAAGTCGGAGAGAGTTATCAGGGCAGCTTGAGCTTTTGCTTCTTCCGCAGCTTTTTGTTCTTTTTCCTTCTTGGCAATGGAGCGGGTTTCTTTTAGTGATGTGGCACCTTGACCGATTCGCTTTGCTTCTTGAATTTCAGCAAGTCTTAGGCGAACCTTAGTCAGTGTCCATCCATCCGACAGCCATCCGAGAGCTTCCTGCACCTGTTTGCCATTTACGGTATGGCGGATCGTGTAGTACCTGTCTCGACGCTTACCATGCATTCTTGATTCATGCTCGTAGTACCGGATTCCACGCTCTTCGGTAATCCACTTCTGACCACTCATAGAAGCCTCTTTCAAGAAAAATATTTCAGGTGATCAAGCGGGGGAGTAAGTCACCAGATAAAGTTTCTCCCTAATTTCTCCCTTATTTTCTTAGGAAACGGAGATAAAGTCAAGGAGCCTCAGGTAAAGTTTATATTGGCAAAACACACTGAAATTTCATGTAAAATTTTTAGCGCAATGAGGAGTAATGAGGATGGATGAAAGTATAATTTTATAGACTGTTAATCACTAGGTTGGCGGTTCAAGTCCGTCTCGGCGCGGGAACGACGGGGAGGAGAAACGCCCCGGCCGCGCCGGGAGCGGACTTTTTTTCGGGGGCGTTGCGCGGCAGCGCAGCGGGGTGACAAAAAAGGAGGAGGGCCTTGGGGAGTGTCCTCTTGCTGCATCAGGTTCGGAAGGGGGCGGATTCTGTGCAGCGGGAAGCGCTGAAGATCGGTTTTCCCCGTTTTCGGCGCAGCGTCGGAGGACGGGGCAGCAGAGGTCTGCAGGCCCCGGGCAAGGCTCGAGACCCGGTCTGCGGCATGGCTGTCCGGCCTTGAAAAGCGGGTCTCCTCTTGTCTGGCTGATGACAGACGAAGGGCGGCAATGATACAGACAAAGGTGTCCGGACGGAAGGGCTTTCCGGTTTCGGGCGTTTTTTCCGGATCAGAGGTTGATTCGCGCTTTCCGGATGCCGGGCCGACGTCGGACACAGGCATGCCGCAGGAGAGGTGGTATGGACGAACAGGAAAGCTATCCCTTTCTTCACATTCCCTGCTATGTGTCGCATCTTTCCGATTGCTGGGAGCAGGTGCTTCACCTTGGCGAAAAGTTGACCTGTCGAAAAAATCAGCTTTTTTCCCCGCATGACGACAGCAGTTTTTTCTACATCCATTCCGGTCTGACATGCTGCTATGTACGGGAGAACCTTGGTCGGAAGGATGAAATACGGCTTTTTATGGGAGAGAAGTGCTTTATCCGGGAAACGGTGGTCAGCGCGGGACTCGGCTCATGGAATACCTTTCATCGCTGCCTGACCGACGTTGTGATGTATCGTTTTTCCCGCAGGCTGCTGACGGATCCCGATTTTCTTCGTGAGCACGGCGACCTTCTCGACAACTTCGTGTTTTCCATGGCGGCCAAGAGCGTTTCCGTCCAGATTTTTGCCAGTCTGCTGAAGCAGAGGAGCAACGAGCAGAAAATCGCCGTGTATGTGTACGGCTTTTATCTGAACAGCGGCCGACGTCATGCCTTTGCGCCTCCGCTCAGTCAGGTACAGCTTGCCGAGCTTCTGGGACTCAACATTCTGACCGTCAACCGCATCATCGCCCGCTGGAAGCGTGAAGGCATTCTGGAATGCTACACCAAACGCAATCTTCGCATTCTGAACCTGGAAGAGCTTGTGCGCATCCGCAACGGCCTGGGGAATGAGAGCTGAAAAGGGCGGACCGTTGTTGATCCGCCCTTCGTCGCCCTAGTCGTTCGGTCGGTCGGCGTCCCAGAGCACGCGACCGTTTTTCACCGTCATGCGGCAGTCGCGCAGCGTGCGCATGTTTTCAAGAGGATTCTCCTCATATACGGCAAAATGCGCCTTCCGCCCCGGTTCCACGGTTCCGAGGCTTTTTTCGAGTCCCAGCATCTGTGCGGAGCGTATCGTGCCGATGCGCATGGCGTCTTCCGGAGAAACGCCGCATCGCTCCACCATGAGAATCAGCTCCTCGCAGGTATCGTCGTGAGGGCACAGAATGGTGCCGCTGTCCGTGCCGAGCGCGCAGCGTACGCCAGCCCGGTAGGCCCGCGTGAACGACTCCAGAGAATCCACGGTATTCTTCTGAGCTTTTTCAAGAAATTCGTTGTCTATGATGAGACGGCTGTTCTTCAGGCTTTCCTGCGGTGCCATGAGCGTGGGCACGAGCCATGTGCCGCGCTCGAGCATCATCTCCACGGCTTCGTCGTCGAGCACGAAGCCGTGCTCCAGAGAATCCACGCCCGCGCGGATGGCGTTTTTCGCGCCGCTCAGCCCCTGCGCATGACAGGCCACCGGTATGCCCGCCTTATGCGCTTCCTCCACCATGACGCGCAACTCCTCTTCGCTCAGCTGCTCCGCGCCGCAGGAGTTTCCCCGCGTCGCCACGCCGCCTGTGGCCATCAGCTTGAGCCAGTCTATGCGTTCCCGGAGCATTACGCGGGCCGCCTTCCGGCATTCATCCGTACCGTCGGCCTGATAGCCTCCGAACTGCCAGGTCGAGCCGCCGGTCATGCAGATGGGGCGTCCCGTGGTCAGCATGTCCGGCGCGTCGGGAAAGCGTCCTTTGCGGATGGCGTCGCGAACACGCACGGTCAGCGAGTCGAGATCGCCGACATCGCGGATGCACGTCACGCCCGTGCGGATGTAGGTGCGGAAGTTTTCCATGGCGTTCAGCGTACATTCCACCACGTCCTTTTTTATCTGGCTCGGATCGGCAAAGAAAGGCGTGCTTACATGGGTGTGGCAGTTGAACAGACCGGGCGACACCCAGCGGCCCTTCATGTCCCGGATAAGGGCGTCCGCTTCGGCGGGAGCCTCTCCGATGGTCTGAATGACGCCGTCTTCCACGAGAATGTCGACGGGGCCGTAACCGCGACCGTGCATGACGTCGACGACATGAGCGTTCGTAAACAGGGTTTTCATGACAGACTCCTTTCGTGTTCTACAGCACGACGTTCAGGAAGGGATAGAAAAGACACAGCGTGACGATGCACAGAAAAAGACAGGAGACCGCTCCCACCATGAGCGAGGTTCTCGGCCGGATCAGATCGGTGCAGCCGAACACGATGACGCTTGCAGGATTCGCCGCAGGCGTGGCGCAGGCAATGAAGGCGCATACGGCAATGCACAGACATCCGGCGCTGAAATTGATGCCCGTGAGAACCGAACTCATGGTGCCCATCAGGGAAATGAAGATGATGGCCACCGGCAGATTGTTCAGAATGTTGGTGAGTACCGTGGTCAGCATAAGCGCCATGGCCAGGAACGCATAGGCCGGGATTTCGGCAAGCACCGGAGCCGCCCATGCCGCGGCCGTGGCGTTGAGTCCCACTTCCGGACGGCTCATGATGGGCATGAAGGAAAAGAAGAAGGCCGAGTACATGAACGTTCCCCAGTCGAATTTGGCGGATACGCTTCGTACGTCGAGCAGCGGCTTTCCGTCGATCTGCAGCATGAGCATGACGGTAAGCGTGGCAAGGCCCACGCCGCCGAGTCCGATGGTGCGGAAAAAGGCGATGTCCGTTCCGGTCATGATGAAGGCCGTCATCATGAGCGCGACGCATATCAGTCCGGCTTTCTGACGGCGGTCCATGTCGGGATGGGGAATATTGATTCCGCGGATGATGCTGTAGTCGAGGCGCAGCACGAAGCGGCCGAACAGGGCATAGACGAAAAGCAGCAGCACTTCATAGCTCGTGACGAAGCAGAGGTACTGGGCAAAGCTCAGCTCTCCGCCCGTAGAGGTGCGGAAGAGATTCATCACCACAATGGCCACGGGCTTGAACGGAAAGGAGATCTCTCCCATCATGGCGGCCATGGCGCAGCCGCAGAGCACGAATGAGTTGAAGACCGTTCGCGGCGGTATGTCGGCCTGTTCGGCGATGCTGCGGTAGATCATGACCGTGAGATAAATGGCCAGCAGCGAATTGGACAGCGCGGAAATCAGCCACACTGAAAAGAAAAAGATGAAGAAGAACAGGAAGGGATGCGTTCGGGCGATCTTCAGGTTCAGAAGATAGCCGACGGTGGCATCCGTGAGCTTCATGCACTCCATGAAGGCGCACACGATGAGGCAGCAGAGTATCATGACGGTGGCGTCGTTGCCGAAGGAAACGGCAAAGCACTGGGTCACGCTGTCGAACGAACCGGAAAGCGTCAGCGCGAAAAGACCTGCGATCGACGGAAACAGAAAGCCGATGGTCAGCCAGCCCAGCAGCTCGCCGAGAAAGATGCCGAGAATGCGCATGCCGTAGGGAGTCATTTCTCCGAAGGGCGGAAGATGTCCGAAACCGAACAGAAACCACAGTATCAGCAGGTGGATGATCAGAAGGCGCGTATCCAGTTTTTTGACGCTGTCCATGTTTTCTCCTTGTGAATGGCGAATGAGATTCAGCGCGCATGAGAGACGGGAATGGCCGGATTCCGGGAAGGGCCGGCGGGGCGGAAATCTTCGCGAAGTTCTCTTATGCTATACGGGCGGCGGTGAAATAAGAAAATCATCACAAGTTTATTTTTTGTTTTTTCGGAGAAAATTCATGCCGGAGTCATGCCCGTGCCGCCTGCAGACGGGGAAGAACATGCAGGAAAAGCGGTGCGGAATGACAGACCGCGGCAGGCAGAGCATGAAAAAACGCGCGGGGGAAAGTGCGGCCTTTGTTCGGGGTCAGGAGAAGGCCCCGGCATGGGACGTGTTGCAGAAGAGGCGGGGCGGCGTGCGCATGAGATCAGAGTCGCGGCGCGGCAACGGCAGAACGGCGCGGCACAGTCAGTCTGTGGTGCGCACGGGGAGGCGGCGTCGTGAAACGGAGGCGGCGCTTTTTCTTTCAGTGTGCGGAAAGGCGCAGGGCCGAGTTGCCGGGGAGCGCGATAAGACGCCTTTGGCCGGAGCGCCGGAAGGGGAAAGCGTCCGGCCTTTCGGTCTGTTGCGGATCATGTCGCAGAAGGGCGGGGGGGGTATTTGAGAAAAAGTTCTCTTTTTGACGTTTTGCGGTAGTACCGGGTGGGAACGCCGGGGGGAAGCGTCGTGCGGCAGCTCCGGATACGCGCTTCTAAGCTGGAGAGCGGACCTCGTTTTCGCGTCAGTACCGGGGCAGGGCGCTTTGAGCGTTTGGCATCACGGTCGCTGCACCGTGATATCTGACCTTTTGCAGCACGGCGGCGCTGCTGCCGGAAAAGAGCCGGGGCATGGCGCTGAGGTAAAAAAAGCGTCCGGCCTGAGTCGGCACGGACGCGTGAAAAAGCTCCGCCTGCGGAGCGCTACCAGAGCTTTTTGCCCATGCGCTCCATTTCCATGCGGATGAGATCAAGACCGATGAGGATGTTCTTCTTCAGGGTTTCGCAGAGTCTCGGGCCGTCCTTTTCCCGGAAGGCCTGCAGAATTTCCTTGTGCTGTTCCATGAGCATCTGCTGATCCTGCGCGCCGTAGTAGCGGCTGTTCAGGAAGATTTCCACATGATCCATGAGACTGCTTGCCGTGTTGAGCAGGTGCGGCATGTTGGCGATTTTGTACAGGGTGTAGTGGAACTCTCTGTCGGGATGGAAGAAGAGCGAGTTGTCGGAAGAAGGTTCCTCCATCTTGCGGAGAATGTTCTCAAGCTCTTCGTATTCCTTTGGACCGGCAAGATTCATGGCCTCGGTGGCAAGAATGCACTCGAGCTGAACGCGGATATCATAGATGTACTGGGTTTCCCGGATGTTCGGCAGCGGCGCCACCACGGCGCCCTTGTACGGGAGATTCTGAATGAGACCGGAACGGTCGAGGCGCATGAGGGCTTCCCGTATGGGGCCTCGTCCTACGTTGAGCTTTTCCTCCAGGTCCGCCAGCACCAGACGCGTGCCGGGAAGAAGTTCTCCCTGAAGAATGAGTTCACGAATGAGATTGTAGGCCTGAAGGGATTTTACCGTGGACGTTTTTGTCATGAGTTGAGCCTGCCGGGAAAGTAAAAAGTCTGACTTCTTAACAGAGTTGATATCGGGGCAAAAAGTATACTGAAAAGTTGCTCGTTTGTCAAAAGAAATGATATAAAATATTTTATGAAGTTTTTTATAAAATCCATTGGCAAAATATTCCCAATCAGCCTACGGTGGAGCAAACATAAATTAAGGAGGATTTCCATGGTCAGAAAACTGGGTGTTGCGTTACTGGGAGCTCTTTTGGTATGCGCCGGCAGTGTGAACAACGGCTTTGCGGCGGAAAAAATCCTTAAAGTCGGGGTGGGCGACGCCATTGATTCCGACGCAGGGGTGTTTACCCGGAAGTTCAAGGAAATCGTGGAGCAGAAAACCAACGGCGCGGTGGAAGTGCAGATTTTCCCCAACTGCTCGCTGGGCGATGAAGGCGAAATGTTCCAGAACGTGCGGCGCGGCACGCTGGATCTCACCTGCATAGGCGTGGGCAACGCCGTGCCCTTCGTGTCGCCGCTCGGCGTGTACACGCTGCCGTATCTGCTCACGACGGATGAGGAAGTGGTGAAGGCCACCACGGGCGAGATGTTCAACTACTTCAATGAGGCGGCCATCAAGCGCGGCGGCGTGCGCATTCTCGGTCACTGCTATACGAACTTCCGCTATCTGACGAACTCGGTCAGACCCGTGAAGAAGCTGGAAGACGTGAAGGGACTCAAGATCCGCGTTCCTGCGAGCAAGATCAACGTGGCCACCTATCAGGCCTGGGGCGCGAATCCTGTTCCCATGGGCTGGGCCGAAACCTTCACTGCGCTGCAGCAGGGCGTGGTTGACGGTCAGGACAACCCCTATGTGGTGAACTACACCACGAAAATTTACGAAGTGCAGAAGTATCTGACGGAAGTGCATCATCAGTATTCTCTGCAGCCCCTGTTCATCGGCGAAAAGCACTTCAAGAAGCTGAGCCCCGAACTGCAGACCGTGCTCATGGAAGCCGGCATGGAAGCTCAGATGTACATTCTTGAATGGCAGAAGGAAAACAGCGTAAAGGCCCGCGACGCCATGGCTGCCGCCGGCATGCAGATCGACACGCTGGAAGACGAAGCCGAATGGGAAAAGCGGGCCCGTTCCATCTGGCCTGAATTCTACGACTTCGTCGGCGGCAAGGAAGTCATCGACATGGTGCTCACGGCCATAGCAAAATAGCTTGAAAACAGGGGAGGGTGATCGTCACGCTCCCCTTTTCTTTCTGGAACAGGGAGACAGTATGACCGCGCAAGTTGTCTATCGCATTCTGGACAGACTGGAAGGGTATCTGAGCCAGGCGCTTCTCGTGTTTTTTGTCTGCGTCATTTTTGCTCAGACCGTGCTTCGCAGCTGTTTCGACATCGTTCTTCCGTGGACGGAAGAAATCTCAAGATTCTCATTCGTATGGTTCGTTTTCTTCGGCGCTTCGTTTGCGGCCAGACTGTGCGCCCATAACCGAGTGACCATTCAGTTCAAGCTCTTTCCGGAATGGGTGGGAAAGTTTTCCATGCTCATCACGGACATCATATGGATCGTCTTCAACTGCATGATGATCAGGATGAGTCTTGTCATCATAGCCGACATGCATGAATTTCCCTATCTTTCTCCGGCCATGGAAATATCCATGGAATATGTGTACTGGATATTCCCCGTGGCCTTCGGTCTGATGAACATCCGCATTCTTCAGGTCAACTATATCCGTTACATTCTCAAGCAGGAAATCGAAGACCCCGACAAAGTCGATGCCGAGGCCTATGAAGAACTTTCCGTTTCCTGCGCTCCCCTGGAACTTCCCGGCGAAAAGAAGGAAGGAGGCCAGAAATGACCGCTCCCGTGCTGCTTTTCAGTTCTTTCGGCGTGCTGCTGCTCATGGGCGCGCCCATCACGCTGGCGCTTTCCGCCTCCGCGGCCCTCACCTACATTTTTGTGGGACAGGAGCTGACCACCCTTGTGCAGATCGCCTTTTCCTCGGTGAACAGCTTCCCCATTATGGCGCTTCCGGCCTTCGTTCTTGCCGGCGCGCTCATGGAAAGCGCGGGCATTTCCCGCCGCATCGTGGGCGTTGCCGAGCACATGATCGGCCGCATGAACGGCGGTCTGGCCATAACCACCGTGCTCGCCTGCGTGTTCTTCGGCGCCATTTCCGGTTCCGGCCCCGCCACCACCGCCGCCGTGGGCATGCTCATGATCCCGGCCATGGTCAAGCGCGGCTATGCCAAGGACTACGCAGCCACGGCCGTGGCCACGGCAGGCGGCATAGGCATCATCATTCCGCCCAGCATTCCCATGGTCATCTACGGCGTCTGCGCTCAGGCCTCCATCACCAAGATGTTCCTCGGCGGCGTGTTCCCCGGTCTCATTTTCGCCCTTTCCCTCATCATCGTGCATCTTATTCTGTGCCGCGGAAAGGATCTCACTCAGGGCATGGAAGCGTTCTCCCTTTCCGGACTGCTCAAGAGCCTCAAGGAAGGCTTCTTCGCCATCATGGCTCCCGTGCTCATCCTCGGCGGCATCTACAGCGGTATGTTCACGCCCACGGAAGCCGCCATCGTGGCCATTTTCTATACGCTGTTCGTCGGCGTGTTCATCTATAAGGAACTCTGCTTCAGCGCCTTCCTGAAGTCGCTGGAAACCACCTGCTGGATCACCGGTCGCGTGCTCATCATCATGTTCGCCGCCTACTCCTTCGGCAGACTCCTCGTGCAGTACCAGATTCCCACGGTCATCGCCGAAGGCATGCTGTCCATTTCCACGAGTCCCGTCGTCAT
This sequence comes from uncultured Desulfovibrio sp., assembly GCA_900553065.1. Taxonomy (GTDB): domain Bacteria; phylum Desulfobacterota; class Desulfovibrionia; order Desulfovibrionales; family Desulfovibrionaceae; genus Mailhella. The sequence goes on along the minus strand of USBZ01000055.1, from coordinate 3,323 downwards.
CTGGGGCATGGTCATCGCCTTCCTGGTGTTCCTCGGCATGTTCATGGAAACGCTCGCCATCATCATGCTGGTGACTCCCGTGCTGCTGCCCGTGATGACCAGCATCGGCGTGGATCCCATCCACTTCGGCGTCGTGCTGGTCTGCTGCTGCGCCATCGGCTTCTCCACGCCGCCGCTCGGCGAGAATCTCTTCGTGGCCTCCGGCATTTCCGGCGTTTCTCTCGAAAGGCTTTCGGCCAGAGCCCTGCCTTTCTGCCTGATGAATATCGTGGCCGTCATCATTCTGGCGGCCTTCCCCGGCATCATTCTCTGGCTGCCCAACCTCTGATTGCAGATCATGCCTGTGCCTGCCCCGCCGGATGAAAAAAAAAGCAAAATTTTATAAAATATTTTATAAAATGTATTGACTTCCACCGCGGCCGGGCATAGGCTGATTTTAACGAAGAATCATCATTCCTGTAAGGAGGAAACTCATGGAATTTCTGAAGAAAGCTACCAAAAGCACGGAACAGAACAGCCAGGAAGCCCGCGATGTCGTCCTCAAGGTTCTTGCGGACATCAAGGAAGGCAAGGAAGAAGCCGTTCGCGAGCTCGCCCGCAAGTTCGATAAATGGGAAGGCGACTTCATTCTCAGCGAAGAAAAGAAGAAGAAGCTCATCGACTCCGTTCCCGAACAGGTGAAGAAGGATCTTCAGTTTGCTCACAAGCAGGTTTCCACCTTTGCCAGAGCGCAGAGAGAAAGCCTGAAGGAATTTGAAACGGAAGTGACGCCCGGCATCCGCCTCGGCCAGAAGATCATTCCCATGGATGTGGCGGGCTGCTACGTTCCCGGCGGCCGCTTCGCTCATGCCTGCTCCGCCATCATGAGCGTGGCTACCGCCAAGGCGGCCGGCGTTCCCTTCGTCATTGCCGCCACTCCGCCCCGCGGCGACTCCATCGACCCCGCCGTGTGCTATGCCATGGAACTTTCCGGCGCCGACATCATTCTTGAAATGGGCGGCATTCAGGCCATCGCCACCATGGCGTACGGTCTGTTCACCGGCAAGCCCGCCAATATTCTGGTCGGTCCCGGCAACGCCTTCGTGGCCGAAGCCAAGGCCGTTCTCAACGGCACCGGTCACTGCGGCATCGACGTGTTCGCCGGTCCCACCGAGTCGGGCATCATTGCCGACGAAACGGCCGATCCCATGACCGTGGCCATCGACCTCGTTTCCCAGGCCGAACACGGCTACAACTCTCCGGTGTGGCTCTTCACCACCAGCCGCGAACTGGGTGAAAAGGTGGCCGAACTCATGCCGAAGCTCTGTCAGGACATGCCCAATCCCGACGTGCCCGCCACCGCCTGGGCAGACTACGGTGAAATCATTCTCTGCGAAGACCGTGAAGAGGCCGCCCGCGTGTCCGACCTGTACGCTCCCGAACATATCCAGGTCATGGCCAGGGATCTCGACTGGTGGACCGGTCGTCTGCGCTGCTACGGCTCCATGTTCCTCGGCGAAGGCAGCACCGTGCCTCAGGGCGACAAGTGCTCCGGCACCAACCACATCCTGCCCACCAAGAGAGCCGGCTACTTCAGCGGCGGCCTGAACGTGCACAAGTTCCTCAAGATCTGCACCTATCAGGAAATCTCCAGGGAAGCCAACGACATCATCAGCCCCGTGGCCTCCCGCCTGTCCCGTGTGGAAGGCATGGAAGGCCATGCCCGCGCCTGTGACTGGCGTCTGACGAAGTTCTTCCCCGAACGGGAATGGGACTTCCATGTGTACAAGCATCCCAAGTACTAATTATATCTGACGCATCGCCGGACCGTCGCTTGGTGCCATCGCCTGCATAAAGGCGGAAGCGACCGGATCCTACGAACCCCTGCCCGGACGCGGAAGCGTTGTGCGGAGCGGGCGGCGGTCCGGCGGTAATACAGAGGTCTTTCAAGCATATAAGGGAGTAAGAGCATGCTTGTTTTCAAGAAGGACTTTACGCAGCAGGAACCGATTCCGGAACAGGGCATAGAAAAAGCGCTCGAAGTGCTTCGTTCCGGAAGACTGCACCGTTACAATCTTCTGCCCGGCGAAAAGGGCTTGGTGTGTGAGCTGGAGGAAAAGTTTGCGGCCTACATGGGCATGAAATACTGCCTGGCCTGCGCCTCCTGCGGATCTTCCCTGTTCCTTGCCCTGAAGAGCGTCGGCGTACGTCCCGGCGACAAGGTTCTCTGCAATGCCTACACGCTGGCGCCCGTGCCCGGAGCCATCGAACATTGCGGCGCGCAGACCGTTCTGGTGGACATTCTCGACGACTACACCATTGATACGGATGATCTTGCCGCCAAGGCGGAAGCTACCGGCGCCCGGTTCCTCATGCTTTCCCACATGCGCGGCCACATCGCCCGCATGGACAAGGTCATGGAAGTGTGCGAACGCTACAGCCTTGTGCTCATTGAAGACTGCGCCCATACCATGGGAGCCACCTGGGACGGCAAAAAGAGCGGCACCTTCGGCAAGGTGGGCTGCTACAGCACCCAGACCTACAAGCACATGAACTCCGGCGAAGGCGGCCTGCTCGTGACCAATGACGACGAGGTCATGGCAAGAGCCATCATCCATTCCGGCTCGTACATGATCTACGGCACCCATACTTCCCGTCCCGCCCTGGAAGCCTTTGAAGAAGTGAAGTGGGTCACGCCCAACTTCTCCATGCGCATGGATCACCTGCGCGCCGCGCTGCTTCTGCCGCAGCTGGAAAAGCTGGACGTTCAGTGCAGACGCTGGAACGAGCTGTACGATCATACGGAAGCGCTGCTTCGTCAGATTCCGGGGATCAGCTGTCCTCCCCGCGACAGCCGTGAATACTATGTGGGAAGCTCCATCCAGTTCAATATCGACGGCGCCTCCGTCGACTTCATCCGGGCGTTCCTGGCGAAAACCGCCGAGCGCGGGGTGCAGATCAAGTGGTTCGGCAATGACGTGCCCGTGGGCTTCACCAGCAGCTACGACAGCTGGCGCTACATTCCCGATCTGCCCGACCTTCCCAACACGAAAAAAGTGCTCGCAACCATGTGCGATATGCGTCTGCCCCTGACGTTCACCACCGAGGATTGCGATCTTATTGTGGCCATCATCCGCGAAGTTCTCGAAGAGCTTCGCAAGTAACGTTTCTTCCTCAGTCTGTTCATCATTCCATTCAGGAGCGAATCATGAATCTCGCCAAGTTCCCCCGTCGCGGCTACGTCAAGGAAGCAACCCCCATCGAATATCTGCCCAATTTCTCCAGGGCGCTGGGCAACAAGGTCAACGTGTACATCAAGCGCGACGACCTGCTTCCCGGCTGCG
>USBZ01000054.1 GCA_900553065.1 uncultured Desulfovibrio sp. | reverse complement strand
TCAGCGCGTTTTCGAGTTATGCCCATTTCGCCCCGTCTTGTCAAACACTTTTTTCTTCTTTTTTCGTTATTTTTAGATTTTTATTCGTAACCAGTTAATAAAACTTCATAAAAAAACGAGTCGGGACATTTTCCCGGCTCGTTTTTCATGCTTTTGGAGGACTTTTCCGGCCTGAAGTCCCTTTTTGTCGCGTTTTTCAACCGCCAGCGAAGGCCGGAGCAGTGCAAAACTGGAGGAACTTCGGAAGCTCGCCCTTCTTTCCGGTTCTCTCAGGCTCCCTCCTTTGCAGATGCCGGAGCGGTAACCACCCCCTGACCTGCCGCCCAGAGGCAAACATCTTCTCGGCGTATGGCGGCCGCCATCATGCCGGGGAAGATATCGGGCGTACAGGCAAAGCAGGGAACCCCCAGAGCAGAAAGCTTTCCGGCAAGCGCCCTATCATAGAAAGGACTGCCTTCATTGCTCAGCGCGAGAAGCGTAATAAACTGCACACCGGACTGCACAAGTTCATTGGCCCGCTGAAGCAGGTTCCGTTCCACGCCTCCTTCATACAGATCGGAAATCAATACCATGATGGTATTGCGCGGATCGGTGATGAGCGACTGGCAGTACCCCACGGCCCGGTTGATGTCGGTACCGCCGCCGAGCTGCACGCCGAAGAGCACGTCCACCGGATCGTGCATTTCTTCCGTGAGATCCACCACTGACGTATCGAAGACCACAAGACGCGTCTTCACCGCAGGCAGGGAAGCCATGACCGCTCCGAATATGCTGGAATACACGATGGAGCTGGCCATTGATCCGCTCTGGTCGATGCAGAGTATGACCTCGCGCTGCGGCCTGTGCGCTTTCCGTCCGTACCCTATCAGTGTTTCCGGCACCAGCGTATGGTATTCTTCCTGCCAGTGACGAAGGTTGGCCTGAATGGTACGATTCCAGTCGATTTCCGACGCGCGGGGACGACGATTGCGAACCGCCCGGTTGAGCGCTCCGCTCACGGCGCTGCGCATGGGTTCCTCAAGCTGCTTCAGGAGTTCTTCCACCACCTTTCGAACCACTAGTCTTGCGGTTTCTCTGGTTTCCGGCGGAATGACGCCGTTCAGACTCATAAGTGTGGATACCAGATTCACGTCCGGCTGCACGGAATCCAGCATTTCCGGCTGAAGCAGCATATCCCTGAGATTCAGCCTGTCGAAGGCGTCCTTCTGCATGGCCCGCACCATGGTGGACGGAAAATACTTGCGGATGTCTCCCAGCCAGCGGGCCACACGGGGAGAAGACGAACCGGAGCCGCCCCTCAGCCCTCTGCCGTCGCCGCTTCGATCGTAAAGCAGGGAAAGGACCTCGCTCATGCCGAGATCATCCTCACTGAGCGCCACGTCCGGGCAGGATTTGACCGCCTCATCCCCCAGAGCAAGCACCCATCGCCGCATCCGTTCCTTTTCAAGTCCGTTATCCATGTGCACCTCGCTCGCTCTCGGCCGCACCGGCTCCGGCAAGCCCCAGAATCTTCCTCAGGAAAGGCAGTGGCAGTGCGGCACGGGCTTCATCCCGTTCCGAAGGCTGCGCCGCCAGCCCTCCGACCGCCCCGGCGTTTCCCGCACGGCGGGCCCTCTCCGCAAGCTGCCTGCGTTCAGGCGCGGAAAATTCCGTGAACGTACGGCGCAGCATGGGAAGAACCGTAGTAAACTGTCCGTCGGGAAGAGAAACCAGCCACTCATCCACCAGACGCCAGAGCGTATCGTCATGAAGCAGAATCATGGAGCTGTCGCCGAGGAAGGCGGAAAGCCAGCCTGCGGCATCCTCCGGTTCCGCCGCGGCGGACAGGGCAAGGCTCATCTGTTGAGCAACCTCGTCGACGGAAAGCGCCTCGTCATCAAAAAGAAGTCTGGCCGCCAGTCCGCGCAGAACGGCGTTCACGCCGCTCTCTTCCGGCAAAAGACGGCGCAACGCCTGACGCCACATAAGCGCCAGCTCCTCTTTTCCGGCAAGGCGCATGGCCTCATGCGCCGCACGCAGCGGAGCGCCGAGTTCCGCCGAGCCTTCGGCATTGAGTCCTGAACAGGCGGCATGAAGACCTACGGCCACGCGGGGAACAATGCCTTCCACAAGAGCAAGCACCATGCCCGTATCCGTACCGCGCACATCGCCGTACCTCGCGACGCGCACAAGCTCCGGCAGCGTGCGGAGCAGCTCAAGCGTATCGGTGGTGAGCGCGGCGCGATCTTCCAGCGCCCGCACAAGGCCGCCGACGGCCTCACCCAAATCCGCAAGCAGCGCGGCATCCATCAGCTTTGCCAGCTCCGGCAGATCCGCCCTCGAGGCCCGGTCCAGCGTACGGCGCACGGCAGCTTCGACAAGCGTGCTTCCCCAGGATCCGGCATGGATGATGTCCACGATCAGCTTCGGTTCCCATTGCAGCTTCCACAGCTCATGGAAGGTCCCCCTGCCTCCGCCTTCGCGCCTGTCCGTTCCCCAAAAAATGTCCAAAAGAGTCAGACGATGCAGCATTCTGCTGCGCGCAAGATCCACGTCTCTGCGCAGATCGAGATCCAGCACTTTCTGCGAGGCCTCGGGCCGGAGCCGGAGCTTTTTCTGAAGCCGCTCGATATCCCTCTGAAGGGGAACGGCAGGCACGCCGTCCGGCACCTGTCCCAGCTTTTCGCCGGTGATGAGACGCCGGGCTATCATGCGCATGGGCGTTTCCTCTCCCATGCACACCACTGTCTGCAGAGCTTCGCACAGTTCCGGCAATCCCGCGCCCGGACGCTGACGGAGGGCGGCAAGCGCCTCGGCCAGCCTGGCGGATTCAATGATGTGCGCAGGCGAGCAGTCCAGCCCCTCCTCGCGGAAGAGACGCGCGGCGGAAGTCAGCCAGCTCACGGTTCTGGATTCCGTCGTTCCACCGTTCCAGAGGTGTTCGTACCAGGCCGGCGACTCGACACCGGCCCCGTATCCGCTCCGAACGCTCAGCGCGGCATACGTCCACGGCGCCCATGTGGCGGAAACCTTCATTTTCGGCAGCCCCTTCAGAAGCGCGTTGTCATCCTTGGCGGCGACCTTCGCTTCCAGCGCGGGCACATGCCACGCGCCGCAGACCACGGCAATGCGCTGCCGGCCTTCCTTGCGGGCCTTGCGCAGGCACGAGCGCATGTGCGCTTCGCGCAGAGCCTCCATGCCGGCAGGCGCACCGAAGCGCTCCTCGCGCTCTTTCCGCACAGTGCTCATGGCCTCTTTAATGGCCTCGAACAGATCAAGCCCGTCCAGGCGTTCCTCGACCATGTGATTCCACCAGCTCTCACCGCTTTCATATCCGGCGGCACGCCCCAGCCAGTCCAGAGGATCGGCAACATCAAAGTCCGCATCTTCCCCGGACTCGGGGCAGGAAACGTCTTCCGCCACGGCGGCTTCCGCATCTCCGGACGGGACAGCCTCCGGCTCTTCCTTCTGAGGCCCGGCCTCTTCTTCCTGAGGTTCCTGTTCTGTCACCTCCGGGGAATCTACCGACGGATTTTCCTCAGCTGCCAGACGCGCCTTCTCTTCCTCCTGCTTTTCGAGAGCAAAGCGCACGCCCACCGGCAGATCCATGAAGTGCACCGGAAGATCATGCGTCAGCGCATAACGGAGCGCCTGCCACTCTGGAGAAAAAGACGCAAAAGGATAGAACGCCGCCCGCTGCACTTCATCCTCGGAGTACACGAGAAGCGCCACCGGAGGAACCATGGCTTCGTCGACGGCAAGAGGCAGCACGCTTTCTCCCTCGGGAGGTCCTTCGATGAGAAGCGCATCCGGCTGCCACTCTTCAAAAGCCCGGACAAGGCTGCGGGCACAGCCCGGCCCGTGATGCCTTATGCCGAATATGCGTATCTGCAGAGCGTTGTCCATGCTTATTCCACGTCGCGGCAGGCGCGGTACAGGTCCTTCCAGTCGCCCCGTTCCTTCATGACGGTTTCAAGATACTCATGCCATATCACGCGGTCCTGCACCGGATCCTTGACCACGGCGCCCACGAGCGATGCCGCCACATCGGCGGCCCGCAGGCTGCCGTCTCCGAAATGGGCCGCAAGCGCCATGCCGCTGTTGATGACGGAAATGACCTCCGCCGTGCTCAGGGTGCCGGAAGGCGTTTTGACCTTGAGCTTGCCGTCCTCGGTTCTGCCGTTGCGAAGCTCGCGGAAAATGCGGACCACGCGGCGCACTTCCTCAAGCGCGGGCGGTTCGGCAGGCAGTTCCAGACTGCGCCCCATTTCCCGGACGCGCTTTTCCACGATGGCGACTTCCTCATCTTCCGTGGCGGGAACCGGCAGCACCACCGTATTGAAACGGCGCTTCAGGGCGGAAGACAGTTCGTTCACCCCCTTGTCACGATTGTTTGCCGTGGCAATGACGTTGAAACCGCGCACAGCCTGCACTTCCTCGCCCAGTTCAGGGATGGGCAGGGATTTTTCCGAAAGAATGGTGATGAGGGTGTCCTGCACGTCAGCGGGGATACGGGTCAGTTCTTCCACGCGGGCGATGCTGCCTTCCGCCATGGCCCGCATGAGCGGACTTTCCACCAGCGCCTGACGCGACGGCCCCTTGGCAAGAAGTTCGGCATAGTTCCAGCCGTAGCGCATCTGCTCCTCGCTCGTGCCGGCCGTACCCTGAATGATGCGCGTGGAATCGCCGCTGATGGCCGCCGCCAGATGTTCCGACACCCACGACTTCGCCGTACCCGGCACGCCGTACAGAAGAAGCGCGCGGTCGGTGGCCAGCGTGGCCACGGCGATTTCCATGAGACGACGACTGCCTATGTACTTGGGCGAAACCTCGAAACCGTTGTTCAGCGTGCCTCCCATAAGATAGGTGCACACGGCCCAGGGCGACATCTGCCAGTTTGCGGGTCGAGGATGCGTATCGGCCTTTTTCAGTTCGTCCAGTTCCTCGGCAAACTGCTGTTCGGCGTGCTGCCGAAGAACACGGGCGGCGTGGTTGTTATCTGCAGTATTCATGGAATGCCCTCTGATGGTTGACGGTCAGGAAAAATAGGCGCTCAGGGTCCTGCGCTGCAGGGCCACGGCGGAAAAACGGTCGGAAACAGCGCCGCTCAGGGGATTGTCGGACAGCGAGGAAAGCATCTGCTGCACAGCCTCCAGATATCCGGCAGGAAGCACCATCGCAAGCTCGTCGACAACGGAACTCAGAAGATAGTCCCGACGACCTGCGGTCGAGGTAAGTCTCGCCTTCAAGGCGGCGACGGCCTTTTCGGCCAGCGCGGGGGACATACGGTAATCCAGCTCCTGCCGGGTTCGTACATCCATGAGAAACGAGGAAAGCGACTCGGCGGAAAGCACGGACTCCCATGCCTTTTCCCGCTCTTCCCCTTCCAGCATGCCCGCCAGCTGGAACACATCCAGTCTGCCGCCGGACGAGGACGGCCACTCGTCTCCCCGCTTCATCACATGCAGCATGGCGCGCGCCCAGTCGGCGTCGCGGCAGCGCAGCTGTGCGTCTCCCCAGGCGGTCTGAAGCGGCTTTTTCCACTCCGAATGTTCGGAAAGCGCCAGCAGTTCTTCCGGCGTTTTTCCCGTGCGCTCCGTCCACCAGGAAAGCGGCACGGCGACGGACATCTGATACAGCCATCCGGCACGCGGTCCGAACTGGGAAAACGGCGATTTCTCGCTGATGAGATCTCCGGCCCAGGCCTTGTCGTAATTTTCGGGAGGAGTGATGAATTCCGTTTTGTCCGCCCGGCCTACCACGGCGGCCGCCGCACGAAGAAGGCCGGACAGCCCCGACGGCGCAGGCGCAGACAAAAAGGCCGCCATGCAGGATGAAAGCCGCCCACCCATGCGCGCCACATAACGGCTGCCGGGCAGGCGGGAAAGCAGGGACGCTGCCGTTTTCCGTACTTCACGGCTGCGGTCTCCGGCAAGGAGCCTCTCCAGCAGATCCTCATCGTCCATGCCGAGTCCGTGCACAAAAAGCCCGAGCAGCGTGTTGCGCTCGGAAGCGTCCATGCCTGCCATGTCCTTTTCAAAAAGTTCCCGGGCGCAGGCGGGGTCTTTTGCGCGCATGGCCGCAAGAAAAGCCTGCCGCTGCATGGGGCGGCCGTGGTCCCAGGCGTCCATGTCCGGCTCGGTGCCGGAAGAGGCGGCAAACATGCGCCAGTCGGGATTCAGGGCGGCCAGCCAGAGCCCCCGCTCGCCCACGGTACGGAACAGAAGAGGCCTCAGCGCAGGCGCTCCCCTGCCCATGGCAAGGGCCGGAACCAGAAGCGAACAGGGCAGCGCCATGTCTTTCTCTTTAAGATAGGAAAGCGCCTCCCACTGAAGCCTGAGCTGCCCGCTTCGGAAAATTTCCCCGTACGCGTCCGTTACCGGCAGTCCTTCCGGAAGCATGGCGCGGCGCTCTTCCGGACTCCGTTCGGGAACGGACGCCTCATCATCAGAAGCCAGGGGAAGCCAGCCAGCCCGATCGCATACGGAAAGAACGCCGGAGCTGCGAAGAAGCGTCCGTGCGGAGGATTCCGGCGAGGCGTCCCCGGCATCGGCCAGTTCCCGGATCAGAGATCCCGCCGGAAATTCGCTTTCCGGAAACGAAGGCGAACGGCGATCCGTGCCAAGCAGCGCCAGGGAGCCGAATAAACGAAGTCTTGAATCCATGATTCCTCCCCGTTCAGGATTCCGTCCGGGGGAAGACGCCCGCCGGAAGCAGCGCGTTTCCATCCCATTCGCCGCAGACCGCAAGAGGAAGTCCGCCGCTTACGGCCAAAATCTTCCAGGCATCGGCGTCGTCCAGATACAGGGGAAGTTCGCCTCCCTGCTCGGAGCGCAGCCGCCAGCCGCTCTTTCCGTGCACAAGATGAGCCCCGCTGAAAAAAAGCGGCAGAGGGCTCTGCCACGGATTTGCGGCCAACCGGGTCGCCATGTCGGCAAGGGCCTGATCCAGAGTACGCCCGGGCAACGGCTCGCAGACCGCTTCACTTACGGGCGCATCGGCCGCCACGGCACGGAGCGGCGCGACGCCGGGATAGAAGGCCAGCGTCATGCGTACCGTATCTCCGGGCAGAAATACCGGTTCAAACGAGCGGGAACCGTGAGAAAAATCCAGAATGAGCGCCGTTCTGCCGCTCTCTCTTCCATAAAGCCACACGCGGCGCCGCCACAATCGATCCTCTTCCGCTTCGCTCACACCGATGACGCTCCACAAGTCGGTCACCTTGTCCTCACCGGCCAGTACGATGTCCTTATCGGGAAGATAGCCAAGCGCGGAACGCACGTCGGCCTGCTCCGCCGGAGAAAGACTCTCCAGATGAAAAAATGCCTCCGCCAGAAGCTGCAGCTCGCCCATGCGGGCAAGAAGAGCGGCAGGCCAGTCGTCTCCTCTGTCCACAAGCGAAGCCATGCCGCGCACCCGCGCAGCCATGCCCGGCATCTGCGCATCCACCATGCGGGCGGCCAGCCTTTCCCATTCCTCATAGCGGCCGGAAAGCAACGAAAGCCCCTGCCGGACCTGATCGTTCATCCAGCGGTCCAGCTCCTCAAGGCCTGCGAGCATGCGCTTCAGTCTTGCGGCTTCCTTTTCGGGCGAAACGGGAGCGGCGCTCTTCTTCCGAGCCTTGCCCTCCTCCTTTTTCGCCGCGCGCTGCAAACGGTTCTCCAGCCATTCGGTTACCCAGTCCGGGCGATCGCCGCCGAACGCCCCCGGCTGCTGCACCATAAGCAGCAGAAGTGCCAGCGCATGCTTGCACGGAATCTTTCTGCTCGGACACGAACAGGAGCATACGGGCCCTGAAAGATCCACTTTCACCTGATAGGGTTTCGAGCCGCTGCCCTGACAAAGTCCCCATGCAGCGGCATCGTCACATCCAAGAGTCTGCCACTTTCCGGGAGACGCAAGGCCGCGCGCGGCCTTGACCGAAGATTCGTCCGGAGCCAGGGCAAGAACAGCGTCCACCGTCATATTCATACGTTTATCCCCGAAGGCAACCGCGCATGACGCGGAAGAGAGTCCACATGATATCTATCTGTAACGGCAGGAAATCATGGCGTCAACTCTGGGGAAAAACGGCATGGCAAGGCTCAGAAAAGCGCCTTTTCGTCCTTCCTCAGACTTTGTTCCTGTTCGGAACAATAAGCGCAGGCTTTACAAGTGACTCCCTGCGCGTCTACACCCATGTGTACCGCATGCTTCTGCGGATATGCCCGGACAGCAGAATATCGCCGTCACACGGAACATGCTCTCGGGAACGCTTCCCTCCACGCCGATCTTCCGTCGTACAGGCCGATCGCTCCCACCCGTCAGTTCTGCTGTCGTCATCTTTTTCAATTCTTTCGGACACCCATCATGGAAAAGTCACCGGAAACGCAAAAGGCTCTGGCCGTTCTTGAAAAATTCACCAGCGATCAGTGCTGCGGCAAATGCATTTCCTGCCGGGAAGGCACGAGGCAGATGCAGCAGATACTCGCCGACTCTCCGCTTCCCTTTCCCTCGCAGGAAGAACTGGCCCTGCTGGATGAGCTCGGCGCGCTCATTGATCATACCGCCCGCTGCGGTCTCGGCAAAAGCATCGCCCGTCAGGTTCTTTCCGTTCTGGAACATCAGGGCGGCGAGGAACGCGTCATTGAAGAATATCTGCCCGGTCCTTATCAGGAACTGATCTTCTTCGACATCGATCCCAAGCGCTGCAAGGGCTGCTCCCGATGCGCACGCAGCTGCCCGGTCAACGCCATCAGCGGCGTCATCAAGAAGCCTTTCGTCATCAACCATGAACTCTGCATCAAATGCGGCACCTGCATGATGAACTGCAAGTTCGGCGCCATCTCCATCAAGGATTAATCATGGGCAGCATGATCATCGACGGCATCCGCGTCGAATTCACCGATGAAAACAATGTACTGACGGTCATACGCAAGGCGGGCATCGACCTGCCCACGCTCTGCTACGTTTCGGAACTTTCCGTGTACGGCGCCTGCCGACTCTGCACGGTCAAGGACGATGAGGGCCGCTACTTCGCCTCCTGCACCGTGCGTCCGCGCGACGGCATGAACATTCAGACCAATACGCCGGATCTGAGAAAATACCGCCGCACGCTGCTGGAGCTGCTGCTCGCCTCCCACGACCGCGACTGCACGGTATGCAACAAGAACGGCGACTGTCACCTGCAGAATCTCGCCGAACGCATGGGCGTGAGAAACATCCGCTTCAAGAGCGTGCAGGAACATCACGATGTGGACAACAGCTCCAACTGCATCGTGCGCACTCCGAGCAAGTGCATTCTCTGCGGCGACTGCGTGCGTATGTGCGACAACATTCAGGCCGTGGACGCCCTCGACTTTGCAGGCAAGGGCGTGGCCACACTGGTGACCCCGGCCTACAACCGCCGCCTTGCCGAAACCGATTGCGTAGGCTGCGGACAGTGCCGCGTGGTCTGCCCCACGGGCGCCATATCCATTAAAAGCACGGTGGATCAGGTATGGGCGGCTCTCGCTGATCCGAACAACAGAGTCGTGGCGCAGGTAGCTCCCGCCGTACGTACGGCCATAGGCGACCGCTTCGGTTTTCCTGCCGGCAAGAACGTCATGAACCGCCTCGTCACGGTCATGCACCGCCTCGGCTTCGAGGAAGTGTACGACACCGCCTTCGGCGCGGACCTCACCGTCACCGAGGAAAGCCGCGAACTTCAGCAACGCCTTGCCTCCGGGGAAAAGCTGCCGCTCTTCACGAGCTGCTGCCCCGCATGGGTGCGCTTCTGCGAAAAGAAGCATCCGGAATTCATTCCTCACCTGTCCACCTGCCGTTCGCCCATGCAGATGTTCGGCGCCGTTCTGCGCGCCTGGGACAGTGTTCATCCCGATGAAAATGGCCGCCGTCTGGTCTCTGTGGCCATCATGCCCTGCACGGCCAAGAAGGATGAAATCCTGCGGCCCGAATCCCGCACGAACGGTCGGCAGGACGTAGACTACGTGCTGACCACGGAAGAGCTGATCGGCATGATACAGAGCTACGGCCTTACCCTGAACGGCGCGGACAAGGACGCGGCCGACATGCCCTTCGGCATCACGTCCGGCGCGGGCCTCATCTTCGGTGCAAGCGGCGGCGTTACGGAAGCCGTGCTGCGCAACTTCCTTGCCGGACACAGCCGTCAGGACATCGACGAACTCAAGCGCGTGGGCGTGCGCGAGGAAAACGGCATCCGCGAGTTCTCCTTCCGCCACGGCGACAGGGAAATCCGCGCGGCCGTGGTCAGCGGTCTGCGCAATGCCGACATGGTGCTGAACGCCATACGCGAAGGCGGAAAGACCTACGACTTCGTGGAATTCATGGCCTGCCCGGGAGGCTGCATCATGGGAGGCGGACAGCCGGTATCTTCTGGAACCGGCATGTTCAGAGCCCGCCGCGACTCCCTGTATGAAGCGGACATCAACATGCAGATCAAGAAGACCAGCGAAAACCCGCTGCTTGATACGCTCTATGCCACGCTCCTCAAGGGCAGGGAGCACGAACTTCTGCACAGAAACATGACCGGCGAATAAAACCGGGTGCGCCGCCCCAAAACGCGGGACGGAAACAGGCGGCTCAGCCCGCCCCACCGCATGAAGACAAAAAAGCCTGCTTCCGCATGAACGGAAGCAGGCTTTTTCATATCGTCGGAAAGCGCGGGCCGGAAGGCCCGCATTTTTCCGCTACTTCTTCAGAAAGCTCGCAAAGGGAGAGATGGCGCGCAGTTCGCTGACGATGCCGGGCATGACCTCGATCACGCGATCGATTTCAGCTTCGGTATTGTAGCGGCTCAGGCTGAACCGCACGGAGCCGTGCGCATAGTTGAACGGTACGCCCATGGCGCGCAGAACATGAGAGGGTTCCAGACTGCCGGACGTACACGCGGAACCGGAGCTGGCGCAGATGCCGTAACGGTCGAGCTGCAGGAGGAGGGCTTCGCCTTCCACGGCTTCAAAGGAGATGTTCAGCGTGTTGGGCAGACGATGTTCCTGATCGCCGTTGATCTTGCAGTGCGGAATGGCGGCAAGAAGTCCGGCCTGCAGACGGTCGCGCAGGGCGGAAACCTGAGTGCGTTCCTTCTCCATGTTGGAAGCAGCCAGCTCGCAGGCCTTGCCGAGACCGATGATGTAGGGAACGTTCTCGGTACCGGCACGACGGCCGCGTTCCTGATGACCGCCCTTGAGGTAGGGACGAAAACGCGTGCCGCGGCGGACATACAGAGCGCCGATGCCCTTGGGAGCATGAAGCTTGTGGCCGGACAGCGCCAGATAGTCGATGGGAAGCTTCTTGAGGTCGATAACTTCCTTGCCCACCGCCTGCACGGCATCCACATGCAGCTGCACGCCGTGAGACTTCACGATTCTCGCCACATCCTCGATGGGGAAGATGGTGCCGGTTTCGTTGTTGGCGTACATGAGGGAGACAAGCGCCGTATCGGGACGAATGGCACGGTCGAGTTCCTCAAGATTGAGACGGCCCTTGTCGTCCACGCCGAGCCAGGTCACCTCATAGCCCTTATCTTCAAGATAATGGCCGTAGGCGAGCACGGCGGAGTGCTCCACCTTGGTGGTGATGACATGGCGCTTTTCCGGCTGGGTTTCCGTGGCGGAATACCAGGCGGAGTTGTCGGACTCGGAGCCGCAGGAAGTGAAGATGATTTCTTCAGGATCGGCGTTGAGAATGCCGGCCACCTGCTCGCGGGACTTCTGGATGTAGTGGCCCATCTGACCGCCGAAGGTATGCATGCTGGACGCATTGCCGTAAAGCGGACCGAAGGCGGGCATCATGGCTTCCGCCACTTCGGGAGCGACCATCGTCGTGGCGTTGTTGTCGAGATAGATCACATCGGTAATATCGGCCATGTTACGCCTCCACCACGTTGATGGCGGGATCCACCTGCTCGCGCAGGGTCTTTTCCACCAGATTCTTCAGCGTCAGCTGGCTGGCGCTGCAACCGGAACAGGCGCCGCGGAGAGCAACCACCACGGTGGTGCCGTCCACGTCCACAAGCTCGATGGAACCGCCGTCGAGGGCAAGGCGGGGAGCGATGTCCTCATTGATGATGGTCATGACCTTCTGCATGCGCTGCACGTTGGTCATGCGGGGCACGGGCTTGATTTCCTGCATGGGCTTTTCCAGAGCATGAAGCTTGTCGAGGATGGACTGGATGTCGTCCTTGCAGCTGCCGCAGGCGCCGCCGGCCTTGATGAAGTCGGTGACTTCCTCAACAGTCTTCAGATTGTTTTCCTTCGCAACCTTGATGATCTGAAGATCCGTCACGCCGAAGCACTTGCACACCAGTCTGCCTTCCTCGGCCTGAGCCTTGGAGGGAAGCCCCTTCCAGTGGCGGACGGCGTCTTCCAGCGCTTCTTCGCCCATGACGGAGCAGTGCATCTTTTCCTTGGGAAGACCGCCGAGGTATTCGGCGATTTCCTTGTTCGTCAGCTTGGCGGCCTCGTCCATATGCTTGCCCTTGATCAGCTCGGTCAGAGCGGAGCTCGAGGCAATGGCGCTGGCGCAGCCGAACGTCTGGAACTTGGCATCTTCAATGATGCCCTGATCGTTGACCTTCAGCATGAGCTTCAGGGCGTCGCCGCAGGCAAGACTTCCCGCCTCGCCGATAACGTTGGCATCTTCAAGCACACCGGCATTGCGGGGGTGCAGGAAGTGATCACGGACGGTCTCGGTATATTCCCACATGATTGTACTCCTGATAATGCGACAGGCCGCTTCAAAAAGAGGCTTCGCGTTTTCCGTCTATTGTATTCTCTGCAAAGGTTAATCACTTTCCGGGCAATGTCCAGAATCGGCGCAGCAAGTTCCGAAAATCCCTTGCAGGTCTCCCGGGCATAAAAAAAAGAAGGCGGAACCGGGACATACCGGCTCCGCCTTCCGAAAAAGCCCGAAAAAAATCTCATGCCGTCTTCGGCACAGCTTCCCACACCACGTTCACGGCACCGAAGCATTTCTCCAGCGCCTTGAAGCAGCGCTTCAGACGCTCCTGCTCCACCGGGCACGGAACCGAAGAGCGGACAACAAGCTTCAGCTCCTTGTCCTGACGCACAAAGGCCGCCGATACCACGGCCTGCCGGTGGCTTTTATCCATGCCTTCCGCAAGAGAAAGAAAAAGCGAAAGGTAGCGGGCGTATTCCAGCCAGTCGTCGGTCAACGTCACGCTGCCCTTATCCTTTCTGGAGTAGCCGTACCGGTGAAAAAGCGCCAGCGCCGCCATGAGCGAAACCTCTTTCTGCGTGAAGCCGAGCATCTCGCTGTTCTGAATAAGGTAGTGGCTGTGCACGTTGTGCTTCGTAAACGAAATGAAGATGCCGATATCGTGCAGGAGCCCCGCATAATGAAGCAGCTCCCGCATTCTGGCAGGGCCGCGGTATAGACCGATCTCGCGGGCGGAGTCGAAAAGCATGACGGCAAGCGCCGCCACATGCCGGGAATGCACTTCCTCGAAACGGCACAGGCGGGCCAGTCGGAGCACGCTTTCATCGCGTACGGAAAGTCTGCCCTTCTCGGGAAACATCCGGTCCAGATAGTCGGCAAGAGCGCCGTCCCGCAGGCCTCGGCCGGAAACGCGCACGGAGTCGAAATCCAGCTCTTCCATAATGGTCTGCAGAATGGCCGCGCCGGGAATGAGAATGCCGGTACGCCGGGGGTTCATGCCGGGCAGAGACATACGCTCATTTTCATTGCGTTCGCAGAGCGCCTTCACCACACGCCGAA
>USBZ01000053.1 GCA_900553065.1 uncultured Desulfovibrio sp. | reverse complement strand
CGCAGGGCGTGCTTGCCCGCGCCCGTCGCGACAATCCCGAGCTGTGGGCGATGGCAAGAACGCACATTGTGGAGCGGCGGCGGTATCGTCTCTTCGGCGTGCCCGTGATCACGCGCGTACGCACGTGGCGCGAAGAGCGCTGGATGCTTTTTGAATGCATTCCGATCTGGGGGGGCAAAAACCGGCTACCCCGCATCAAGGATCTGTAGAAACTTCTACTCTCTTCCATCCACGTTAAAAACAGCTCCGGCGGTACGGCATGTCGCAAGGCATGCTTTCGCCGGAGCTTATCTCAGTGCTGCTCCCGAAGGCGCCTGGCCTCTTCCCGGTCGGCGCGTCTCTCCTGTTCCCCGGAATCGCCCTCCGAGCGATGGGCAAAAATCCGTCCCCGCATCACGGCGTCGCCACCGTAGCGTGAACGCAGCGCATCCACGGCCATGTTCAGCCGGTCGCGCCTGCCCTCGTTCTTTTCCGGGCGCGCGTCTGCCATAAGAGAAAGTTGTACCGGCCCTCCGGCTTCAAAACCGGACACCCCCACGCCCACAAGGCGTACCCTGTCGGTCAGCTCCAGCCCATCGAGGATGGAAACGGCAGTCTCGTAAATGCTCTCCGTGCTGCATATTCTGTGATCCAGCGTCAACTGGCGGGTAATCTGACGAAAGTCCGCATACCTGATCTTGAGCGTCACCGTTCGTCCCGCCAGATGCTGACGCCTCAACGAAGCGCCCACTCTTTCCGCATGACGCAGAATCCATGTGCGCAGAAGATCTCTGTCTCTCGTGTCCTCATCCAGCGTTACTTCCGCGCTTTCCGACTTAGGCGGCGACCACGGAACCACCTCGCGCGGGTCAACGCCGTGCGCCCTTTCCCACAAAACGCCTCCGGCCTTGCCGTAGCGACGCCGCCAGAAATCCTCGCCATAGCGGGAAACGTCGCCGCATACTCTGACGCCGAGCCGGGAAAGTTCCTCGGAAAAATGCTTCCCCACGCCGGGCACGGACGACACCGGAAGCGTGGCCAGAAACGACGGAACCATGTCCGGCTCCAGCATGAAAAGCCCGTCGGGCTTGCGCTGCTCTGAAGAAATCTTGGCCAGAAACTTCACCGGGGCTATGCCGACGGAACAGGTCAGTCCTCCCGTGACCTCCCTGACTGCTGCCTTGAGGCGTCGCCCCATCTCCTCCACCGGGCCGAACAGGCGCTCAAGGCCCGTGGCGTCGAGATAGGCTTCATCCACGGAGGCCATTTCCACCTTCGGAGAAAACTGCGTCAGCGTTTCCCGCACAAGGGCGGACATTTCCGCATAACGGCGCATGCGAGGCCGGATGAACACCGCCGAAGGACAGCGTCGTCTTGCTTCGACTATGGGCATGGCCGAGCGTATGCCGTATCGACGCGCCTCATAGGAGCAGGTGCTCACAACGCCTCTGTGCTCCCCGCCCACCACGACGGGAAGACCACGCAGAGAAGGGTTGTCGAGCTGTTCTATGGATGCGAAAAAGGCATCCATGTCCATGTGCATGATCCAGCGCTGCGGACGAGGCAAAACACACTCCTCAATGACTCGGCCATGTATGACAATCTCGTTACAGACGGCCCGTTTCAGCGGATAGTCCTTGACAACGGGGGGTGCACTCTCTAAGGAAGAAGTACCCGTCCTCATCATGCCTTCGGGCTGAAAAAAGGGCAATACCGGGGGTTGCACTCTCTTCTTTTCCCATTCCCATAAGGAGTCAGTATCGTTGGCCAAAAAGAAATCTATGCAGAAGTGGACCGTGGAGGATTCCGTCGACCTGTACGGCATCCGTAACTGGAGTTCCGGTTATTTCGACATCTCTCCCAAAGGAGAAGTCGTCATCAGGCCGTTCGGACGCGACGGCGGACCGGAAGTCAGCGTGCTGGAGATCATCCACGAACTCAAGGCCCGCGGTTATGACCTGCCCGTGCTGCTCCGCATAGAGAACATTCTGGATTCCCAGATTTCTCTTCTGCATCAGACTTTCCGCGCAGCCATCAACGATCTCGGCTACAAGGGACAGTATCGCGGCGTATTCCCCATCAAGGTGAATCAGCAGCAGCAGGTCGTGGAAAAAATCGCCCAGTACGGCGCCGCCTACCATCACGGTCTGGAAGTCGGCTCCAAGGCCGAACTCATTGCCGCCATCAGCCAGCTCAAAAGCCGAGAAGCCTGCCTCATCTGCAACGGCTACAAGGACGAGGAATTCATCGATCTCGGTCTGCACGCCCTGAGCATGGGCTTCAACGTCATTTTCGTGCTGGAAATGCCGGGCGAACTTGAGACCATTCTCGAAGAAGCCAGCCGCATGAACATCCGTCCGCAGATAGGCGTGCGCGTCAAGCTGAGCACCAAGGCCAGCGGTCACTGGTCGGAGTCCGGCGGCGAACGTTCGGCCTTCGGCCTCACTTCCGCGCAGATCGTGGATGTCGTGGACATTCTCAAGGAACACGACATGCTCGATACCCTGAAGCTCATGCACTACCATCTCGGCTCGCAGGTTCCCAACATCCGCGACATCCGTTCCGCCGTCATGGAGGCCACGCGCATCTACGCCAGCCTCGTGCAGGAAGGCGCGGCCATGGGCTACCTCGACCTCGGCGGCGGTCTGGCCGTGGACTACGACGGCTCGCACACCAACTACGTCAGCTCCCGCAACTACACCATGATGGAGTACTGCACCGACGTGGTGGAAGCCGTGATGACCATTCTCGATGCTCAGGGCATTGCGCATCCGCACATCGTCACCGAATCCGGCCGCGCCACGGTGGCCTACTACTCCATCCTGCTCTTCAACGTGCTCGACGTGAGCCTCATCGAAGTGGGCAGCCTCCCCGAGGACCTGCCCGAAGACGCTCCCGAGTCCGTGCGCAACCTGAAGGAAACTCTGCAGAACATCAATCCGCGCAACCTTCAGGAAGCCTACAACGACGCCATCTATTATTATGATGAAATGCGTCAGCTCTTCATCACCGGCCGTGTCACGCTCCGCCAGAGAACGCTTGCCGAACGCTTCTTCTGGGCCATCATGCGCGTGCTTTCCGAAGAAAAGAACCGCGTGAAGTACATCCCCAAGGAGCTGAACGAAATCGACTCCATGCTGGCGGACATCTACTACTGCAACTTCAGCGTGTTCCAGTCACTGCCCGACAGCTGGGCCATCGACCAGCTCTTCCCGGTCATGCCCATTCACCGTCTGGGTGAATTCCCCGAACGTCAGGGCATTCTTTCCGACCTTACCTGCGACAGCGACGGCCGCATTTCGCACTTCATCGACCCGCAGGGCCTCAAAACCACGCTTGAACTGCATCCGCTCAAGGAAGGCGAAGAATACTATCTCGGCACCTTCCTCGTCGGCGCCTATCAGGAAACTCTGGGCGACCTGCACAACCTGCTCGGCGACACCAACGTGGTTTCCGTGCGCATTCAGGAAGACGGCAGCTACGACTTCGTGCGTGAAATCGACGGCGACTCGGTTTCCGACATTCTCGCCTACGTGGAATACGATCCGCACCGCGTGCTTGTGGGCATCCGCAAGTCGGCCGAACGCGCCGTCCGCGAGAACCGCATCACGCCCGCCCAGCGCTATCAGCTCATGCAGGCCTTTGAAGACGGTCTGCGCGGTTACACCTACTTCGAACGATGATATGCCGCCGGGGAAAAGGCCTTCCGCCCTCTCCCCGGCCCTCAGCAATTTTCCCGACCCCGGCCGAGAACCTCGTTCTCCCCTTTTTCACCGAAGGCTTCAGAAAACGGATTCCGTCCTCTTCTGGACCTTCATGCTTCAAGGAGCAAGAACATGGCAAAGGTACTGATCATAGGCGCAGGCGGCGTAAGCTCCGTTGCCACGCACAAGTGCGCGCAGGCCGCTGAAATTTTTACCGACATCGTGCTGGCCAGCCGTACCAAGGCCAAGTGCGACGCCATTGCCGCAAGCGTCAAGGAACGCTACGGCCGCGATATTGAAACCGCTCAGGTCGACGCCGACAACGTGCCGGAACTTGTGGCGCTCATCCGCCGCGTGCAGCCTGATCTGGTCATGAACATCGCCCTGCCCTATCAGGATCTGCACATCATGGACGCCTGCCTCGAGGCCGGTGTGAACTATCTGGACACCGCCAACTACGAACCGCCGAACGACGCACACTTCGAATACAAGTGGCAGTGGGCCTATCAGCAGAAATTCAAGGACGCCGGTCTCTGCGCCCTGCTCGGTTCCGGCTTCGACCCCGGCGTGACCAACGTGTTCTGCGCCTATGCCCAGAAGCATCTGCTGGATGAAATCCACGTTCTGGACATCATCGACGCCAACGCCGGCGATCACGGCCTGCCGTTCGCCACCAACTTCAACCCTGAAATCAATCTGCGCGAAGTGTCGGCCAAGGGCCGCTACTGGGAACGCGGGGAATGGGTGGAAACCGATCCCCTCTCCTGGAAGATGAACTTCGACTTCCCCGAAGGCATCGGCAAGCGCAACTGCTACCTCATGTATCATGAGGAACTGGAATCGCTGGTGCAGAACCTCAAGGGCATCCGCCGCGCCCGCTTCTGGATGACCTTCGGAGACGCGTACCTCAACCATCTGCAGGTCTTCAAGAACGTGGGTCTCATCGGCATCGAACCTGTGAAGTTCCAGGGACACGACATTGTTCCCCTGCAGTTCCTGGCCAGGCTTCTGCCCGATCCCGCGTCTCTCGGCCCCCGCACCGTGGGCAAGACCTGCATCGGCTGCCTGATGCGCGGCGTGAAGGACGGCAAGGAACGCACCGTCTACATCTACAACATCTGCGACCATCAGGAATGCTACCGTGAACTCGGTTCGCAGGCCATTTCCTACACCACCGGCGTGCCCGCCATGATCGGCGCCATGATGATGGTCACCGGCAAGTGGAACAAGCCCGGCGTGTGGAACATGGAACAGATGGATCCCGATCCCTTCCTGGAAGAACTCGGCAAGTACGGCCTGCCCTGGAAGGTGACCGAACCGACCCTGTAATCAGACGCAAGGGGCGGAAGACGGAACGACTCCGTATTCCGCCCGAATTTCATGTATTTCCGAGAAACTGGGAGCGGGCGGAACAAGACCGTCCGCTCTCCTTGTCCGGGGAGGCGCCATGACGGCCGAAGAACAGATCGCCAGACTGGAAGAACTGGCCTATTTTCAGGAAAACCTGCTCTCACAGCTCAACGAGGCTCTTACGGGGCAGCAGAAGCAGCTGGATATGCTGGAAAAACGCCTTACCGAACTGGAAGCGAACGTGACGACGCTGCTTGATGCCACGCAGGAAGGCCCGGCCAACACGCTTCCTCCCCACTACATGCCCGAACGCTACTGATGCCGGAGCCGCTCCCTTCACGACCTTTCACCATGACGACGACCATGAACGAATATCTTGTCAAACTCCGCCCCGAATCGTGGCCCTCTCCCTGCTTCGTCACCGACCTCGCGCTTCTGAAAAAGAACGCCGCCGTTCTCGACGACGTGCAGAAACGCACGGGCGCAAAGATCATGCTTGCGCTCAAGTGCTTTTCCCAGTGGATGACCTTTCCCGTGCTCTCCCGGGCCATGCGCGGCCCGCTCTACGGCTGCTGCGCCAGTTCCCCCGACGAAGCCAGACTGGCGAAGGAGGAATTCTGCGGCGAGGTGCACGCCTTTGCCGCCGCCTGGAGCGAACAGGAGCTGGCGGAAACGCTGCGCTATGCCGACCATGTCGTCTTCAACTCCTTTGCCCAGTGGAAAACCTTCCGGCCTCTGGTCAAAAAGGCCGAAGAGGAGCGCGGTATCACCATCGAATGCGGTCTGCGCCTCAATCCCGAACACTCCGAAGGCGCGGTGCCCATCTACGATCCCTGCTCGCCCGGCTCCCGTCTCGGCATACGTCCGGCGGCCTTCCATGCCGAACTGGAAAAGGATCCCCATGCGCTGGACGGCATCTGCGGCCTGCACTTCCATACGCTGTGCGAACAGAACGCCGACAGCCTCGCCCGTACGCTGGAAGCCGTGGAAAAGCACTTCGGCGAATACTTCTCCCGCATGAAGTGGATCAATTTCGGCGGCGGACATCACATCACCCGCGCCGACTACGACATCGACCTGCTCTGCCGCTGCATCGAGCACGTGCGTGACACCTACAACGTGCAGGTCTATCTTGAACCCGGCGAAGCCGTGGCGCTCAATGCCGGCGTTCTCGTGGCCACGGTGCTCGACGTGGTGCAGGCCGACATGCCCATCGCCATTCTCGACACCTCGGCCGCCTGCCACATGCCCGATGTTCTGGAAATGCCCTACAGGCCCAACATCATCGGAGCAGGTGAGGCCGGAGAAAAGAACTTCACCTGCCGTCTGGCGGGCAAGTCCTGCCTTGCCGGCGACGTCATCGGGGAATACTCCTTCGACGAGCCTCTGAAGAGCGGCGACAAGCTGGTCTTTCTGGACATGGCCATCTACAGCATGGTGAAGACCACCACCTTCAACGGGCTGCGCCTGCCTTCCATCGCCATCTGGGATTCGGAAACCGATCAGCGCCGCGTCACCCGCGAATTCGGCTACGAGGATTTCCGCACCCGCCTGTAGAGCCTTATTACGTCATGAGAAAAGCCCCTTTCCCAAACATTGGAAAAGGGGCTTCTTTTTTACTGCATGGCGCAATCAGCGCTTGAAGGTCAGCCCGTCGGCCTCGAACGGAAGATACCGGGGCTTTTCGCCGTCCGGCTGCCCGTAATAGGCCATCCAGTACGGACGAAAGAATGTTTCGCAGGAGGTTTCCTTGAAGGACGGCAGATTGCGGCACATGCGCATGATGAGGCGTCTGGCGAAATTCGAGGCGCACTCCTCAGCTTCCTGTCCGCTCATTTCAAACTTTCCGTCCTGAAAATGCATTCCCTGTACGGGCGCAAGCTGCAGATCTGTATCCTTCACGGCACAGCGACCGTAGAGCGAATTCACCGCCAGCGTCATCACGCCCTCCGTATCATGACGGCGGAAGGGGAATTTTCTCGCCTCTACGGCATAGGGAAGACAGATCAGATAAAAGCGCACATACTCCAGACGTATTTCCGTAAGCGGCTGCCGGACAAGAAGTCTGCCCAGAAGTCCGCCTCTGGCCTGCGCCGTGCGCAGAATCGACGACTGCGCAACCGTTACGGGGGTAGCCATCATGTCCATGAAACGCTCCTCTCATCCGTCCGGCCATGCCGGAGAACGCTGATTATCCCCGGTGCTGCCGGAAGAAGTCCCTGATGCCGAGCACGGTTATCGTCGTGCACACCACAGCCACGATGCAGGGAAGCACATAGCCGAGCAGGCTCACCCCGCTGACCAGTCCCCATACGAGAACGACGGCCTCTATGACGATGGCTACTACGAATCTGATATCGACGGCAAGATTATGATCCATAGGAAACTCCCAAGGTTAGCATTCGTTGACGGGTTCGGCATCGCGGTCGATGGGCTTGCCGATCATATTGCCCACAAGGAACAGCAGGAAGGACACGGGCAGCGCCACGAGCATGGGCTTCAAGCCGAAGGGATTGCCGAGGAACTGCCAGACAAGCGTGGTTCCCATGCCGCCCAGCATGCTGAGGAAGCCGCCGGCCACGGTGAAACGCCACTTCCAGAACAGGCCGCCCAGCACGGGCACAAAGGCCGACGCCAGATAGAGACCGCCGAGGAAGATGACGGCATCAAGCACCGCGGAGAACTGGAAGGCCAGCAGGCAGCCGCACAGGCCGATGCACACCATGAAGAAGCGGGTGAGCCGGATCTGTTCCTTGTCCGACATGCAGGGGCGCAGCAGCGGACGAACCAGGTCGCAGGTGAGCGTGGTGGCGCCAACAAGGAAGAAGGAACTCATGGTGGACATGATGACGGCCAGGATGGAGCATATCCAGAGACCGGTGAGGAAGGGAGGCATGGCATTGATGGCCATGGTCAGGAAGGCCTTGCTGCCCTGAAGTTCGGGATACATGGCGCGAGCGGCGAGACCGAGCAGCGTCATGACGGTGTCGAACGCCATCCAGATGAGCAGGCAGGTCAGATAGGCCCGCTTGGCGGTTTTGGCGCTGTTGGAGGCGCCGAAGCGCTGATAGGCCGCCGGATCGGCATAGACCTGGAAGCCCAGCAGGAAGAAGACGAGCAGCTGGCTTATGGGCAGTCCGCCCGTGGGCGAGAAGTGACCGGCAGGAAGAGCCTGCTGCAGGCCTTCAAAGCCGCCGACGCTGGTCCACACGCCGGGAAGCAGAAGAAGCGTGAGGCTGGTCATGAGGAAGAACTGCAGAACGTCGGTCATGACCACGGACCAGAGGCCGCCGAACATGGAATAACAGATGACGACGCCCACGATGACCACGCCGATGACCCAGTTGGGAAGGCCGGTGATGGTGTTGCCCATGATGCCCACGGATACGATGTCCATGAGACGGCTGGAGTAGCAGACGATGAGTATGGCGCCGAGGAAGGCGACGGGTCTTGCATACAGCCTGCCCAGAAGCGCGGGGATGGTGTTTTCCTTCACGCCGCGCACGCGGGGAGCCACCCAAAGGGCCAGCGGAATGCGCCCGAGATGCGCAGGCACGCACCAGACGACGAAGGCGGCGATACCGGCGTTGAAGGCCAGTTCGGCCGTACCGAACACCGCGCCGGAGCCGTACCAGGTAGCAGCCACGGTCGCCACCACCATGGGATAGGACAGCGCTCTGCCCGCCATGAGATAATCTTCGGAATTCCGTACCTTGCGGGAAACGTACCAGCCCACAAGTATCATGATGCCGAGGTACATGAAGATGGCCAGCCAGTCGAGGCCGGTCCAGTTGACGACTACATCCTGCATAGGTTCTTCTCTCCCATGTTGAAGGTTCGGCTCTCGTGCATCAGGCGTATCTGCGCGCGATGTCCGACAGGCGGCCGGAGGCCATCAGATCATAACCTTTGACGATGTCCGCGCTGATCACGCGGTCCTGATTCAGGAAGGGAACGACGGAACGCACCGCCGCGTAGGCTTCGGCCGTGGCCGCGCCGAGCGGCGCCATGCCGCGCAGATCAATGGCCTGCGCCGCATGATAGGCTTCCATGCCCAGCATGTAGCGAAGATTGTCCACGATCTTCGCCGTCTTGCTGACGACAAGAGGCGCATTGGTCGCGTGATCCTCTATTTCGCCGGACAGGGCCATGTAGTCCGTGCTTGCCGGATTGGAAAGATGACGGATCTCCGCCTCCAGAGCGGAGAAGGTTTTCTGATGCGTGGTGTAGGCCATCACGCTGGTGCCGTCCGGACTGAGGAAACGGGGCAGACGGCTGAAGCCGGGGCTGTCCAGCTTTATCACCTGATAGCAGATGTTGCGCGCCACATGGCTCAAGGCCAGACCCAGCATTTCCACGCCGAGCACCCAGGAGGTGATGTCGAAGTTGGAGTTGTGGACAAAGCGGCGTTCCTCCGCCAGAACGCAGGGATTGTCGTCCGTAGCGTTGACGTGCAGAAGAAGCAGCGGCTTCAGGTAGGAAAGCGCATCGCGCACGGCGCCGTTCACATGGCACGCCGAGCGGAAGCAGAGCGGATCCTGCATGGTGGCCGTCACGCCGCCCTGCCAGAGAAAACTGCCTTCAAGATACCGGCGTACGCGGGCGGCCGTCTGCATGGGGCCGGGAACCGGACGTCTGAGGAAGCAGGCTTCATCCAGCGGAGACACGTTGCCGCCGTAGCCTTCCAGCGTCAGGGCGTAGACAAGATCAGCGGCGTCCATGAGTTTTTCGCAGTCGTCCAGAAGAAGCATGGCCATTCCGGCCGAAACGGCGTTGCTGCTCACGATGGCCAGACCTTCCTTGCAGCCGAGCCGAAGCGGCGCAAGCCCGGCCTTCTGCAGAGCCTCGGCGGCAGCCATGCGTTCTCCGCGAAACACGACTTCCCCTTCTCCCGTGAAGGCCAGACCCGTATGCGCCAGAGAAACGAGATCCGCCGCGCCGATGGAGCCGCGACCGGGCATGACGGGATGGATGCGCAGATTCAGAAAATCGCGATAGCGCTCCACAAGTTCAGGGGATACGCCGGTGCTGTCGGCAAGAAGTCCGTTCAGGCGCACAAGGAGCGCGGCCCGCACTTCCGCTTCGTCGAGTTCCGGCCCGACCGCCGCACTGTGCGAACGGATGAGCATGGCGTTGAATGCGGCAAGACCTTCGCTGCTGATGTCCCAGTCCTTGTTCATGCCCACGCCGGTATTGAAGCCGTAGATGCGCGGAAGCGTACGGTCCTCCGCCATTTCGAGCACCAGAGCACGGGTGCGGCGGATGCGCTGCATTGCCTCCGGGGCAATGCTCACCTCTGCTCCGTGCCGTGCCACGGCACAGACCTGTTCTACGGTCAGATCGGAACCGGTCAGGGAAACAGTGGAATTCATGATGTCTCCTGGGCTCAGGCCCGGGTATGGCCGCGCATGAGAAGAGCGGCGGCAAGACTGATGAGGGAAAAGACCAGATACACGATAAACGCCCGGGCATAGGCCGTTTCCGGCCCTGCCGATGAAAAATGTTCAAGAATCACGCCGATGACGGCCTGCAGACAGGCGGTGCAGGCAAAGATGGAAAAACTGAGCATGGCGGTGGAAAGGCCGAGCACCGATACGGGAAGCGCTTCCCGAGCCGCGGCAAACAGCACCGAGGCCGTGGCGTTGCCGGCAAGGCAGATGGCGCCGAACTGCAGCCAGAGCGCCCATGCAGGCATGCCGGGGGAACAGAAGCACAGACTTGCGGCTCCGGCCAGAGCACACAGCGAGCCTCCGATCAGCACGATTCTGCGGGAGTGAAGTCTGTCCGAAAGCCAGGCGCCGGCAGGCGTTCCGAGAACAAGGCTCAGCGCGCCGAGAGAAAGCAGCCTTCCTACGGACTCGGCAGAAAGATGATGAACGCTGCGGTAGTAGTCCCCCGCCCACAGACCGGCAAAGGAAAAGAACAGCGAAGCGCCCGTCAGATACCACAGCACGATGAGCCGGTACTGCCGCGAGGAAAAAAGAATCCGGAAAGCCTGAAGTCCGCGAACGGTCTCGCCCTTCTCCCCGCCTTCGGAACCGGAGGTCGAGATCTCCGCCAGACCGAGTTCCCGCTTCTGCGCCGCGGAAGGTTCATCCCTGACGAGCAGCAGAAGAACAAGCCCCCAGAACAGGGAAAACACCGCGACGGCCCAGAACACCTGACGCCAGCCGAAGCCCTCGCTGAGGGCGGCAAGCGGAGCGGCGGCAAAAAACGTGCCCAGACCGCCCACGGCCATGAATATGGAAACAAGCGCGGCATACACGCGGGCCTGAAACCAGCGGCTCATGATCTTGAACGACGCCGTCGTCACCACGGCCATGCCCACGCCTGCAAGGGCGCGCCCGGCAAAGGCGGTGCCGAAACTTCCGGCCGAGGCAAAAAGAATGCCGCCCAGGCCGCCGAGTCCGAAAAGCAGAAGCATGGTTCTGCGCGGTCCGAGGCTGTCCACCATAAGTCCGGCAGGAATCTGCGTAGCCGCATACGCGTAAAGAAAGGCCGATCCCAGCCAGCCGGTCATGGACGGCGTCAGCGCCAGTTCCCGGGACAGCTCCGGCATGATGACGCCGAGGCTGAGCCTCTGGAAGAAAACAAGAAAATAGGCTCCGCACAGGGCAGAAAAAAGAAGGCAGGCATAAAAGAAGGAACGTGAACGCATGGGGACGCCTTTCCGATGAAAGGATGGAAAGGAGACGGAACGCAGGAGCGCTCCGTCTCTCATGTCTAGCGGTAGCGCAGTTTCTGTCCGATACCGAGCGATTCAGCCTTTTCCAGCATGGCGCAGCCGAGCGCAATGTCGTTGGTGCTCAGGCCGCGGTGCCAGAACAGAATGGTTTCTTCGTCGTTCTCGCGTCCGGGGCGAAGTCCGGCCACGATCTGCCCGAGCTCCGCGTGCAGATTCTCTTCCGTGAGCTTGTCCGCTTCCACGTGAGGCCGCAGAGCTCCGTAGGGAAGGCCCTTGCGGCACTGCCCCCAGTCGTCCACCACCATTTTGTCCATGATGTCAGTCAGGGACAGTTCCACGGCGCTCATGGTGCCGTAGGGCACGACGAAGGCGCCCTTCTTGATCCACTCGGTCTTCAGCATGGGCTGCGGCGCGGGCAGACGGGTGGCCTCCACCACGATGTCGGCATCGCGGACGCAGCTTTCCCAGTCGTCCACCACGCGCACGGGCTTGCCCAGATCCTCGGACAGCCGCTTTCCGAAGGCTTCGCGGCTTTCCGGACGACGGGAATGAACGCGGATTTCCTCAAAGTCGAACAGGCTGTCCAGAAGACGCACGTTCCAGTACGAGGTGCCGCGGGAACCGATGTGGCCGAGAATACGGGAGTTCTTGCGCGCCATGTACTTGGCGCCGAGCGCCGTCACGGCGCCGGTACGCATGTCCGTGATGGACGTGGCGTCGAGAATGGCCTTCACCATGCCCGTTTCCGGATCAAAAAGGTTCATGATCGCCATTTCCGACGGAAGATTCTGCTTATAGTTGTCCACATAGTCGCCCACAATCTTCACACCCGCTACATGCAGAGGCTGAATGTAACCGCGCAGCACATTGAAATGCCCCTTGGCGGAATCCTCCGGTACGAGATGAACGCGGGGCTCGATGCGGGTCTGTCCCAGTCCCTGCGCGCGGAGGCTTTCCTCTACGGCGGCAAGGATTTCGGCGTCCGTCATGTTCAGGCGGGCGACATCGGGACCGTTGAGATAGGTGAGATAGCTTTCCTGCATGATGTACTCCAGAAGGTTCGGGTGAAAGAGAGTCAGCGGGGACAGGGGTAGCAGAGGCGAAGAGCTGCGGCTTCCTGTTCCGCCAGAACGGCGTAATCGGAAGGAACCGGAAGGGAAAATCCCTTCATGCACAGTTCACGGCGCAGCTCTTCGCCGCAGGAGGAACGACTCCACGATTCCAGTGCGCCGCGAAGTGCCGTTACGACGCCGGAATCCAGACCGGGCGAAGCCGCAAGGAAGGGCATGGCCGTCAGGGGAGAACGGCCGAGGACAGTCAGCTCATCCTTCCACCGGCTGCCGGAAGAGACGAGCAGACTATAAAAATAGCTGTCCATGGGAATCACATCCACTCTGCCGTCGCAAAGAGCGTTCAGGCACGCCGCAGGCGTTTCCAGTTCCGTATGCGACGCATACAGGCGTCCGCCCCGGGCGTACGGGGCCAGAAGAAAACGCAGGGCATTGTAGCCGGACTGGGAGTGGACGGGCATATGACCGAGGCGGGAACCGAAGCTGTCCTCCACGCGAGTCCACAGGCTCGACGAGCGCGCCAGAAGCAGCGTGCAGTACGCCGCCTCCGTACCGGATTCCGGCCCGAGAGGCGCGCCTATGATCTGATGCCGTGCCCCGGCCTGCAGATACGGGCGGCCGCACAGAAAGGTCAGACCAAGATCAGGTTTCTTCCACAACTCTCCGAGAGATGCCGGAGCAGACCAGTCCAGAATACGGAGCTCAATACCGGCAAGCCTGCCTGCCTCTTCAAAGACTTCATGCCAGGCATCGGCCTTGGCACGGGTAACGTCATACAGACGGGAACAGGCGATAAGCGTAGTCATGACAACCTCTTGAGCGAAAAAACGGGGAAGGGGCGGGCACGCGCTGCACTGTGCCGGAAAAGATGGATGATTCCTCGGGGGACTATTCGCCTCCCTTCTAGCACTCAAAATTTTTTTGGCTCTTGACTAGCTGAAAGGACCTAAAAAGGTTATCTGGTTAGTCATGGCA
>USBZ01000052.1 GCA_900553065.1 uncultured Desulfovibrio sp. | reverse complement strand
AGCAGAAAGGCGTATCCGGAACTATTCTGTTGGAGCCCAAGGGACGGAATACCGCGCCCGCCATTGCGCTGGCGGCGTTCGCGGCGTTGTCCGGCGGCGGGGATCCGTTGCTGCTGGTGCTGCCGTCCGATCATGTGCTGAAACCTCAGGATGTTTTCGCCGAAGCCGTGGCGCGGGCCCGCGCCTGCGCCGAGTCCGGGCGTATCGTTACATTCGGCATCACGCCGGATGCACCGGAAACAGGGTTCGGGTATATCCGCCGGGGTGGGGCGTTGCCCTCGGGCGGGTATGCTGTGGCGCGCTTTGTGGAAAAACCGGATCTCGCCAGAGCCGAGGCCATGCTGGCGGACGGAGGGTATCTGTGGAACAGCGGCATGTTCCTGTTCCGCGCATCCATCTACCTTGAAGAGCTGGCCCTGCACGCTCCCGGCATTCATGCGGCGTGCAAGGCGGCGTGGGAAGGGCACCACGCCGATCGGGACTTTATCCGTCCCCCCGCCGACTCCATCGACTACGCGGTGATGGAAAAGACGGACCGGGCCGCCGTGGTCCCTCTGACAGCCGACTGGAGCGATCTCGGGTCATGGGAAGCGTTCTACGAAGCCGCTCCGCACGACGGGGACGGCAACGTGCGTGTGGGGGATGTCTACGCCGAGGGCGCGGAAAACTGCTATCTGCACGCCTCCAATCGGATGGTCGCCGCGCTCGGCGTATCGGATCTGGTGGTCGTGGAGACGGCGGACAGCGTGCTGGTGGCGGATCGCGCACGCACGCAGGATGTGAAAAAGATCGTCGAATCACTGAAAAAGGAAGGGCGCGGCGAGGCGGAAAGCCACCCGCTGGTCTATCGCCCGTGGGGGAGTTACGAAACGCTGGCGAGAGGTGAGCGTTTTCAGGTGAAGCGCATCATCGTCAAGCCGGGCGGGCAGCTTTCGCTCCAGAAGCACCACCACCGGGCAGAGCACTGGGTGGTGGTCGAAGGGACGGCCGAGATCACCGTTGGCGACAAGGTGCTCCTGTACCATGAAGACCAGTCCACCTACATTCCCCTCGGCACCGTGCACCGGCTCAAGAATCCCGGCATGATCCCGCTGGTCATCATCGAGATCCAGTCCGGCACCTACCTTGGGGAAGATGACATCGTGCGTCTTGAAGACAGCTACGGGCGCTGACCATGAAACTGCTCCTGACCCTTCTCCCGGCGCTTCTGACCCAGACCACGGGACGCCGCAATCAGCGCATCGTGATCGGCTTCCTGCTGTTCACGACCGTTCTGGTGGCGCTGTTCAGCATCGTGTTTCATCAGATCATGGCCTACGAAGGGCGGGATTATTCTTATATCACCGGCGTCTACTGGACGCTGACCGTCATGTCCACGCTGGGGTTCGGGGACATCACCTTCACGAGCGATATCGGGAAACTGTTCTCCATCATCGTACTGGTGTCGGGCATCATCCTCATCATGATCGTGATGCCGTTTACGTTCATCCGTTTCGTGTACCAGCCGTGGATCGAGGAATACAACAACAAGCGCAAGCCGCGCTCCCTGCCGTCCGATACCAGCGGCCACACGGTTCTGGTGGGTGACAACGACATCTCGTTGAGCGTGGCCCGCAAGCTCCGGCAGCACAACTATCCGTATGTCATCCTCGTACCGGACGGGCAGCACGCGCTGGAACTGTACGACAACCGCTATGATGTGGTGACCGGCGAGTTCGACGACGCCAACACCTACCGGAACCTGCGGGCGGACAAGGCGGCGTTGGTCGCAGCGCTCGAAGGGGATCTGCGGAATACGAACATCGCCTCCACGGTGCGAGAAGTCGCGCCGTCGACCCTGCTCGCCGCCAGTGCGGAGAATCCGGAGGCCATGAACATCCTCATGCTGGCGGGGTGCGACCACGTCTACTCGTTTACCGAGATGCTTGGGCGGAGCCTTGCCCGCCGCGTCTACGGGACCCGCGCCCAGTCGAACATCATCGCCCGGTTCGGGACGTTGTGCCTTGCCGAGGCGCCGGTCATCCACACCGAGTTCATGGGGCAGACGCTGCGCGAGTGCGGGTTCCGCGAACGCTTCGGCCTCAACGTGGCCGGGCTGTGGGAGGGCAATTCCTATATGTCCGCGCGCCCGGACAGCCGGATCGACGAGGCCTCCATCCTGCTGCTCGCGGGGACGGCGGATCAGCTTGAGGCTTATGACCGCAAGGCCGAGCGGAGCAGCAAGGCGAACCGGACGCCCGTGCTTATCCTCGGCGGCGGCAAGGTGGGGGAAGCGGCGGCGGATGCCTTGGAACGTCGCGGGCTGCCGTTCTGTCTCGTCGAGAAGAACCCCCTCGTGCCGCCGGACGATCCCCGTTACATTCTCGGGAATGCCGGGGAACTGGCGGTGCTCCAGCGGGCGCACATCATGGAAACCCCGTCCGTCATCGTGACCACGCATGACGATGACCTGAACATCTATCTGACCATCTATTGCCGCAAGCTGCGGCCTGACGTGCAGATCCTCAGCCGTTCCACACTTGATCGCAACGTGCCCTCCCTGTACAACGCCGGGGCGAATCTGGTGATGTCGCACGCTTCGATGGCGGCGAGTACGATCATCAATCTGCTCAGTCCCGGCCGGGTAACCATTCTGACGGAAGGCTTGAACATTTTCCGGGTGACGGCGCCCCCGGCCCTTGTGGGCCTGTCCCTGCGTGACAGCCGCATCCGTGAAAAGACCGACTGCAATGTGGTCGCCTTGAAGAGTCAGGGCGTATTGCGTGTGCCCCCGGACCCCAACGCGCCCATGAAGTCCGATACGGTGCTTGTCCTCATCGGCACCGCGGATGCCGAGCGCCGGTTCATGGAGCATTTTCCGAGTTAGGCGATACAATTGGAGGGGGGAGGAGGGAACTTTCTTCAGAAAGTTTCCTTCCCTCCCCGATACATTCTCTCTTCTTCTCTATTCTTCCCCATTTTCTCCATTGTCCGACACGGTATCGAAGCCGACGACGCTTGCGCCTTCATCGAGGCGGACAAGGCGGACGCCCATGGTGGCGCGACCGACGGAGCGGACTTCATCCACGCCGAGGCGGATGATCTTGTTGGTGGAGGTCAGAAGGATCAGGGAGTCCGTATCGGACACGGGCATGGCGCCGATGACGGAACCGGTCTTGGGCGACACCTTGAAGTTGATGAGACCGATACCGCCGCGGCTCTGCATGCGGTACAGGTCGATCTTCGTGCGCTTGCCGTAGCCGAGGGCGGAAACCGTCATGATCATGGTGGAGCTGTCGCCGTCCTTTACGGTCACGCAGGCCACGACTTCGTCGCCGCGGCGCAGGCCTATGCCCTTGACGCCGGAAGCGCTGCGACCCATCGGGCGCACATCGGGCATGGCAAAGCGTATGGCCATGCCGTGAGCCGTCGCCAGCACCACATGATCGGAATCCGTCACTTCGCGCACGGCGATGAGCTGATCGCCTTCCTTGAGACCGAGAGCGATCATGCCGCTCTTGCGGCAGCGGGCGTACAGAGAAGCGCTGGAGCGCTTGACCATGCCCTGCTTCGTAGTGAACAGGAAGTAGCTGTTCTCCGAGAACTCACGCACGGTCAGGGCGTTGGCCACCCATTCATCCTTTTCCAGAGGCAGCAGATTGGCGATATGCATGCCCTTGGCGGTACGGCTGCCTTCGGGAACCTGATGCACCTTGAGCTGGTGCATGCGGCCCTTGTTGGTGAAGAGCAGCAGGTACTGATGATTCGTGGTGGTCAGAAATTCCTGCACAAAATCATCTTCGGAGGTATGCAGACCGGCAATGCCCTTGCCGCCGCGCTTCTGCTGCTGGTAGTTGGCCAGCGTGGTGCGCTTGATGTAGCCGCGGCGAGACAGCGTGATGACCACATCCTCATCGGGAATGAGATCTTCGATGTCGATGCCGGAAAGCTCATCCATGACCACTTCGGTTCTGCGGGGCGTGGCATAGGTGTTCTTGATGTACAGCGTTTCCTCACGCAGCACGCCGCGCAGCACTTCGGCATCCTCAAGAATGGAAGTAAGATAGGCGATAAGCTTCTGCAGCTCGCGATATTCTTCCATCAGCTTGTCGCGTTCCAGACCGGTGAGGCGCTGCAGGCGCATGTCCAGAATGCTCTGAGCCTGAATCTCCGTGAAGCCGAAACGATCCACAAGGCCGGACTTGGCTTCCTGCGGCGTTTCCGATCCGCGGATGAGCGCGACGATCTCGTCGATGATGTCGAGAGCCTTGAGCAGACCTTCCACGATATGGGCGCGGGCCTGCGCCTTTTCCAGATCAAAGCGGGTACGCCGGATGACGACTTCGCGGCGATGATCCAGAAAACAGGTGAGCGCCGTACGCAGGTTGAGCTGCTGAGGCTTGTTGTCCACCACGGCCAGCATATTGATGCCGAAGGACGTTTCCAGAGGCGTGTACTTGTAAAGAGCGTTGATCACCAGTTCGGGAATGGTTCCGCGGCGAAGATCCAGAATGATGCGGATGCCCTTCTTGTCCGAGAGATCGCGCAGATCCGTCACACCGTCGAGCTTGCGATCATTGACGAGCGCGGCGATCTTGGTCACGAGCACGGACTTGTTGAGGGCATAGGGAATCTCGCGGATGACCACGGACTGCTGTCCCTTCTTGCGCTCTTCGACTTCCACCCGGCCGCGCACCTTCACGACGCCGCGGCCTGTACGATAGGCGTCAAGGAGTCCCTGACCGGCATACACGAAACCGGCCGTGGGAAAGTCCGGGCCGTGAACGAGGTCGATGAGATCGTCGACGGTGCAGTCCGGTTCATCAATGAGACGCAGCAGGGCATCGCACAGTTCCCCGAGGTTGTGGGGAGGAATGTTGGTGGCCATGCCCACGGCGATGCCGGAAGAACCGTTCACCAGAAGATTGGGCACCTTGGTGGGCAGCACTTCGGGTTCCTGTTCCGAACCGTCGTAGTTCGGACGGAAATCCACGGTCTTCTTTTCGATGTCGTCCAGAAATTCGGAAGCCAGACGGGACATGCGCACTTCGGTGTATCGCATGGCGGCGGCGGAGTCGCCGTCGATGGAGCCGAAGTTGCCTTGCCCGTCTTCCAGAGGATCGCGCATGTTGAAATCCTGTGCCATACGCACAAGGGCATCGTATACGGCTAAATCTCCATGGGGATGGTATTTGCCGATGACGTCGCCGACAACACGGGCGCTT
Source organism: uncultured Desulfovibrio sp. (assembly GCA_900553065.1). Taxonomy (GTDB): domain Bacteria; phylum Desulfobacterota; class Desulfovibrionia; order Desulfovibrionales; family Desulfovibrionaceae; genus Mailhella. The sequence goes on along the minus strand of USBZ01000052.1, from coordinate 8,657 downwards.
TTCTTTGTGGGCCTGTTGTAGGTATTGGCCATCTGGGACTGTGCGAAAAGGATGCGTCGGTGTACGGGCTTGAGACCGTCACGCGCATCGGGAATGGCACGGCCGATGATGACGCTGAGCGAATAGGCCAGATAGGACTGACGCAGCTCTTTTTCTATATCAACTTTGAATTCTGCCACAGTAGGAATCCTTTGAAGCGATATGTTGCGAATTTCCTCTGAAAGAAAAGCCGAAGCCGCGCTGCTTCACGAAAAAAGCAGCGCAGTTTCATTTTCATCGTCAGATGTCGAGATCTTCCATGGAAAGTGCATTGCGGATAATGAAGTCGCGACGCAGATCCGCACGATCTCCCATGAGTTCCTCGATGGTGTCGGACGCGGCCTGGGCATCTTCGATGCTGACCTGCAGAAGCGCTCTCTTTTCCGGGTTCATGGTGGTCATTTCCAGCTGTTCGGGGTTCATTTCACCGAGACCCTTGTAGCGCTGGATGTTGAAGCCCTTGCGCGCTTCGGCATAGGCGGATTCGCGCAGCTCGAAGTAATCCCTGACTTCACGGCTGGATTCGGAACTCGACAGCGTGACCGGGAAGGTGCCGCAGGCCTGTTCCAGATCCTTCCAGACCTGACGGGCATGACGATACATGCGGGAGTGGAAGAATTCCATGGCAAGACGCGTGCGATGACCGCTCTTGTTCTCAAACACCAGGAAGACGCGTTCGTCGTCTTCCATCTTTTCGAGTTCCATGGCGGCGGCATAGCCCTGCGAAGCCATCCATTCACGGAAACCGGCGGGCAGTTCCCTGTCCGCAGCATCGGGATTCAGCTTTTCCTCAAAGCGCAGGAAGGCAAGGAACAGCTCCCTGGAGATGGCGGAATTTTCCGCTTCCGTCATGCTCTTTTCCAGATCGTCGATGCTCTTCAGCAGGTTGATGAGATCGCTGCCGCGGTACACCTTGCCGTCGGTCGTGGTGACGGACACGCCGTCGGACAGGCGCTGAAGCAGAAATTCATCAAGCTCGTTGTCGTCCTTCAGGAACTTGATGGTGTTGCTGCCCTTCTTGATGCCGTAAAGCGGCGGCTGGGCGATGTAGATATGACCTTCCTCGATGAGCTTGGGATAGTAGCGGAAGAAGAAGGTGAGCATGAGCGTGCAGATATGGGCGCCGTCCACGTCGGCATCGGTCATGATGATGATCTTGTGGTAGCGAAGCTTGGAATAGTCCATGTTCTCGCCGATGCCCACGCCCATGGCCGTGATCATGTTCTTGATTTCTTCACTGGCGAGCATGCGGTCGAATCTTGCGCGTTCCACGTTCAGAATCTTGCCGCGCAGGGGCAGAATGGCCTGCGTCATGGGATTGCGTCCCTGCTTGGCGGAACCGCCTGCGGAATCGCCTTCCACGATGAACACTTCGCATTCCGCGGGATCCTTGCTCTGGCAGTCCGCCAGCTTGCCGGGGAGCGAGTTGTCGGAAAGGGCTCCCTTGCGGCGGACAAGTTCACGGGCGCGTCGTGCGGCTTCACGGGCACGGGAGGCCTCGGTCGCCTTTTCGATGATGACGCGGATATCCTTCGGATGCTCCTGAAAGTATACATCGAGAGCGTTGTACACAATGCCGTTCACAATGCCCACGACTTCGCTGTTGCCGAGCTTGGTCTTGGTCTGGCCCTCAAACTGAGGCTGAGGGAGCTTTACGCTGATGATGGCCGTGAGGCCTTCGCGCACGTCGTCGCCGGAAAGGCTGTCGCCCTTGAGCTTCTTCTGAAGATCGGGCTGGCTCTTCACATAGTTGTTGATGGCGCGGGTGAGCGCGGTCTTGAAGCCGGCAAGATGCGTGCCGCCTTCGTGCGTGCGGATGTTGTTCGCAAACGTCAGCGTCTTTTCATTGAAGCCGGAATTGTACTGAAGCGCGAAGTCCACCGTGACGTTGTCCTGCACGCCTTCGCCGCTGATGATGGGATGAAGGCCCGCTTCGTTGGAGTTCAGATCCTTGACGAACTGCTCCAGACCGCCTTCGGCATGGTAGGTGTGCGTTTCATTGGTGCGCTCGTCGTTGCAGATGATGGTCAGCCCCTTGTTGAGGTAGGCCAGCTCTTCAAAGCGCTTCTTCAGAATGTCGAAGGAGTAGACGGTGGTCTCGAAAATTTCTTCATCCGGCAGGAAGCGCACGGTCGTGCCGTGTCCTTCCGCATCGCCGAGAGGTTCCACCTTGGTCACGGGAACGCCGCGTTCGTAACGCTGACGCCAGCGCTTGCCGTCGCGGCGGACCGTCACTTCCAGCCAGGAGGACAGCGCGTTCACGCAGGAAACGCCCACGCCGTGCAGACCGCCGGAAACCTTGTAGGCGTTGTTGTCGAACTTGCCGCCCGCATGGAGCTTCGTCATGACCACCTGCACGGCGGGAATGCGGAGCTTGGGGTGAATGTCCACGGGAATGCCGCGGCCGTTGTCGCGCACAGTGACGCTGTTGTCCATGTGCAGAATGACTTCTATCTTGTTGCAATAGCCGGCCATGGCTTCGTCTATGGAGTTGTCCACCACTTCGTAGACGAGGTGATGAAGACCACGGATGTCCGTGCTGCCTATATACATGGCCGGGCGCTTGCGGACCGCCGCCAGACCTTCCAGAACCGTGATGGCGGACGCGTCATAAGAGGTCTTGCCGGACCGGAGATTTTCCTGGGTCATGGGAATTCCTGAATGATATTTGTTGGCCCCGGCGGCTCCGGGGCATCGAGAGTCTTTCAGTATATACGAAAACGAAGAAAACTTCAAATCCCTGTGCAGGGGATGGGCCGACACATGAAATCGGCGCAGACAGGCTCCTGAAGGCTCTAAAAAGGGAGGGTGCCCTTCAATTTCCTGTCGCAGGCATAAGAGGCGGGCAGAGGAGGCCTGTTTCCCCTGCCCGCAGGAACGTTATTCCTCTTCGGTATAGTAAGAGGATTCGGCGATCTTCATGGGCATGAGAATGACGGTGTATTCCGCATCCTCGGAACCGGTGATGCCGCAGGGGCCTTCGGCTCCGGTGAAGACGTAGTGCAGGCTGGCGGACTGGAAGTGTCCCAGAATGTCCATCAGGCTGCGGGTGGGGAAGGCAATAAGCTCCAGATCGCCCTGGAAGGTGCCTTCCAGATGTTCGGTGGCGGAACCGGTTTCCTGGCCCTGAGCGGACAGTTCCACTTCCTGCGGAGAGAAGCGGAAATAGGTGCAGCGGTCGCTGTCGTTGTTGAAGATGAGCAGACGATCGAGCGCGTTCAGCGTTTCACGGCGGTCCACGTCGAGCTGAGAGGTGTTGGCGCCGTCCAGACGGGCAAGGAAGCTCAGATGATCGGGATAGCTGAAGTTGGCGCTTCTGGGAATGCTCAGCGTTTCGCTGCCCGAACCGGTGCGGATGTGGAAACGGCGTTCGCTGATGTTCAGCATGACTTCGTCGCTGCCGAGCCACTTGCGCAGTTCATTAACATACTTCTTCTGAATGAGCAGACCGTTTTCAGGAAGCAGGCGGGCAAGTTCGTCGTTGATGAAACGGACCATGGCGAACTGATGTCCGTTCAGGCCGCAGACGTCCACCTTTCCTTCCTCACCGGCCTTGAAGTACAGGCAGGCGAGACCTTCGGCACTGTCGTCATCGCTGATGCAGAAGGCCACCTTGTCGATGATGTCCTGGAAGAAGTCGCCGGACCAGAGAACCGCGCCTTCTTCGGGGAAGGGAGGCAGAGGCTGGAACCAGACGGGATCGACCGTAGGAAGCTTATAGGAACGACGTCCCTGCTCCACGGAAAGGATATGCGATTCCTCATCGAGACGGAGCGTGATGTCTCCTCCGGGAAGACGACGCAGAAGTTCCACGAAGGCGCGCCCGTTGACGCCCGCCGTTCCTTCCTCCCGGATCTCCACCGGATACGTTCCGGTGAATTCGATGTTTACGTCCGTGGACATGATGGTGAGTCTGTCTCCTTCAGGGCTCTTCAGAGCCTGAAGCCAGATCGAACGCAGATACGCGGCTCCGGCCTTGCTGGGAATGATGGATGCCGCTTTCTGCAGGCCTTCGATGATCTGTTCCTTTTTTACGGTCAAATACATAGTTATTCCTTGTAGTAGAGGGTTTAATATGGTCAGTTTGTTCCTATCTTGCGTAACCATTTGTTTTTAATGGTTTTTATAGGAACAAAAACAGGAACCGGAAGGAAAGTGACGCACATTCGGAGTTATTCTGCACCTCCGGGCACGCCATTTGCGCACTGTTTCGTCAACTTTGTGATCAGCATGTGCACATCTTTGTTCGTAACTTTGATTTTTTCAATTTTTTTCACGGCATACATAATAGTGCTGTGGTCTCTGCCGCCGAAGATGCGACCAAGCGACGGATAGGATTCCCCCAGCATGCGCCGGCAGAGATACATGGCGATCTGCCGGGCCTGAGAAAGTTCTTTTTTTCTATTATTTTCGATAAGTTGTGATGTTGTACATCCATAGGCGGCAGCCACGGCGGCAAGGACCGTGTCCGCGTCGGCGGGCATGGAGGGGCCGGCGGCTTCCAGTATTCTGTTCAGTTCTTCCGTCGAAGGCATGCGGCCGTTTTGTTCGTAACGCAGGCGAACATGTTCCACCACGCCCTGAATATGCCTCAGTCTTACACAGCGGCGAGCCAGGAGCAGCGCCGTGGCGCCGTTTTCGGGCAGACCCGCCCGTTCCATGCGCATTTGTGCAAAACGCATCCGTATGTCCAGATCGGGGGCGGGGAGAAGGAAGGAAAGATGGGAATGGAGCCGGTCGTTCAGCTCGGGCAGGAGGGAGTGGTCGCTGGAGAGCGCGCCTATGAAGAAGGCCCGCCCCGTCAGACTGTCCAGCAGGGCGGCAAGCGTCCGCTGCGCATGCTGCGCGTGTTCCAAAAGATGAAGATCATCCACCAGCACGGCTTCCGTGTCGTGTCCGATCATGCGGAACCAGTCCATCGGACGGCTTTCGGAAAACAGGGAAGCGCCGGAAAGGAACACGACTCTGCCGTGAAAGCGGTCGCAGAGCTGCCGGTACGCCGCCCGGATGAGATGGCTTTTTCCCGAACCCGACGGGCCTTTCAGCAGCAGAGTGGAAGGAGAGCGTTTAAGAGCGTCGCGAAAAAGAGACACCGTTTCTCTGTTGCGACCGTTCAGCAGAAAATTCTCGAAATCGGAAGACTGTTCGTTTTTTTCTTCGGTAAAAGGAGCGGCGGAAGATTGTTTCTTTCCGTGCGGCCATTCGTAGCACACCGACATGCGGCTGCCGAAGGCGTTGCGAACGGCCTGCTCCAGCTCTTTTCTGCCGCGTTTTTCATACCATCGGAAAAAAAGTTCGTGAGGCATGAACACGGTCAGCATGGGATCGTTCCCCTGCTCCGGCAGGCGGAAGGTGAGGGGAGAAAACCAGTCCGGATTCTCGTTTCCGAGATGACGACAGAGCAGACTCCGGACAAGCCGGGTGTCGGAATCCGCCGCGGGATGCGGGGCGGATGCGGCATTTCCCTTCTGGTTCCCGGTCCTCTGGACGGAGCGGGAAAGGCTGGAAAGAGTGTTCATGGAAGGTTCATCGGATAAAAATTTTTTCTTATCGGAGCTCTCCCGGACGGTGTATTGTAACATAGAGAAATTACAGGAATACTCACATCGTCTGATACGGGATGGACACAGTCGGTACAGACTGCCGGGCATAAATTTTTTTACCAGAAAACGCTTGCATAAACAAGCAGTTTCTTGGTTATATACATTCCCGGATGCCTATTCTTTTTTTAATTTTTCCGCCAATTTCGAAGCATCAGTCGTTATGATAAAAAAATATCAAATTTCCCGTATGCTCTCCCGTGTGCTCTGCTGTGTCCTGGTCGGTTCGGCGTTTGCCGCCGGAGCCGTGTTCCTGTCTCAGGAGAGCGATCTTCCGGGTTTTGTCATGCAGGCCGATACAGGCAAGGCAGGCGCGGAACTTTTCGTTTCTCCCGTCAGACCGCATGACTTTGCCGAGGGCATGGATGTGAAGGCTCCGGAGCAGACGCAGCTTGCCTCTCTGGGCAGCGGCCTTTCCTGGATGATGGATTTCTGGGAAGAGGGCGGACTGTCCGGCGGGGAAGCGGGGAACTCCGCCCGCTATGACGATTCACTGAACGCTTTTCTTTCCTCCAGAGAAGGTATGTGCATTCCGAATTACTCCGAAGCCGTGCCGTGGGAAGAGGATGAACGCTACATGGTGGAGGATTCCGGTTGCGGCACGCAGGTGTTCCGCAGCGCCATCCGCAGCGGAGATAATGCCGGAGCGCTCTTCCTCAAGTGGCTGAACGCCAATGAAACGGATCAGGCCGTGAAGGCCGCATCCGTCGTATTTCCTCTGAACCGTCTCATGCCCGGTCATCTTTTCAGCGTGGAACGCGACAAGACCTCGGGCGAGGTGAACAGCTTTTTCTATGACATCAACGAAGAAAGCCGTCTTGTGGTGGAACGCACGGAAGACGGTTTTTCGGCCCGTGTGGACGTGTTCGAGTTCGATACCAGACTCGTGCGCGTGAGCGGCGTCATTCATTCTTCGCTTTTCGAAGCCATGGCCGATGCCGGCGAATCCGCCAATCTTGCGGTGCAGCTGGCCGAGGTGTTCAGCCATCAGATCAACTTCGTGAATGAGGTACAGGACGGTGACACCTTTGAACTGGTGGTGGAAAAGAAATATCTCGGCGACGATTTCCGCCGTTACGGCAACATCATCGCCGCCCGCTTCGTCAATGACGGCACGGCCTTTGAAGCCTTCCGCTTTGTGGACAAGAGCGGCACGGCCCACTACTTTGCCGCCGACGGCAGCTCCCTCGAAACGGAATTTCTCAAGGCGCCGCTCAACTTCACCCGCGTCAGTTCCGGCTATACCATGCACCGCAAGCACCCCATCTTCGGCAAGGTCCGTCCACATCAGGGCGTGGACTATGCCGCTCCCCGCGGCACGCCGGTCAAGGCTCTCGGCGCCGGCAAGGTGACCTTCAAGGGCTGGAAGGGCGGCTACGGCAATACGCTCATCATCCGTCACAGCGGCGGCATCGAAACGCAGTACGCGCATCTTTCCCGCTTCGCCTCTTCCCTCAAGGTCGGCCAGAGGGTGGATCAGGGTGAAGTTGTGGCCTTTGTCGGTGCAACGGGTACCGCCACCGGACCGCATCTGGACTTCCGCGTCATGAAGAACGGAAAGTTCGTCAATCCCAGCAGCCTTTCCGGCGCGCGTTCCGCGCCCGTGTCGAAGGCGGAGAAGGCGAGCTTCATGCAGACCGTGGCCAGCGCCCGTTCCCTGCTTGACAGCGATGTCGCTGTAGCGGAAAAGTAATCTTTTGATTTTTCAGAGTGCATGGGCTGGCGCATTCCTTCTTTCCGGGGGAATGCGCCCGCCCTTCCGTCCTTATTTTTTTCGACCCTCCGGAACAGGGAAACGATCATGAACGAATCCGACTTTCAGCTGTCGAGCTACGATTACGAACTCCCCGAGGAACGCATAGCCCAGTATCCGCCTGAGGAACGCGGGGCGTCGCGTCTCATGGTGCTGGATCGGGCGAGCGGAAGAAACATTCATTCCACCTTTTCCCATCTGGCGGACTTTCTCCCCGAAGGGGCGCTTCTGGTGGCCAACAATTCCTGCGTTGTGCCCGCCCGTCTTTTCGGGCAGAGACCGACCGGCGGCAAGGCGGAACTTCTCCTGCTCACGCCGCCTCCGCTGCTCAGAGTCTGCGCCGTGACCGATGGCGACGGCTGGAGTCATGCGCAGGCGGAAGTGCTGCTCCGTCCCTCCCGCAACATCCGCACGGGAGACCGGCTGACCTTTGGCGACTGCATTGCCGCCGAAGTGCTGAAGAAAAAGGAGTTCGGCCAGCATGACGTCATGCTGTTCTGGAAGGGCGACCTTGTGGAGTGCATGAACCGCATCGGCCGCCTTCCTCTGCCTCCGTACATCAAGCGCGAGCAGAGCGTCGAGGATCGCGCCCGCTATCAGACCATCTATGCCGACAGGGACAAGTCCGGCAGCGTGGCCGCGCCGACGGCGGGACTGCATTTTACCGACGCGCTGAGAAAGGAGCTTCTGCAGCGCGGTTTCGGCTGGGCGGAAGTGACCCTGCATGTGGGCTACGGCACCTTCAGCCCCGTGCGTGAGGAAGACATCCGTGAACATCCCATGCACAGCGAGTATGTGGAAATTTCTCCGGAAACGGCGGCTGCCGTGCGTGAAGCCAGGGCGGCGGGACGCCCCGTGATCGCCGTGGGCACCACTTCCTGCCGTACGATGGAAGGCTGCGCCGCACAGAACGGCGGCATGATTCCCGAAGGCGGCTGGCACGGCTGGACCAACATTTTCATTTATCCGGGTTTCCGCTTCCAGGTGGTGGATCATCTCATCACCAACTTCCACCTGCCTCAGTCCTCACTCATCATGCTTGTGGCTGCCCTCTGCGGGCGGGAGCGCATTCTTTCCGCCTATGCCGAGGCCGTGCAGGAGAAGTATCGTTTCTTCTCCTATGGCGACGCCATGTTCGTGCGCTGATTTTTTCAGCAGACGTTTGTGAAGCACGAAGTTCTGCGGCTCGCCTGAATCCGGGCGGGCCGTTTTTTTTTAAGACTGAAAACTCCCCGCTATGCGGGGAGTTCCAAAAAGGCGAAGCC
>USBZ01000051.1 GCA_900553065.1 uncultured Desulfovibrio sp. | reverse complement strand
GCGGTTATTGTTCCCACGTTAGTTTTCCACCCTTATTTTTTCAGGAGAAAGTGTCATGGATATCAAGCGTATTCTTGCTTGCCTCGCTGTCGCCGCCCTCTGCCTTACCGGCACCGCCGTTGCCGCTGAAAAGGCCAATCTGAACAGCGCCACTGAAGACGAACTCGCCGCCGATCCCAACATCGGTGCCGAACTCGCCAGAAAGATTGTGGAATACCGTGAAAACGTGGGCGACTTCGCCAGCTACGAAGAACTGAAGGAAGTGGAAGGTATCACCGATACCAAGATCAAGGAAATCAACGAAAACTTCCAGATCGAAGGCGTTGCCAGCTTCGACTGCAACTGCTGATCCAATGCGTCGTCAAGACGCCTGAAATTGTTTCTCAATTCCGGGATTTTATGGGGAAATCGAAGATTCTGTCTTGTACGCGGTTCTGATGGCGCAGAACGTCTTTACCGTCATTGGGCAGACCGGAATTAATCATCCAAGGAGTTCCTATGAACATGAGTGCTCTCAAGGGCCTCGGCAAGCTGTCTCTTGCTCTGCTGCTTGCCGTCAGCCTGAACGGAGTAGCTCTGGCTGGAGTGGCGCCTGTTTGAAGGCAGTGCTGCCATGAAGTCTCCTGCGAGCAATGCTGCCGTGGTGGCCAAGCTGATCGGTCTCGTGAACAACCGTCACGAAAAGACCCTGACCGGCATCGAACGCACCATCAACGACGGTATTGTCATTCGTCAGAGCTACATCAAAGACGGAAAGATCATCATTCCTTCCGAAGGCCTGTATACCACTGCCCGTTCGAGCAACTGGTATCCTTTCGACAACGAACCCATCACCATGGCCGGCAAGAACTACCGCGTCATCGTGGACCGTTATGTCCGCGATGTGGTTCGTGACGTTGTCATGAAGAAGGGCGACATCATCACCAGCAACGCGGACAAGTCCCGCGGCTGGGAACTGACTTCCGTTGGTGACTGGACTGCCTACGGCCTGTCCGACGGCAGAACCGCCGAATTCAAGATTGTGAAGACGACCGGTAACTACTACGGTACCGCCTTCCCCGTTCGTGTGGGTTCCAGCATCAGCAACGATGCCGCCGACGGTTCGCTGGTCAAGGGATCCGACAATCCCGATGGTACCGTCGTACCTGACGAAAAGAACAATCTGTCCCGCTTCGTCTACGGCAACAACGTTGCCACCACCGGCCGTTCTCTGGCTGTCGTGGACAAGATTGATGCCGACGGCAGCGTTCACGTTCGCGAACTCGGCACCGACAGCTGCACCGATCTTTACATGTCCGCCACGAAGCCGGTCATCGGCTCCTACGGCAACAACGAGACCTTCAAGGTCGGCGACGCCACTGTCGCGGTGAAGAACATCGGCAAGGACAGTGTGGAAGTTTCCATCACCGACAAGGCCGGTACCGTCACCACCAAGAAGCTTTACATCGATTCCGACAATGCCCACTGGCTCATGCTCTCCATGGTTGAGCGCGACAAGTGCTATGTGGTGTCCAAAGATGGAAAGACTCTTGTTCATCTGAACATTCGCCCCGGCAATCCGTTCAAGAGCGGTAAGGTTGATCTGGTTGCCTACACTGATGTCATCAACGTGCAGAACGGCACCGACTGGGTTTCCGACCCCCGGTTCCTGGCACGTCCCGAGACCTGAGCTAGCTGCACTTATCCGCACGAAGTCATGATCGCCAACAAGGAACCGATCGTGCTCGACGGCGGAGCCAACAACGTGTTTGTTGGTCCTGACAACCAGTTCAAGATCGTTATCGATGAATTTGACGGCACCACTGTGAAGGCCTGGCATGTTGAAACCGCCAGGGCCAAGACCGGCAACCTCGCAGCTCGTGCTGAGGGCAAGAACATTGACCTTGTCGTAGGCAAGGCTTGCCGTTCCACTGTTCACTTCATCAGCCGCTGGTACGGCAAGATGTATGATGAACAGCTGGCCGGCAAGGACGTGTTCAAATAGCATCGTTTCCGGCACGGGAATTCTGCGATTCCCGTGCCTTTTTTATCCCGCTGAGGCATGCATGACTCATGCACGCTTCAGCAGAAAAGCCAGGCTAGAACTGGCTTTTCTTGCCCATGCGCTGTCGGATGTTCGGGGAAGTACTTGCATGTACCTGGCCACCGAGGTACCATCGACAAACAAGGTTTGACAGGATCGGACATATTGTCCGGTCTTGCCCGCTGCATACGCATCCGTTTCTGCGGCGGGAGGAGTAATTCACCAGCATTAGGCGACTGCTGCCGAGATCTGATCGGCGTATCTTCCGCGGAAATGTTCTGCGCAACAAGTTCAACAGGCAGGTTCATCATGCCCGAAAGTTACTCACGAAGAAATTTTCTCAAGCTGAGCGCTGCTCTTGTCGCGGGCGGGGCGGCTATTGCCACTCCTGACAAGGCACGCGCCATTGGCTATGTTCCTCCCAAAGGGGGAGCCATAACGGAAGTCAAGGGATACTGTCCTTTCTGCCAGGTCCGCTGCACCTATACGGCGCGCGTGCAGGACGGAAAGATTCTTAATATCACCGGCGACAAGAACAACTACTGGACCGGCGGTGCCATGTGCCCGAAGGGCATGTCCATTCTGGAACTCATGGACAGTCCTTTCCGCATCACCGAGCCCATGTACCACGAGCCGGACGGCAGCTGGCGCAGAATCACCTACGAAGAAGCCGTCGACATGGTGGTGGAACGCATGAAGGCCGTGCGCGACAAATACGGCGCCAAGGGCGGAAACCGCGTGGCCCTGACCATGCCTCTGTGGGACTGCCTGGAATCGGAAATCGCCGCGCTCATGACTCTGCGCACGGTGGGAAGCGTTCAGGCCATGCCTCCGGGCGAAACCTGCGTGTCCACGGCTTCCAATATGCTCGGTCTCATGCTCGGCGTGAACAGCGGCTCCACCCAGGTGGATGAACTGCCCAAGGCGCAGACCATCGTGCTCTGGGGTGCCAACGTCAACGATCTGTATCCTCCCTACACGCGCTGGCTGAAGGCCGCTCACGACGGTGGAACCAAGATCGTCTATGTGGATCCCCGCAAGACCCGTACCAGCATCTGGTGCGACAAACAGCTTCGTCCTCAGCCCGGTACCGACGGCGTTCTTGCGCTCGGCGGCATCCGCTATATTCTTGAAAAGGGCGCCTATGATGAAGAGCGCGCCCGCTTCCAGATCGAAGACTTTGAAAATCTTGCTCCGCAGACGGAGAAGTTCACGCTGGATTATGTGGAGTCGATCACGGGTCTTTCCAAAGACGAACTGGTCGCCTTCTATGACATTCTTGCCGCGAGCAGCAGAACCATCGTCTGGCTCGGCGGTTCTCTGTCCAGACAGACCAACGGCATCACGACGGACAGAGCCATCATTCTTCTGCAGGCGCTGAGGGATAATCTCATCGGCGAAGGCAGGGGCATGCTTACCTTCCAGAGCGGCAAGCCCGGCGGCGGTGAAGAGCTGGTGGATCATTATTTCGGTGAGAACAATACGCCGAAGATGAACTTCCGTCGTCTCCGTCTGGCCATGGAGAAGAAGAATCTCGACGTTCTGTTCCTCAACTCCAGCTATCGCCGCAACCCCGATGCCCTCGGCGTGCGCAAGGCCATTCAGAAGGTTCCCTTCGTTGTGCATATGGGCTTCTTCCTGGATGAAGAATCGGAAGTCTCCACGCTGTTCATTCCGGCTACGTTCGGACCGGAAAGCCAGGGCTGCGGTTACGGCAACGAAAATCAGGTAGCCTGGCGTGAAAAGATCGTTCAGGCTCCCGGTTCCTGCGTGCCTGCCTGGCAGTTCTATCGCGACATCGGACGCAAGCTCGATCCTGAACATTATCCCGACTTCAAGGATCCGGAAGAAATCTGCCGCATGCTTCAGGAGATCGTGCCTTCTTGGAAGGGCATCACGATGGAACGTATGCGCAAGTCGCCTACCGTGACCTGGCCGCTTTTTGCCGAAGGCGACAAGGAACGGACGGGCTCCGTGTTCACCGAAGGCAAGCTTCTCACGCCTACCGGCAAGATGACGGTTCAGGACAGAGTTTTCGGCGGCATCAATCGCTGGGACTATCCCAAGGGGCATCCCCGCAGCAAGGACGGCAAAAAGGAGTTCCCGCTCATTCTCACCCAGGGCAAGCAGCTCTGGCACTGGCAGCAGACCATGACCAACTTTGCCCGGTCCATGGCTCAGTTCTCCAACGGTCGCTTCGTGCAGGTCAATCCTCAGACGGCTGCGGAACTCGGACTGAAGCAGCGTGACCGCGTGATGCTGGAAACCATCATGGGCGGCATTGAATGCTGGGTGGATATTACGGAAAATGTTCTTCCCGGAGCCGTGTTCACTCCGGCGAACTGCTGCCGTACCACGCCGCTGAAGGAAAACCAGAGTGAGTCCATCTGCGACATCCTCCCGAATTACTGGGATCGCATTTCTGCGCAGCACAACTGTACAGGATGCCGCCTGAGAAAAATATGAGAGGTCATCATGGCTCGATATGTCATGGTCATTGATTCTGAAAAGTGCATGAACTGCAAGGCATGCGTCATTGCCTGCCAGCAGCGTAACCATGTGCCCTACGGCATTTCCCGCAACTGGGTGCATGAAACGGTCAACAGCGACGCTCCCGCCGGTGCAAAGTTCCAGCCCGGCGCCTGCATGCATTGCGATGATCCCTCCTGCGTGCGCGCCTGTCCTACCGGTGCCACCTGGAAAGCGGCCGACGGCGCCGTGGAAATCGATCGCTCCCGCTGCATCGGCTGCGGAAGCTGCATCGAAGCCTGTCCGTATCATGCCAGATTCCGTCATCCTCTGACCGGCACCGCCGACAAGTGCGACTACTGCCGGGCCAGCACTCCCGGAGAGACTCCCGCCTGTGTCGCCGTCTGTCCGGTGCACTGCCGCATTTTCGGCGATGCCGACGATCCTTCTTCCGAAGTGGCAAAGGTTCTTGCGTCCCGCAAGAACGTGCACGTCGTGCCGCTGGACAGCGGCGCCAAGCCCACGCTGACCTATCTTGACGTCACGACGCCTGCAGAACTGCCCGCCGGCAGCACGGTCAGCTATCCCGTGGATACCATGCGGCCTCTGGCCAAGGGCGTGACCTGGGTGGGAGGACTTGTGCTGGCTGCTCTCACGGGTACCTTCGTGCGTCAGCTTGTCAAGTCTTCTGAAAAGGAAGATGAGGAAATCGCGGCGGAAAAGAAGGCTGCTTCCTCGGCCGACAAGCATGACAAGGAGGACAACGCATGATCCGGAGACATTCCCGTTCCGCAATATTCATGCACTGGTTTAATGCCATCTGCTGGATTTTCCTGCTTTTTTCTGGTTTTGCCCTTCTTGTCGGAGAAATGCAGCCCATAGGCCAGTGGTGGATCAACCTCTGGCAGGGCATCTTTGGCGACAGAGGTCTTCTTATTGCCCATCTGGCCGTAGGCACGGTATGGGTTGCCGTGTATGTTCTGTATATTCTGCTGTTCTGCCGCAAGGAAGTGCTGCCGTTTCTGCGTGAAGTCACGACGTTCCATGTCAAGAGCGACATTGAATGGTGCATGAAGAAGGGCCTCTGGCTGGTGCTTGGTCCGAGAAAGACCATGAAGCTGGGCATTGATCCTGCACTTCCTCCGCAGGGATTCTACAATGCCGGTCAGCGCATGGTGGCCGTGCTTGCCGTGCTTGCCAGCATCGGTCTTGCCGTGACCGGCGTGGTCATGGGGTTCTTCTCCGGCAACGTGGATTACGCCGTGTCGGAAACCGCGCTGCAGTGGTGCATTTTCATTCATTTCTGCTGTGCGGGCATCATGGCCATCTTCCTGCCGGTTCATATCTACATGGCGGCTCTTGCTCCCGGTGAAGGACCTGCGCTTCGTTCCATGTTTACGGGCTTTGTTCCCGAACATCATGCGGAACATCACAACCCGCTGTGGTATGAAGAACTGAAGAAGAATCGCAGAGCGTAACGTTCAATTATGAAAAAGAAAGGGCGAAGTCGAAAGGCTTCGCCCTTTTTGTATGATGCATGAAACGTGCCGACAAGATGGACGCGCCGTTTGATCCGGAGATTCGTGGAGCGAGGGATTACTGTTTTTTCATTCTTCTAAAATTCTTCTGATTTGCGGGACTCGTGAGGCGCGTGCTCGAAAATGCTGTTGAATGCGAAGCGAGATTCGAGATTTTCCGACTCTTGTAAAGACTCGTGGAGAGAGGTTCAGCCGACGATCATGTCGTCAAGGAAGGGAAAGCACGTTTTTTCCTCTTGCCATCGCGCTGCCGTCATAAGATAAAAAATATGTCTTGCGAGTCTGTGATCCGGGGGAAGGGCAGGGTGATTGAAATCCTTTTCAGGACGATGTTCCATGCCCAGTCGCTGCATTACCCGTTCGGAAGAGGTATTCACAACGGCGGTAAAGCTGCAGATGCTTTTCATGCCAAGTCGGGAAAAGCCGACTTCCAGCGCAGCGGCAGCGGCCTCCGTGGCAAAGCCGTGTCCCCAGCATTTTTTGTGCAGTCTCCAGCCGATTTCCACCAGGGAAGAATCAAAGGAGGGCACATTCAGACCGACGAATCCGGCAAATGCTGTGACACCCGGTATTTCCAGGGCCAGAAGTCCGAAGCCCTGATTTCTGGTTCGGGTCTGTATGGATGCGGCCAGCGTATCGCTTTCTTCTGCCGTGAGTACGGAAGGGAAATGCCGCATGACGTCCGGGTCGGCATTGAGTGCGCGGAAGGCGGGGAGATCTTCCGCTTTCCATGGGCGGAGCATAAGGCGGGGTGTCTGAATGAGCATGAGAACTCCTGATCGGAAAAAGTCGCCGTCCTGCCGTCGGAAGGTCTCCGAGTGTAGCAGGGCATGGCTGCGCCGGCATTATACGTGCAGGAAGCTTCGCAGGAGTGGCCTCAGGCCATGACGATGTCGGCAAACACGGCATCTACAGCTTTGGCAAGATCTTCCGGAGCAATGACAAACTGCAGTCCGCGCTGTCCTGCGGACACATAAATCTTGTCGAAAAGTATGGCCGACTCGTCGATGCAGACAGGGTAGGGCTTTTTGGTTCCTACGGGAGAGCAGCCGCCGCGGATGTATCCCGTCAGCGGCAGAACCTCTTTGAGGGGAACCATTTCCACACTTTTGTCATGAAACACGGCGGCGAACTTTTTCAGATTGAGTTCGGCATTGCCGGGAATAACGGCCAGCGCTATGCCGTTGGGATGGCCGCGGGTAACGAGAGTTTTGAACACGCAGGCTGGATCAACGCCCATGCTTTCGGCAACGTGGGTGGCAGAAAGATCATCAAGATCAACAGGATAGCTGTTCAGTTCGTAAGGGATGCCCAGCTTGTCCAGGGTTCGTGCGGCATTGGTTTTCTTCACGGCAGCCATAATATCTCTCCATTTGCGTCCTGAGCGCGATGAAAAACGCCATCAGGCGATGGCGTTTTTTTATCCGTGAACGGGAAGAATGTACAGCGCTCCAGCCCGAGGCAACAGAATTCTATTCACAAAAAAAGAAAAAGAGGCTATACTAGCACGTCCTTCTGCGTGAGGACATATTTTTTCCCGCGGATGCGGGTGGAGTGAAGCATGGCTGAGCCAATTATCAGAATCTGCAATCTGGAAAAGAAGTTCCAGAGCAAAAATTCTGAAGTGTATGCCCTGAAGGGTATTAATCTTGATATCAATCAAGGCGATATTTTCGGAATCATCGGCAGAAGCGGTGCCGGCAAGTCCACGCTGGTGCGCTGCATCAACATGCTGGAGCGTCCGACCGGCGGACAGGTACTGTTCGAAGGCCGGGATCTTTGTCTGCTGGATGACAGGCAGCTGCGGCAGGCCCGTCGTTCCATGGGCATGATTTTCCAGCAGTTCAATCTGCTCATGCAGCGTACCGCCATGGAAAACGTCTGTTTTCCGCTTGAACTTGTGGGAACGCCGAAGGATAAGGCTCGCAAGCGTGCGGAAGAGCTGCTGGATCTGGTAGGATTGTCCGACAGAATGAACTCTTATCCGTCGCAGCTTTCGGGCGGACAGAAGCAGCGCGTCGCCATTGCCCGTGCGCTTGCTTCCGATCCCAAGGTGCTGCTTTGCGATGAAGCTACGTCTGCCCTTGATCCGAGCACGACGGAGTCCATTCTCTCCCTTATTAAGGATATCAATCGTCGTCTCGGCATCACCGCGGTGATCATTACGCACGAAATGAGCGTTATTGAGAAAATCTGCAGTCACGTCGCCATTATTGCCGGCGGAAAGATTGCGGAGACCGGTCCCGTGGAAGACGTCTTCTATCATCCCCGCACGGAAGCGGCGAGAACCATGGTGATTCCTGAAGCCATCAAGCCGGAAAAGCTTCCCCAGGAACGGGTCGTCCGCATTGTGTTCAACGGCAGCAGTTCACTTGAGCCGGTCATCGGAAACATGATCCTTGACTGCGGCAAGCCCCTCAGCATTCTGTACTCCGATCTTCGTGAAATCGACGGTGTCGTCTGCGGTCAGATGGTCATGCAGCTGCCGGATGACCCCGTGGCCTGTGAACGTATTCGTGCCTTTGCCGCCTCCCGCGGTCTTGAACTGGAGGATATGTCCCGTGTTTGATATGCAGCTTGTGGAAATGCTGTGGGAGGGCGTGCTCGACACCCTTTATATGACGGTGGTCTCCACGATTCTTTCCTATGTTTTCGGCATGGTGATGGGCGTACTTCTTGTCATCTGCCGCAAGGACGGCATTGCGCCGCGTCCGGTGTTCTACGCGGCGCTCGACATGGTGGTGAACCTGACCCGTTCCTTCCCCTTCCTTATTCTGATGATTGCCGTCATTCCCTTCACCCGTTTTCTTGTGGGAACGACCATCGGCAATAACGCTACCGTGGTTCCTCTGGTTATCGCGGCGGCTCCTTTTGTTGCCCGCCTTATCGAAGCTTCGCTTCTTGAGGTGGACAGCGGTGTCGTGGAAGCGGCCCAGTCCATGGGGGCGTCCACCTGGCAGATCATTTCCAAGGTGCTGTTGCCTGAAGCTCTGCCTTCTCTGCTGAACGGCAGCGCCGTGGCGGCCATTACCATTCTCGGCTATTCGGCCATGTCCGGCGCCGTGGGCGGCGGCGGTCTCGGCAAGCTGGCCATCATGTACGGCTACAACAGATATCAGACGGATATCATGTTTGCCACCATCATTCTTCTGATCGTTATCGTTCAGCTGTTCCAGATGCTGGGCAACTGGGCAACGAAGCGCTTTGACAAGCGTGTCTTCTAATTGGTGCTGAGCACCGGAACATTGTGAGGTTTTCATGAAACTCTGCCCCGTTCTTTTTTCGGCGCTGCTTTCCGTGATGTTTGCGGGAGCCCCCTTCCAGGCCGAGGCCGCCGAGGTCAAAGTTGGAGCTTCTCCTACCCCCCATGCCGAAATCCTCAAGGCCGCCATTCCTCTGATGAAGGCCAAGGGTCATGATCTTAAGATCATCGAATATGCCGACTATGTTCAGCCCAACATGGCTCTCGATGCCGGCGAACTTGACGCGAACTACTTCCAGCATCAGCCCTATCTTTCCGACTTCAATAAGGAAAAGGGCACCAAGCTGATTTCCATCGCGTCCGTGCATTATGAACCTTTCGGCATCTACGCCGGAAAGAGCACGTCGCTCAAGGATCTTAAGAAGGGCGCGGTTGTGGCTGTTCCCAACGATACCACCAATGAAGCCCGCGCGCTGCTGCTTCTTCAGGCCAACGGTCTGATCAAGCTGAAGGATGACGCCGGTCTCAGCGCAACCCGTCGCGACATCGTGGACAATCCCAACAAGCTGAAGATCGAAGAGCTCGAAGCTGCTCAGCTTGTGCGTTCTCTGCCCGACGTTGATTTTGCCACCATCAACGGCAATTACGCCATTCTCGGCGGTCTGAAGGTTAAGGACGCTCTTGCGGCTGAAACTGCCGACTCCATTGCCGCTACGACCTATGCCAACATTCTGGCTGTTCGTGAAGGCGATGAACAGAGACCCGAACTTCAGGCTCTTGCGGAAGTCCTGAAGAGCGATGAAATCAAGAAGTTCATCAATGACAAGTACGAGGGAGCTGTGGTTCCCGCCAAGTAGTACTTTTCCGGTAAGGATGCATCCGGCCGGTACACAGTACAGACACCTTTCCAGAATGAAGACGTCGTCTTGCTGGAAAGGTGTTTTTTTATGCATCATCGAGGAATCGGTTTGAGACTGGCGGCAGCTGAGGTGATGCGTCGACATTGCGGATGCGGCGCAGGTGCTGATTACGCCGGATGATCGCCAGATCCTGAAAGGAAGATTTTACCCAGAAGAGAACAGATGTTATTTTGATAAGCGCATGCCCGGTGGAAGACGAAGGGATACCGATCTGTCGTCAGGGCGGATTCTCGGAGTTTGGGAAAAGCCTGCAAACGGTGTTGTGCAGCAGGATAGAGAAAATTCGAAAAGAAACGCCTCCATGAAAAGACTCGAGCGGCGTATGTTTGCGCAGGGGAAGGCGTATTGTTGCACTTCCGTGTTTACTTGAAACTTTTTCAGTAAGTTGAGGGGCTTTTTCTTTGCTTCCGGTAGGGGATCTCAGAGGGGCTTGCCCTAAGAGATCCGGACAGGTTCCTTTCAGGGGACTTTTTAACAATAGTTTGAAATGATTTATCAATATTATATATGTGAAGGAAAAATCGCACGGAATTATTTACAAGGGCCGATTAATGAGATAAGGTGCTAAAAAGCAATGTATCCCGACCTGTCCGCTTTTCACGCGGGGGATTCATGGCCGAACATCTTACCTGTGGAGAGTTGAATGGCTCGTATTACTATGGAGCATGTGCAGTATGAAGCGCATGTCCCCGCGGTTGGGAGCAACCCGGACCAGCTTTCTTTTGTGCAGATCGATCCTAAAAAGTGCATCGGCTGCGATTCCTGCCAGCGCTACTGCCCTGTGGATGCCATCTATGGCGCTTCCGGCAAGGTGCATAGTATTCCTCACCCTGAAGCCTGCATCAACTGCGGTCAGTGCCTCGTTCACTGCCCCCAGGGTGCCATCTATGAAGAACAGACCTGGGTGCCTGAACTGGAGCAGAAGCTGGCCGACAAGAATGTGAAGTGCATCGCCATGCCCGCCCCGGCCGTGCGCTATGCCCTCGGCGAAGCTTTCGGTATGCCCGTCGGTTCCGTGACCACTGGTCGTATGCTGACTGCTCTCAAGATGCTGGGCTTTGCCCACTGCTGGGACACCGAATTTACGGCTGACGTTACCATCTGGGAAGAAGCTTCCGAATTCGTGGAACGTCTGAAGGCTCAGAAGGATCTGCCTCAGTTCACCTCCTGCTGCCCCGGCTGGCAGAAGTACTGTGAAACCTACTATCCCGATCTCCTTCCCCATTTCTCTTCCTGCAAGTCTCCTGTAGGCATGAACGGCGCGCTGTCCAAGACCTATGGCGCCGAGCAGAAGGGCTATGACAAGGACAAGATCTATACGGTTTCCATCATGCCCTGCGTGGCCAAGAAGTATGAAGGTCTGCGTCCCGAACTCAATTCCAGCGGTACGCGCGACATCGACGCTACCATCAATACCCGCGAACTTGCCTACATGATCAAGAAGGCCGGTATTGATCTGGCTCACCTGCCGGAAAGCGGTGTAGACAGCCTCATGGGCGAATCCACCGGCGGCGCCACTATCTTCGGCGTAACCGGCGGCGTTATGGAGGCGGCCCTTCGTTTTGCCTATCAGGCCGTGACCGGAGAGAAGCCCGGTAAAATGGATTTCCACCCCGTGCGCGGTATGGAAGGCTTCAGAGAAGCCACCATCAACATTGCTGGTACGGAAATCAAGGTTGCTGTCGTCCACGGTGCCAAAAACTTCCCGGCTGTTCTCAACAAGGTTCGTGCCGGAGAATGCCCGTATCACTTCATTGAATTCATGGCCTGCCCCGGCGGCTGCGTCTGCGGCGGTGGTCAGCCCATCATGCCCACCGTGTGGGATGTGTTTGAGCACAAAGCCGGTCAGCTCTTTGCCAGTTACAGACAGCGCCTCGAAGAAAGCCAGGCATAAGGAGATTCCATGTCCATCAAAAGCATTACCCGCCGTGGTTTTTTGCGCGGCTGCTGCATCCTCACCGGCGGTCTGGCACTCGGCATTCATTGGACCGGTCGTGCCGTGGCCGGTGTCCGCAGCATTAAGGATTACATGCAGGAACGCATGGCCAGCGTGTACCGCGAAGACAAGGCCTTTGCGCATCGTGCCTCTCAGGACAACGTGCAGGTTCAGGAGCTCTATCAGAAGTTTCTGGAAAAGCCGCTGAGTGAAAAGTCTCATCATCTGCTGCACACCAAGTGGTATGATAAGTCCGCTGCAGTGAAGAAGCTTCATGCAGAAGGTCAGTATCCCGGACCTCGTGGCGGAGAATTCCGCTACAAGAAGTACCCCTACGAAGCCTAAGTGCTGATTTGATTTCAAAAAGAGCTCCGCGACTTGCGGAGCTCTTTTTGGTTTAATGCCTTCAGGCGGTTGAGGAGCGTAAGCGATCGAAACAGAAAACTCCCCAGAAACTGTGTAAGACCAAAACACTATACATAAAAAACAATTTGATGCATATGAGATGGCTGTGTGCCATTAGTAGCTAAGCCAAATGCAGATAGCAGATTTTGTGTGCGCCGTTAGGCGCGGCTGCCGACAAGAGCCCCTTACAGGAGTATATGTGGAGCTACTTGGTATGACGGTAGGAAAATCTACCGAGCAAGCAAAAGCTACCGAAGTAGAAACCTATTAGTGTTTATTCTTGGATGTACGAGAGAGCGGGCGAATGAGAAATATTAGTCTGGCTATCTGCCGTACTTTGAACGACTGCTTCCGAGAGATGTTGTAGAGCTTTCTGCACGAAGCATTTCACAGCGGAGCAGTATTGGGCTTAGACGCCGAAGAAAAATTTGGCAGTTGTATTTGAAACCGGCATCGTTTAAGGCGCTGGATTTCTCATGGAGACAGGTAGGCGTTTTAAATGTCACAAAAAGATCGGTTCTAAATTCTTGTTACAAAGCAGAGTGAATATTCTGTCCGTAGGGGGATTTTTCGGAAACACTGCACGCGTGCTTTTTTTGTCTGAAGGCAGAAGTTATGAAGGACTGACGCGAGCCCATGCTATCAAAATCGTGGAAGAAAGATAACAGTCATAAGAAATAATGGCAGGGTAGGGGGGACTCGTCATTGCTTGCTCCCCACAGGGAAAACTGAACTTTTACGGAATTCAGGTAGCGGCTTGGCTTATGTCTTAGAAGCGACTTTCATCAAATAAAAAGTAGGGGAGTCCTTTATCATCTTATATCCTCAAGGATGTTGCCAGCAGCCTTGACCGTATTGCTGGCAGCATTTTCCATTGGCAGTGAAGAAGGCAGACTTATTGCCGTTATAGGGGACATTCTTAAAGTAAAGCTTTAATTTTTTATCGAAACATATTGACTAGAAGAGGGGGGGCAGCGCTCGACTTGTCAGAAGAAGCATCTCTGGCCCTTACTTGTTCAGATTCTCCGATTTCATCGGATAATGGATAAGATGCTTTTCAGTTGTTTCTTAGAGAAGGCACAGACGCTCTTTTTATTATGTAGACTGATATCTTTTTTTGTCAGCGTTTTGTCAAAAGTATACATCGTGTTTCGATATCCAAGAAACAACGCATAAAAATCCGTCTTTCGTGATGCGAGGGACGGATTTTTTATTTTCGAGTCTCAGAATGGATTCTGTGCATTAATTCCAGCGCCAGTAGCTCTGCCATAGAACTACAGTCTCATGTACGTCCAGTAGATCTCGACGGAATAAGGATGCTCGCCGGTAGGCTATGTGCATTGAAGTGGGAAGCACTGACTGTTCGGAAATGAACTGATCCTGAGATCCTCGTCGCAATGAGAAGTGCTAAGATTTTTCCACGGGGAGAACCTCATTAATGCCATTTTAAAAAGAATTTAGCATAACCACCTGTTCTTTATTGAATTAATTTTTTGTCTCATAATGTAAATTATGTTAACTTTTAAAAACTAAATAAATACATACCTCCACACACTCCTCCTCTCTCTCAAAACTCAAACCTAACGTCCCCATCTTTTTCTCCTTAAAGACGGAACCCCTAATTTTTCCAGAGGAAGAGATCTGCAAATGGAGTAAAATCAAAAAA
>USBZ01000050.1 GCA_900553065.1 uncultured Desulfovibrio sp. | reverse complement strand
AATCGGCACCTGGATGACCACGCCGGTTTCGAGGGTGGCGGGCTTGGTCACGTTGGAAACGGTGTCGCCCTTCACGCCGGGTTCGGTCTTCACGACGGTCATGACCAGGCTCACGGGAACTTCGATGTCGATGGGCTGTCCGTTGTAGAGCAGCACGCGGCACTGCTGGGATTCCAGCAGCCAGTCGGACTTGCCGTCGGTATCGGCTTCAGGCAGGGAAATCTGCTCGTAGGTGGTCATGTCCATGAAGATGAGGTTGGTGTCTTCACGATACAGATACTGCATGTCGCGCTGTTCCATATCGGGCTTGCCCACCTTTTCGCCGGAACGGAAGGTATTGTCCACCACGCGGCCGTTCAGGATGTTGCGCAGCTTGGTACGCACCATGGCGCCGCCCTTGCCGGGCTTGAAGTGCTGGAATTCAACGATTTCGTAGGGAGTGCCGTCGATCTCGATCTTCAGGCCGCGGCGAAAGTCAGTAGTGGAATACATGATGCCTCCAGGCAGAGATTTGGTATTTTTTCATAAGTCCGGAGCACTCCTCGCATAAGCGCGTCCGGCCCCGGAAAGGGGAAGACCTCCCGTCGCTGCGGGAGGACCGTCTGCGGAATATTTGCCTTTTCCGCCGGAGCGGGCTACTCTCGGCTTTTTCCGCAAAGCAAGATATATTGTCCGATAGAGGCTCACTTTGTCAACTCGGGAGGAACGTCATGTCCGACCTAAGCACCGAAAAAAATAAGCGTCCCGCCCCCACGCTGGAACTTCTGGCCACCCTGTACACGCTGGAACAGCTGGAAAACGCCGTCCACGACATGCCGCAGCTTGCGCTTGCCGGGCGCTCCAACGTAGGCAAGTCCTCGCTCATCAACGCGCTTGCCCGCCGAAAAAAGCTGGCCAAGGTCAGCTCCGAGCCCGGCAAGACCCGCTCGGTGAATCTGTTTCAGGTCAGGCCCGACGGCTTCTGCCTCACCGATCTGCCCGGCTACGGCTATGCAAGGCGCGGCCATGAGGAACGCCGCAACTGGGCGGCCCTCATCCAGAAGTATCTTGAGGAAACGAAGACCCTCCGCGCGCTGGTTCTGCTCATCGACTGCCGCATTCCCACGCAGGAATCCGACCGCATGATGGCGGAATTCGCACGCTCAAGAAATCTTCCCGTCATCGCCGTGCTCACCAAGGCCGACAAGTGCACTCTGAAGGAACGCTCGGCCCAGCAGAAGACCTGGGCCGCCATTCTCGGCGGTCAGAAGCCCGTCGCCGTATCCTCCGTCACGAAGCTCGGCATCGACGAGCTGTGGGAACGCCTGCGCGAAGCCGGCGCACCCGAAGAACCCCTTTCCTCCGAAGACAGCGCCCCTGCTGCCGAATGATGCGTCATGCTTGATCTTTCCATTCTCAACGAAGCCCAGAAGGAAGCCGTCACCGCGCCGGAAGGTCCCATTCTGGTCATTGCCGGCGCAGGCTCAGGCAAAACCAGAACCATCGTCTACCGTCTGGCATGGCTTGCCGAGCACGGTTTCGATCCGCACACCATGCTGCTGCTCACCTTCACGCGCAAGGCCGCGCAGGAAATGCTGCACAGGGCGGCCGGTCTTCTCGATCATCAGCTTCTCGGCGTGCAGGGCGGCACCTTTCACAGCTTCGCCTTTTCCATCCTGCGCCGCTGGGCTCCCGAATGGACGGGCGGCTCCCTGACCGTCATGGACAGCTCCGACAGCATCTCCGCCATTCAGGCCTGCAGGGAAAATCTGAAGATCGCCAAGGGCGACCGCAGCTTCCCGCGCACGCAGGCCGTTCTCGGTCTGCTCAGCAAGGCGAGAAACAAGGAAATGGAGCTTGAGGAAGTGCTCCGGCGCGAAGCTCAGCATCTGCTGCCCCACGCCTCCGACCTCGTCACGCTCGGCGACGCCTACAGGCAGTACAAGAGGGAGCACTCCCTTCTGGACTACGACGATCTGCTCTTTGAACTAGAACAGCTCTTTCTCGATCGGCCCGACCTTCTGCAGGCGCAGAAGATGCGCTTCCGGCAGATCATGGTAGACGAATATCAGGACACCAACAAGGTGCAGGCACGGCTTGTGCGCATGCTGGCCGGAGAAGACGGCAACATCATGGCCGTAGGCGACGACGCGCAGTCCATCTACGCCTTCCGCGGCGCCACGGTGCACAACATTCTCGATTTTCCCAGACTGTTCAAGAACACCCGCATCATCCGTCTGGAAGAGAACTACCGCTCCGTGCAGCCCGTGCTGGACGTAGCCAACAATCTGCTGGCAGGCAGCGCCGAAGGCTACCGGAAGCATCTTTTCTCCCGCAGACCGAAACCGGAGGAAAAGGCCGTCACTCTGTATCGCCCTCTCAGCGATCTCAGTCAGGCGCAGCTTGCGGCAAGGCGCATCGAAGAGCTGCTCGCCACGGTTCCGGCAAAGGAAATAGCCGTGCTCTTCCGCTCGGGCTACCAGTCCTACCATCTTGAAATAGAGCTGAACAAGCGCGGCATAGGCTTCCGCAAGTACGGCGGTCTGCGCTACGCCGAAGCCGCCCACGTCAAGGACGTCATGGCCTTTGCCAGACTGGTGACCAACCCGCTGGATCTGCCCTCCTTCGACCGCATCGCCGCGCTTTCCCGGGGCATCGGGCCGAAAACCTCCCGCAAGCTCTTCACTCTTGCCGGCGGCGACGATGAGGAAGCCCTGAAGAAAGCCTGCTCCCGCTGGCCGGACTTTCTGGAAAACATGGAGCTCATCGCCGATCTGCGCATGAACACGCCCCGTCCTGAAGAAGTGATCGGACGCATTCTCGAACACTATCGGCCGAAGATGGAAGAACTTTTCCCCGACGACTGGCCGAGACGCCTGCAGGGACTCGAGGAAATGTCCACCATCGCTTCCACCTACGACGACCTTCAGCTTTTCGTGGCGGAACTTTCGCTGGACAGCCCGGAAGAAGCCCCGGAAGATGAGGACGCCGAACGCAAGATCACCCTTTCCACGGTGCATTCCTCCAAAGGACTGGAATGGTCCGCCGTGCTCATCATCGACCTGGTGGAAGACCGTTTTCCCTCCCGTCACGCCATGGTGCGCCCCGAAGACTTCGAGGAGGAACGCCGCCTCATGTATGTGGCCTGCACGCGCGCCAAGGATACGCTCGACCTTTTCGTGCCGCTCAGCGTGTACAGCCGCAGCTCCGGCGGACAGGAACCGACCTCGCCCAGCCCCTTCGTGCGCGAACTGCCCTCGGACATTCTGGATGAGATCTACGAAAACTACGGCGGCGTTCTGGCAAGACGCCGCGTGAAGGAACAGGATCGCCCCGCTCCGGCCTTCTCCTCTTCCTTCATGCCGCAGAAAAAACGCTCCTGGCACTGGGACGAAGACGAAAAAGAAGAAAAGCGTTCCTTCCGAAGCCGCCGCTCGCAGGACGACGACTGGCCGCCCCGCGAACGGGAGGATCCGGTGGTTCCGCGTTCCCGCGAAGATGCCGACGACGCCTACCTTGCCGCCGTGCGCGAAGCCATGCGCAGCGGTCGGACACTGGAAGAAAGCCCCGACGAAAAGCCGGTCAAGAAAAAACTGGGCTTCTGCCGTCACCGCCTCTTCGGGCGGGGAAAAATCGTGGAGGAAATTCCGCCGGACAAGTACCGGGTCAACTTCCCGGGGCTTGGGCTGAAGATCATTCTTGCCGACTATCTTACCATGGAGTAGCCATGCGCCCTGCCAGTGAAGACGACATCCTCGGCATTGTGGGACGATTCTTTCCCGTCTCCCATCCTTCTCTGCTGCTCGGCCGCGGCGACGACTGCGCCGTTCTGCGCACGGGAGCGCCTCTGGCCGTCACCACCGACATCTTTGCCGAAGATGCGCACTTCCGCAGGCGCTACTTCTCCCCCTTCGACATCGGCTACAAGGCGCTGGCCGTCAACGTGAGCGATGTCGGCGCAAGCGGCGCCCGCCCCACGGGCTTTTCCATAGGCCTCACCCTGACGGGCGCAGAGGACGAAGCCTGGCTTTCGGAATTCTGCGCGGGCATGAAGGCGCTTTGCGACGAGTTCTCTCTGGCGGTTTCCGGCGGCGATCTGGCCAGAGCCGACAGGCTCAGCATCTGCATCACCGCCTGGGGCGAGCTTCCGGAGGGACTGCCGCGCGGACTTCGCCGTGGAACGGCCGAAGAAGGAGACATCGTCTTTCTGGCAGGCAGACCGGGACTCGCCCGCCTGGGACTCACGCTGCTGGAAGCTTCCGCCACCACGGAAGAAAGCCTCCGCACGGCCTCCGCATGGCCCGAAGCCTGCTCGGCACATCTTCACCCCCGGCCGCTTGTGAAGGAAGGCATGGCCATCGGCCGCTTCGCGCTGGAGCACGGCTTGCAGGACCGCATGGGACTCATGGACGTATCCGACGGACTGGCACGCGACCTGCCCCGGCTTCTGGCCTCGTCCCGCTCGGGGCTCGGCGCCGACATCGTGCTCTCTTCCGACGATCTGTCCGAAGAAATTCTGCGTCATGCCGAAAACGCGGGCATTTCCGCCGCAGACTTTGCCTTTGAAGGCGGCGAAGACTATGCTCTTGCCGGAACCTGCCCCGCAGAATACTGGCCCGAACTTGCCCGCGTGCTGGCAGACTTTCCCGCCCCGGTTCTCATGCTCGGAGAAGTGCGCAGAGGAAACATCACGCTCAACGGCCGGGCTCCGCGCTCGGAGGGATTCGATCATTTTTCCCGCTGAAAGGCGGGGTTCTTCATCAGAGCTTCACACTTGTCGCCTAATGTGCTGAGGCAGAACAAAAAACGACGCATGCCGGACGAGCCGGCCCGAGAAGGAGAAATGCATGGAAAAAACCATGAACGCCACCAAGCACATCGCCCTGATCGCCCACGACAACATGAAGGAAAGCCTCATTGAATGGTGCGCCGAACACGCGCAGCTGCTGTCCCGTCATTTTCTCTGCGGCACCGGCACGACGGCCCATCTCATCAATGAAAGAACGGGGCTGCCCGTCACGCCCTACCTCAGCGGCCCGCTCGGCGGCGATCAGCAGATAGGCGCCCAGGTGGCGGAAGGTCATATCGACATCATCGTCTTCTTCTCCGACCCCCTCACCGCGCAGCCCCACGATCCCGATGTGAAGGCGCTTCTGCGCATCGCGCAGGTCTATGACATTCCCATTGCCAACAACCGCGCCACCGCCGACTTCATCATCACCTCTCCGCTTTTCAGCGGCGTCTACACCTACACGCCCCACATCCATTTTCCCGTGAAAAAAGATCGCTAGGAGAAAACGCACGCGGCACGACATGCCTTTCCCGTGCTGAACGCATCACGCGTCAATCAATAACATGAGGGCGGCGATTTCCGTTTTCCGGATCGCCGCCCTCATGCAAACATCGAGCGCCCGAGTATCCCTGCAGGATCAGCGGGACTCCCCTTCACGCCTCTCCAGCTCTTCCAGAAGACGCTCCAGCGCCTTGCCGCGGTGGCTGCGGGCCATCTTTTCCTCACGGGTGAGCTCGGCGCCCGTCCGTCCGCTTGCAGGATCAATGAACAGAGGATCATAGCCGAAGCCGTTGCTTCCCGAAAGGCCTTCCGCGATGTGTCCTTCCCACGCCCCGCTGACCACGATGCCTTCCGGAGCGTCCTTCATGGAAGATGGATACACCATGGCCATGCAGCAGCGGAAACGGGCCGTGCGTTTTTCGGCGGGAACATTCTCGAGCATGGTAAGGAGCTTGCGGTTGTTGCGCTGATCCACGCTCTCTCCCTCCACCTCGGGCCAGTCCAGACTGTAGCGGGCGGAATACACGCCGGGCGCGCCGCCGAGAGCGTCCACCTCTATGCCGGAATCGTCGGCCACGGCGGGAACGCCGAGGGCATCGGCCACGGCACGGGCCTTGATGAGAGCATTTTCCTCAAAGGTGGAACCGGTTTCCGGCACTTCCGGAAAATCATCGGGCAGGCTTTGCACATCAAAGCCGAATCGGGCCAGGGGCTCGCGAAGTTCCTTAACTTTGCCCTGATTGCGCGTGGCGAGAATAAGCGTCTGAGGGAGCGTCATGGGGGTCTCCTTGCCGAAAGGCTGTTTTCATGGCAAAAAGGGATATCTCAGGCCAGTCCTGTTGACAAGTCAAGGCCTGCTCGAAGGTAGTATGCTCAAAATATATTCCCAAAGTCTCGGCTGCCCGAAGACCCGTGTGGACACCGAACGTCTGCTGGGCTCGCTGGGCCCCGTTCTTACCGTGGATGCGCCGGAAAAGGCGGACCTTGTCTTTCTCAACACCTGTGCCTTCATTGCTCCGGCCGTACAGGAATCCGTGCAGACCATCCTTGAAATGATCGAGGATCTGAGCGCGATGCCCAAGGGAAAAAAGCCCTTCCTGGCCGTAGCGGGATGCCTTCCCGGCCGGTACGGCATTGCCGATCTCAAAGGCGAACTGCCGGAAGTCGACCTCTGGCTCCATACCGACGACATCGACACCTGGGCGGATCAGCTCATCCGCGCGCTCGGCCTGCCTCAGGCCGCAGACGGTCGTCTGCTCAGCACCGGCCCTTCCTACGCCTGGCTCAAGATAGGCGAAGGCTGCCGGCACAACTGCTCCTTCTGCGCCATTCCCTCCATACGCGGCCGCTATGTATCCGAACCGGCCGACAAGCTGGTGACGGAAGCCTCCGCCCTCGTGGCCGACGGCGTGAAGGAACTCATTCTGGTTGCGCAGGACGTGACCGCCTACGGTACGGACTTCGGCAAGGATCCGCGTTTTCTGCTGGAAAAGCTCCTTGCGCTGGACGGCCTTGCACGGCTGCGCCTGCTGTACCTGTACCCTGCCGGACTTACCCGCGAGCTTCTGCGCTTTCTCAGCGAAGCGGGCAAGCCCTTTGTCCCGTATTTCGACATACCCCTGCAGCACGCCCATCCCGACATTCTGCGTCGCATGGGGCGCCCCTTCTCCGGCAACCCGCAGGAAGCCGTGGACCGTATCCGCGAATTCTTCCCCGACGCCGCCCTGCGCACGACCATGATGGTGGGCTTCCCCGGAGAAACGGACGAACATTTCCGCACGCTCATGCGCTTTGTGGAAAAAAACCGCTTCCATCATATGGGAGTGTTCGCCTTCCAGCCTGAAGACGGCACCGAAGCCGCCGCCATGCCGGATCAGCTCGACGATGATCTCAAGCAGGCCAGAAAGGACGAACTCATGGAACTTCAGAGCGAAATCAGCGAGGAGATTCTCGCAGGCTATGCCGGCGAACGGCTGGAAGTCCTCGTGGATGAAAGTTCCGAAGAATGGCCCGGCCTGCATACCGGGCGCACCTGGTTCCAGGCTCCCGACGTGGACGGCCTGACCTACATCAGCGGCCCCGGCGTGGAAAACGGCGCCCTGGTGGAAGCGGACATCGTAGAAACAAGGGAGTACGATCTCGTAGCCCTTGTGTAAACAGAGGACTATCATGCGTAAATTTCTGCTCTTTCTTTTCTGCTCTTTTCTTCTTGTTTCCTGCGTGCCGCCTTCGGGCGCTCCGCAGAACATCAGCGGAGCCTGGGTCGACGATCAGGAAAGGCTCTACTATCTGGATGAAGACGGCGGCCTCGGCATTCCCGACAGAACCGCCCTCTCCGGCGTGAGCTGGAATCTGGAAAACGGCGTTCTCACCCTTGTCACGATGGACAGCCCCGACGACAAGGTCAGAAAACAGAAGCTCATCGTGAAAAGCTCCGGCGCGAACCGGATGGAATTCACCGACGCCGACGGCTCCACCATCGTATGGGAACGCAGCAAGGCCAAGGTCGGCCGCATGGACGGAACGCTGTTCTACCGCGAACGCATGGCGCTTCCGCCGGAAGTCGTGGTCAGCGTGCGTCTGTATCCCCTGCATTCGCCCATTCCCGTGGCCACGTCCATCATGCCGGAGTCCGGCAACGGTCAGATCCCCTTCCGGGTTTACTATCTGGAACAGACCATCGACGCGCAGGTCCGCCTCACGGCCTCCATTCTCTACAGCGGAGAAACGCTGTTCGCCACGCAGACCGACGAAGTGGTCTCCGTACCCGGACAGCCCAACGTACTCGTATACCGCACCATGCCGGGGGAACATCAGCTCCCCCCTCTCGAAACGCCGGCCAGCTACAAAGGCACGCTGAAAAGCGGTGACAAGCAGGTCAGCGTTCACCTCTATCTTGAAGATGACGGCCTCGCCCTGCTCACGCAGGACGGCGACCGCAATCAGTACATGGGCACCTGGATGGAAAAGGACAGAAACCGGACCATCGAAGTCACGCGAGGCATGCTCAAGCCCGTCACCGCCACGCGTGAAGCCGGAGGCGGACTGCTTCTGCACGGCCTCGCCTCTCAGCCCGTGGAACTCAAGCCCGCCGACATTCCCTGGCCCTCCCAGGGATTTCTTCTCGAAGGCGAACTGCGCTCGCAGAACGGCAGCCCCGTCTTTTCCGAATGCAATTCCCAGAGAGACATTCCTCTGCTGACCACCGGCAAGGGCTACAGCCAGCTCAGCCAGATCATGCAGGAAAACGGCAGCGCCTCCGTCGTGCTGGAAGGCCGCATGCAGGACGGTCATCTCGAAGCCTCCAACGTGTTTCTCGTCAGAAAGGGCGGCGTCTGCTCCACGGAAAACTACGCCTCCGCGCCGCTGCTCGAAACCTACTGGCGCCTGCGCGAAATCAACGGCAATCCCGTCACCATCTATCCCGACCAGCCCGAACCGCATCTCATTCTCCGCGACAACGGACAGGCCTCCGGTTCCGACGGCTGCAATAATTTCTTCATGTCCTGGCAGCGCAAGGACAACGCCATGACCTTCTCGGAAGGCGGCTCCACCCTGCGCCTCTGCCCGCAGGGCGAAGAACAGGCCCGGGCCATGCATGAAATGTTCTCGAAGGTGGACGAGTGGAACATCAACGGTTCCATGCTGGAACTGCGCTCAGACAACAGCATCGTCGCCGTACTTGAAGCGGTGGACATGTAGGAACATTTTCCCGCACGCGGGAACGGATAACAAAGAAGGCCTGCCATTCAAAAGAATGGCAGGCCTTCTTTGTTTTTTACCGAAAAGCGGATGGCGCAAGCATCCCGTTCCGCACGCGTCGATCAACTACAGCGTGCACAGATAGGGATCGTCCTGCAGAAGATAATTCTGCACGTAGTCCTTCACGCCGTCTTCCAGAGACTGGAACTTCACGGGGCACTTTTCGCGTTCAAGCCAGGACATGTCGGCTTCGGTGAAGTACTGATACTTGCCCTTGAGGTGCTCGGGCATGTCGAAGTATTCGATGTTCTCCGGCACGTCCATGGCGGCAAACACGGCCTTGGCCAGATCGTTCCAACTGCGGGCGTGTCCGGTACCCACGTTGAAGATGCCGTTGCAGGAAGGCGTTTCCATGAACCAGCGCATGAGCGCGGCACAGTCCTTGGAATACACGAAGTCGCGCACGGATTCACCGTCGCCGTACTGCGGATGATCCGACTTGAACAGACGAATTTTTCCGGTTTCCTTCACCTGAGGAACGGCGCGGCACACCATGCTCATCATGCTGCCCTTGTGATATTCGTCGGGGCCGTACACGTTGAAGAACTTGAGGTTCACCACTTCGCCGAGCAGCTTGTGCTGCATGCACCACATGTCGAACAGCTTCTTGGAATAGCCGTACATGTTCAGCGGCCGAAGCTTCGGCATGAGCTCCAGAGCGTCGGAGAAGCCCAGTTCGCCGTCGCCGTAGGTAGCGGCGCTGCTCGCCGTAATGAAACGGGCGCCAGCCTCAAGGGCGGCAAGGCACACTTCCACGGTGTAGTGGAAGTTGTTCTCCATGAGAAAATCCGCATTCCGTTCCGTGGTGGAGGAACACGCGCCCATGTGGATCACGCATTCCACGCCTTCCAGCTTCTTGCCGGAACGAAGCTGCGCCAGAAAGGCATCGCGGTGCATGTAGTTGCTGTAGCGCAGGTGGGAAAGGTTCTTCCATTTTTCCGTGGAGGCAAGATTGTCCACCACGAGAATGTCGTCCATGCCCTGCCTGTTCAGTTCCCAGATCATGTTTGCGCCGATGAGGCCGGCGCCGCCGGTGACGATGATCATGCGTGCCTCTTCAGAGTAGCTTTGGTGGTCTGCACGAGAGTGATGCTGCCGTCGGCGTTATGACGGGCATCTATGCCGAACATGATGACGGTATGCAGAAGCGGACGGCCGAACAGGAAGTCCAGCATTTCCTTTCTGACATGCCCCTTTTCCATGACGAGATCACGAAACGCCCTGTCGTATTCCACGACTTCCACAAGGGCGCGGCGCGCGGCTTCCTGCTCCTCAAGATGCGAGGCAAGCTCGATGAGCGCCGCATAGTTGCAGCGGGCTTCATGGGCTTCCACGGAATCCATGAGCCACGCGGGAGCATGAAGAAGTTCAAGAATGCTCCGGCGGTCGAGCCTGTCTTCTCCCTGCATGGAAAGAAGCGCGGACGGATCGTCGCAGAACAGCGCCCGGCACTCCGCAGGATGGCGGTCGTGAATGAAGCAGCGGTTGTCCTCCATGAGAAAACGGCAGGTCCAGTCGTCGGGACGGGAGCCGAAGGGCGCGGCTATCTTGACTATTTCTTCCGGCAGCGGAACCACATGATCGTTGGAGGTGTCCCGCACAAGTTCGCCTGCGCGGAACGTGCACAGATCCTGCAGCTGAAGCACGCCGTCCACAAGAAGAGACGCGTCTTCCTTATGAAGTGCCGGACCGCCCTTGCGGCAGCAGGTTCCGCACTGGCGGCACTGATGATTCTCGCTCATGATATCCTCACTGGAGCGTTTCCTTGTTTGCCCTTTCCGGAAAGTCCCTGAAAGCGACGCCCCGGAAAAGGGGGAACCGCCCGGAGGCGGTTCCTCTTCCTTCGCCTTCCCGTCGGGAAGGCTGCTATCGGTCGAGTCCCTTATACAGTCTCAAGCGCCGGATGCGCACCCGGCGATACTGCATATGGGTCTCCAGCATATTCTTTTCCTGGTGCAGCGCGTGAATTTCCTGCGGGAACACGACGCCGTTTTCCACATCTTCGGCAGCCATGAGTTCCCGTATTCTTCTATCGCATTCCTTCTGCACCGAGCCGATGAGCTCCATCTGAGCCTCAAGCTCAGAAATCGTCTCCGGTAGCGGGTTCCGGAGGAAGTTCTCCATAGACTCCGTGAGCAATGACGCGTCTGCGCGCGGGTTTGGCATCTTCGGTCTCCTGCTCTGCCTTGCGTTTCAGTTCGGGACGGGGAAGCGTGTTGTACATATTCCAGAAAGCCGGGAACAGACCGGTCATCACGCCGGGATTGGACAGGTGCAGGTTGGGCTTGAGGAAGGCTCCGAGCGCATAGGCCATGGCCCACTGCGCGGAAGGAGCAACCCAGGATCCGGGCACCGTTTCCTCCACGGGGCAAAGCGCGCCGTCCTTTTCGCCGACGCCGCAACGGGCCAGGAACGCCGTGACGAGATGACGATCCTCTTCGGCAAGCTCGGGCAGAGAAACCGTGCTGCCCTCATGGGCGGCAGCGGCCATGATCACGGTGCACAGAGGCAGAAGCTCAGGGCAGAAGGCAAGCACGTCCTTCACCACTTCGGGAGTGGGAGCCGACGTTTCGCTGGTCTTGCCGCTGCATTCCACAGCCGCGGAACCGTACTTCACGCTGAGGCCTGCGCCCTGCAGAATCTTTTCCACAAGGCCGTGCGCACGGCTCTTTCCCCATACGCCTTCCAGCACGGCGCGACCGCCGTTGAAGCCGGGGAACATGAGCACGGAAGCCGCCACGCAGGCATCCATGCAGACCACGGGAGCCTCAGGCACGGAAATCTCGCCGCGTTCCACGCTGATGTCGCGACCGTTGCGGACCACCTTCAGGCCGCAGCCGGAAAGCACATCCAGCACGAGCGGCAGCAGACGGGGTTCATGTTCGGGCAGCGTCAGACGGCATTCCGTTTCCCAGAAGGGGGAAGCCAGCACAAGAGCGGCCACGAAATCTTCGGGAAGGTCGTCGGCCAGACGGATCTGACGGGGCATGAGACCGGAGCATTCCATGCGGACAGGCAGACCGTCCTGCGAGGGAATGACGTTGGTCAGGCGAACGCCGAGCTGAGGCAGGAAGTGGCGCAGCGGCGCGATGTCGAGGAAACGAAGGGAGCTGTCGCCGGTAAGCTTGAGTCTGGCGGGCATGCCCACGCACAGCGCAATGACGAGCCAGAGGTTGAAGGCGTCGTCGCCGATGTGAATGACCTTGTCCATGTTGCGGACAAGCCCCTTGCCGCCGCGGCTCTGCACGTCGCCGTTCTCTTCCCACCAGAGCTGACCGCCGATCTGATTGAGGGCCTTCACGCCGCTCACGACGGCATCGGTAAGAGGCACGCGGGAAACGGAGGTCGTCTGTCCGGCGGCTGCGGCCACGGCCAGCCAGCAGCGGGCGGCCACGGTGTCGGACGGCGCGGGAATGCGGATATCCACGGCTTCACCGTTGGGGGACAGGTTGTAGTAGCCCTGTTCCTCTTCCATACGGGTCAGCGGTTCAATGGTCTGGAGAAGAACGAAAAGATCGCGGGAAAGGCGATTGTCGCGGGCAAGACGGGCGGCCTTGCCTTCCCAGGCGGTACGCAGCGTCTTTTCCGTTTCGGGAGCGAGACGTCCGCCGCGGCGCAGGCGGGCGAGCATCTGGGCGCGACGCATCACAAGATGCAGAATGTCGTTGTCCAGATCCATGATGGCGCCGAGTTCTCCCTTGCGGGAAGGCGCGCGATCCGTGCGCGGCCGGAAGCCGTCCTTCTTGAAATCTCTGCGTCCTTCACGACGCTCGTCATCGCCGCGTTCAAATCGACGCGGGCGGAAATGTTCCGAATGTTCCTGGCGGCGGCCTTCACCGCGTTCGCCGTCGTTTTTCCTGAAGGAACGCCTGGCGAAATCCTTTCTGTCCTCGCCCCTATTATCCATGTCAAACCTGCTTTGGTCTGTGCGTGGCGCGTCGGCAGGCGCGCACGTCGTTTCAGAAGGGGCGGAAAGCGAAGCCGACGCCCCGTATGATCACCCCGTAAACCCATGATCTTTCCTCAGGAAAAATCATGATGAACAGGCATGATATCCCTATTGCATCCGGCCCGCAAGTCTTTTGCCCTGCCGCCTCCCGGCACGCTTCACGAAGCCGCCGGAAAAGGATATGCTTCTGCCTGCCCGGAAATCGCCGGGAATCATCACCCCACAAGGATCAGCTTCATGGAACAGTTCACGCCCTTCGATCGTCTTTTCCAGTCCTGCGGAAGAATATGGCACATCCGCCGCGCCGACATGGACAAACTCTGGGCCGACATGGATCAGAAGGAAGGCGGAGAAGACCGTCTTCCCTACTGGAATGAAATATGGCCATCCTCCCTGGCTCTGGCCGGATGGCTTGCGGAAATGCAAGACGACATCAAAGGAAAGCCCTGCCTCGACATGGGGTGCGGACTCGGCTTCACGGCGCTGCTCGGTCAGTGGCTCGGCGCCTGCGTGACGGGCATGGACTACGAAGCCGAAGCCCTGCGCTACGCCGAAATCAATGCCCGCCTCAATGCCGTGGAAGGCGTGCGCTTCGAAGTCATGGACTGGCGCAATCCCACGCTGCCGCCGGAAAGCTTCGACCGCATCTGGGCCGGAGACATCATGTATGAAAAGGACTTCGCCGAACCCATTGCGGCCTTTCTCGCCTGCATGCTGAAAAGCGGAGGCCGCGCCTGGATTTCCGAACCCGGAAGAGATGTCTTCCATCATCTTCTCGACGCGCTGCCCGAACACAGGCTCCGCCACAAGCGCATCTGCTCCCTTCCCGTTTCCCCGCTCACGGAACAGGACGTTCCGGTTCCCGTCACCATCTGGGAAATAGCCAGATAATCAAAAGGCGGCCTGAAAAGGCCGCCTTTTTTCAGGCCCGGCGTCACTATCGTTGGCCGAGCCTGTCCGCCAGAAGCTCCGCCGCCTCCCGCGGCGACAGAACGCTGGCATCAATCTTCCGGCTGTTCATTTCTTCATAGAGCGGGAGCCGCTTCAGACTACGTTCCAGCACATCCGGACTTCTTTTTCCGGCTTCGATATCCCTGCGCAGGCGTTCATCAAGCGCCTGCGGTGACGAAGTGAGCGTAAAAAGAGAAAAACGTGTGTCGGAAAGGTCGAGCCTGCCGAGCACATTTTCCACGATCGAAGTTTCATGCATGACCCAGCAGAAGATGACATAGCGATACTCGGAGCAGTGCAGAAAGCTGTTCAGAAGATACGCTATGTTGCCGAGCACCATGGCCCGGGTCTCGTCGTTGACCACAAAAGGCGACATGTTCCAGCACCAGTCCCCGTCCAGAAAGACCGAAGGCTGCAGGATGCGAAAAAGTTCCCGGCATACGGACGTCTTTCCTACTCCCATCGTTCCGTTGACGAATACAAGTTCCTTCATGCCGCTCCCCCTTCCGTCATCAAAAGTCAGGACCGCCCCTTCAAGGGGCGGTTTGATTTGACCCTATAAGGGTCTGT
>USBZ01000049.1 GCA_900553065.1 uncultured Desulfovibrio sp. | reverse complement strand
ACCTTCATCGACGAGCTTTTCGTCAATGTGCGCTGGCTGGTCGTGACTCTTCTTGCGGTGACGGCGGCCGGTGTTTCGGTGCGTTTTCGGAATGTTTCCCGACGGGTGCAGCGCTTTTTCTGCTGGATTTTCTCCGGCCGTAGGCTTCTGACGATATGGGGCGGCATTGTTGTTTATGCCATGTTCTATGTCAACTTCTTCACGTTTTTTCAGGAGCAGGCCGTCATCGGCGACTTTTATACCGAAGGCGCGTACGTGGATCCGCGTCAGGTGAAGGTTTCCGGCACGGGTACGAAGAACCTGCTCATCATTTACTGTGAAAGCATTGAGGAAACCTTCGGTCGAAGCGAGATTATGGGAGAAGACCTGCTTGAACCCATCCGTCCCTCCATTCAGACTCCCGATCTGCGCATTGATCAGATGCCCGGAGCCGACTTTACCATCGGCGGCATTGTGGCTTCGCAGTGCGGCATTCCGCTCAAGTCCATTTCCATATTGAGCGGCAATCTTACCGGATGGGCACTTGATCGCTATCTGCCGGGAGCCTTGTGCCTTGGAGACTATCTGAAGGCGGACGGGTACCATAACGTTTACTACAACGGCTCAAGCGGTGTGTTTTCCGGCCTCGACAAGTTCTTCCGCAGCCATGGCTATCAGGAATTCATGGGGAAGGAAGACTGGATAGAGAAAAAACACGTCGATCCTGCCACCATGAACACCTGGGCCATCTACGACAGCGACATGGTCGACCGCAGCATTGAGCGTATCGATGAGCTTATGGCGGAAGGGGTGAAGTTCAGTTTTGCGCTTTCCACCATGGATACCCACGAACCGGGCTTTCTTTCTCCGCCGTGCGTGGATCAGGGCTTCATGGAAAGCTGGTCGGGCTATGTCAAATGTTCTCTTTCGCAGGTTGAGCGCCTGCTCAGGCATATTCGAGACAAGGGCTGGGAAGATCAGTTCGTCATTCTCGTTATGGGCGATCATGAGGCCAGAATGCCGGAGCTGGACGGCGTGGACCTCAAGAACGTCGAGGGGCGCTATGTGCTCTGTTCGCTGACGAGGGATGCCACCCTGAAGCCTGTGAGGACTATCATCACCCACTTTGATCTCTTTCCCTCACTGCTTGCAGCGCTGGGCTTCACCGTGGAAGGCGACCGCCTCGGTTTCGGTTACAATGTCTTTTCTCAGGAAGTGCAGCCTGAGGAGAACTACCGCGACCGCCTGAGAAAAAGAGTGCTCAGTCACAGCAAGTTCTACGAAAGCCTCTGGCTTCCTGAATACGCAGGGTCGGAAAAATGACGGCCGTGCGGGCCGTATGCAAAAAAATACTTGCCATGCGGAACGATTTTCGCTATAAGCAACAACACATCGACACTGACTGCATTTATTGCAGTATACATATTTGCTGGTGTCCATAGAGAAGCGGGTACACCCGATCCCATTCCGAACTCGGAAGTTAAGCGCTTCATCGCCCATGATACTGCGCATCTTTACGTGGGAAAGTAGGCCGATGCCAGCATTATCTCTCAGCCCCTGCGGGAAACTGCAGGGGCTTTTTTGATATGCGGTTTGATGCGGCTTTTGAAAGCTCGAATCCATGACCTGCCGCGTTTTTGAGACGTTTTCCTTGCTCCCATTCCGGCGGATGGAAGGTTTGAGAATGACTGCAGTGAGGCAGAACCATGGGAACGCTTTGTCGTATACCCATGCGATCATTCGGAAAGGCTATGCCGGACGAATGGGATAGAATTGCGGCGAACGTATGCGACGGAAAGGGACCTGCTGAGTTTACAGGGCGGGTAAGCATACAGAGCGTTTTGAGGGGGAAAATATCCTTCAACGTACTGAAATGACTGCCCAGAAGCCGACTTGCCGAAAACGGACAGTAAAACGGCAGTGCTGCCGGTGGCGGCTTTTAGAGCGAGGCAGCTCGCGACCGCTTGATGGAACGTTCACGCCGGAAGGGCGGGCAGAACAGGAAGAAAGGGGATAAAGGCATGGAAAAGGTGACCAAGGAAGTCATGGGCGCGGTCTTTTTTGAAAACGGTCGTATTCTTGTCATGCGGCGTGCGCCTTTCATGAGCTGTGCCGGGAGCTGGGAATTTCCCGGCGGCAAGCTGGAGGCCGGAGAAACGCATGAGGCCGGCCTGGCCAGAGAACTTCGCGAGGAGCTGCACATCGAAGCCCGCATTGGAGAGTTCCTTACGGATAACCGCCATGAATATGAGTTCGGCACCGTGCATCTTTCCGTGTACAGGGTACTGTCCTGGCAGGGCGAGATCGTTCTTACCGTGCATGACGATATGCGCTGGGTTCCTCTCGGCGAGCTTGCCTCTCTGCCGGGGCTGCTTCCTGCCGACATTCCCGTAGCCCGGGCCCTGGAAACGATTCTGGGAGAGTCCGCTCAGGGATAATCCGTTTTTGAAGAAGGCGAGTTCTTTCCCTCCGATTGGAGTTGCCCGGCAATATACTGAGGGGAAACGGATATCCGGCGAAGCGTTTATGTCGCCGGATCTGAGGCCGACAGCTTTTTCATGTCAGTCTTGTGGTGCGACGGCCGTATTGCAGATCCGAAGGATAGAGCTTGATTCATGGTCGCGACCCTCACTTTCTCACTGACCCATCGCACAAGAACAGTCCGGCTGCCGGAGCTGCATATAACACAAGGGGACCTCATCGGTCCCCCTTTTCTTATTCAAGCGGCTGTTGACGGCATGTACCGCCCGTCAGCGCGTCGGCACAGTCGATGCACAGCTTTTTTCCGTCCTTTTCCCGGATGCGGGAAGACATGACCCCTTCACCGCAGCCTTCGCACACGATGGTCGGAAGGCGTCTCGCCGTTCCGGGCATTTCGCAGAGCGGTTCCTTTATGGCGAACAGTTCTTCAAAGGGCGCGGAAAGCAGATGATCTATGCTCTGTTTTCTGAGTGTTTCTCTTTCCTTTTCCAGCTCGGCACGCCGCTGTGCAGGGAGTAAGGGATCATCCAGCAGACGAACCAGTTCTCTGCTTCTGCCGGAAGATTCCTCCTCGCGGTATATCCGGACGATGCGCACCTTTTTCCCGTCGCTTCTGCGGAAAAAGGAGAATGCCACCTTGCCGCGGTCGCGGAAGATGAGATTTCCCTTGCCGAACGTGCAGCCGACAAGCGCCTGAATGGCGTCTACGGCGCACATATCGGTTTCGGTAACGGCAACGATTTCCTCATCGGCGGCGGTTCCCATGTTCTGCATGACCCATGCTGCGACCCGTATGCCTATGCTGAGGCCCGGGCACCAGTGACCGTGAAAGGCCGTGGCTTTGTCGATGATTTCCTGAGTAATGCCTGGAGCGTACATGATGTTCTCCTTATGTCTGAAAGCGAGATATCATGATCTGCGCGGGCAGACCATATCCATGTTTTCCGTAGAAATGCGCACGCATTCGGGGCCGTAGATGTGCTGAAGCATCTGCTCGGTGACGGTGGTATGCACCGGGCCTGAGGCAAAAACGCCTCCTTCCCACAGAACGGCGGCCGTATCGCAGAACCAGAGGATGTGATTCGGGTCATGGCAGCAGACCAGAATGGCCACGCCCTGTTGCGCCACCTCGCGCAGAACTTTCCATACCGCGAGCTGATTGCTGAAGTCCAGCGCGCTTGTGGGCTCATCCAGCAGAATGAGGGGCGTTTGTTGCGCCATGGCTCTGGCTATGAGCACAAGCTGGCGCTGCCCGCCGGAAAGCTGATTGCATGCCGTGTCGGCCAGAGCCGTGATGCCGATGCGCTGCATGGCCTGTTCGGCTGCATCCCTGTCCCGGCGTCCGAGTCGGAACCATCCCTCCATGTGGGGAGAACGGCCCATGAGCACCATGTCGCGGACAAGAAAAGGAAAAGGCTGTTTGTGTTCCTGGGGAACGTAGGCCACATGCCGTGCCAGCGCGGAAGGCTTCATGTGCGCAATGTTGACGCCCCGGACGTGAATGCTGCCCTGTTCCGGATGCAGAAATCCCATGCAGCAGCGGAACAGCGTGGACTTGCCGCTGCCGTTGGGGCCGAGCAGTCCGCAGATCTGTCCCGGACGAACGGCAAGGCTGACGTTATTCAGTATTCTCTTTCTTCCGTAGGAGAAGGAAAGGCCCTGAATGTCGAGAGCATTTTCTGCCGGAGGCGGCGTGTTGAGACTGGTATCGGCGCTTCGGCGGAACAGATGCCGCAGTTTGTCGGCAAGGCCGTGATCCTTTCCCTGATGGAACATCGGCAGCGCCTTTCCGCCGGAAGAGAGCGGGAAAGGAGCCGGAAAGCGGTTTGCGGTGATGTCATGCGCCATAGAGTTCTCTTCCCTTTGCGCGGAGCAGCCACAGAAGGTAGGGCGCGCCTGCGATGGAGGTGATGATGGCAATGGGAATTTCCGTTCCCGTGAGCGTGCGAGCAATCGTATCGCAGAGAAGCATGTAGACGGCGCCGAGGAGAGCGGAACCGGGGATGACCCAGCGGTTGTCCGGTCCGAACATCATACGGGCTGCGTGGGGCATCATGAGTCCCACCCAGGCGATGATGCCGGCCACGGAAACGCACACGGAAGCGGCCAGCGTGGCCAGAAGGATGAAGAGAATACGCAGGCTGTCGGGATGAATGCCCAGGCTTCGGGCCTCTTCGTCGCCCAGAGACAGGAGATTGAGCTTCCACGACAGCGAGGCGAGCACGGCAAGGCAGGGAAGCACGGCGCAGGCGGTTACGGCCACATCGTGCCAGTTGGCATAGTAGAAGCCGCCCATCATCCAGAAGGTTATTTCCCTCAGCTCAACATCGGATGCCAGATATTTCATGATGCCGAGCACGGCCGAAAACAGCGAGCCGACAATGATGCCGGAAAGGATCAGCGTGACGGGCGGTGTTTCTCCCCGGCTGCGGGCAAGGAAAAAGGAAATCAGCACGGCGGCCGTTCCGGCGAGAAAGGCGGAGAGCTGCCCATTGGGGAGCACGGCGGGAAAAACGATGGCCAGCGCCGCCCCGCAGGACGCTCCGGAGGATACGCCGAGAATGTAGGGCTCCACCAGCGGATTGCGGAAGCATCCCTGATAGACGGCTCCGGCAACTGCCATGGCCATGCCGGTCATGGCGGCCAGAAGCAGGCGAGGGAAGCGGATGCGCCATACGATGATGTCGTGCATTTTCGGAACCGGGCCGTCGCCGAATCCGAGATGCGAAGCAAGAATGCTCCCCACATCACGGACGCTCATGTCGTAGTCGCCGGAAAGGAGGGCCAGTACGAAG
The DNA here is from genome assembly GCA_900553065.1 of uncultured Desulfovibrio sp. Lineage (GTDB taxonomy): Bacteria > Desulfobacterota > Desulfovibrionia > Desulfovibrionales > Desulfovibrionaceae > Mailhella. Next base: position 9,437 of record USBZ01000049.1, on the reverse strand, counting down.
GCAGCCGCCAGGGCAAGGCAGAGCAGAAGGGCAAGGGCTGCGCGAAATGTTTTCATCATAACCTCGGGCAGGGGGGAAACGTTGCCGGAATAAGAAAATTAAAGTTAAACTTTAATTTTCTCAGAATCCGCTTTCCGCCATCCAGTCGAGAAGCTGGGTGCTGCGAAGTCCTCGGGCGGTTTCTTCGTCAACGCCGTAGACATCCTGGTAGAACTGCAGGGCGAAGTCGTACACGCTTATGTCGGCAAAGCGTTCGGGATAGGCGGCTTTGGCGATGATGAGCATGTCGAGCGGATATTCCACACGGCGCGAGGCGTTCATGGGCGACCACGGCATGGCATAGACCCGGTGATTTCTGACGGCGCGCAGCTCCTGAAGATCCTCATAATACGGGGCTTCATAAAGCTCGAAAGGCGGGTGATAGCCGTTGGCCGTGGGAAGAATGATCACGTCGGGATCGCAGGCATAGACCTGTTCCGTGCTCATGGGAACGCTGGTACCCGTTCCCTGATAGGCATTTTTGGCATGAACGACCTGTTCGATGATGTAGGATTCCGGCGTGTCCGTACCGAACACCGAGCCTGCGCCGCCTTTTTTCCGCACGTCGGGGCGAAGGCCGAAAAGCAGTACGGAGGGCTTTTCGCTTTCAGCAATTCCGGCAGTGCGTTCGCGGATCATGGTTTCCGTGGAAGCCAGTCTGCCGGCCAGTTTTTCGGCCTTTTCTTTCTGTCCGAATATTTCGCCGATGATTCCCGCTTCCGTTTTCATGCTGGAGAGATCGGAAGAGCGAAACCAGGTGGGGGAGTAAAGGACCACGAGAGGAATGCCGAGCGCTTCTATGGTGTCCACGGTTCTCTGAACTTTCTCCTTGTCGGTGCCCACGGTGGTATCGCCGACTCGGAGCAGTACCACGTCGGGGGAGGACGCGGCCAGCGTTTCATAGCTTATGATGTTTCCCTGAGGGGAATTGACGCAGGGAAGGTCGTTCAGCCAGGGGTGGAGATACTTCATGGTGTTCCAGCCCTTGTACTCACGACTCTCTCCGGTACGGGAGGGAATTTCATATCGGTAGTCCCGCTTCATGGACCAGGAACCGATAACCTTGACCCGGTCGATGACGCCAAGATGCGTCATGACGCCTTCAATGAAGCCGTCGTCGATGGTGGCCACGGCCTTGGGATCATCGGGAACGGTCACGGTCACGCCGCGCATGTCGACAATGGTTCCGGCCTGAGCGGCCGAAGAAAGCAGGGCCAGCATGAAAGCGGCTGCAAGGGCGGAAATCGATCTCATGGGAACTCCGTAGGGGAAGATGAAAGTAGCACAAAAACAAATAACGTGTTACGCAAAGGTGGAGTAGCACGATTTTTAAAAAAATGCCATGAGAATTCCGGGCATGAAAAAGGCCCGCGACAAGGTCACGGGCCTTTGCTGGCGAGCAGACCGACTACTTGCGGATGATGATGCACTGGTCCAGAGGCATTTTGGGAATGCAGTGTTCGTCCTGCGCGTCGCGGTAATAGGTAAGGCTTCCGTCGGGGCCGGGTTCAACGAGGCGTCGTACTTCGTCGGCTTCGCCGACGGCCAGAACGAGCTTGACCTGCAGGTCATGAGGAAGACCGATGAGCTCGGCGGCTTCCGTTTTTTTCACGGCACCGATCATGCAGCAGGCAAGACCGGCTTCACAGGCTGCCAGATTGATGCTCTGCGCCGCAATGCCCACATCCATAATAGCGAAATCGTCCATGTTCGACGGGCCGGCGATGACGATGAAGCCTCCCGGATGCTGATGACTGCCTGCGCGTTGTTCCGGCGTAAGCGCGCCGCCCATGACCACGAGGCTGTTCATGGCTTCGCAGGTGTCGTGGTCGGCTATGGTGATGAAGCGCAGCACCTGCTTGTTGCGGGCCGAGGCCGAAAGGCGGGCATGATCCACAAGTTCGGCAAGCGTTGCGGAAGAGATGTGTTTTTCCCCTTTGAAGCGGCGGCAGGTACGCGCATGGGAAATGAGTTCTTTGAGTTTCATGGAACGCTCCGTAAAAAGAAAAGACAGACCTTGGAAGAAAGACCGAAAAAAAGTCCCTTCATCGTATGATGAAGGGACGAAAACGGCAAGAAGAGAAGCAGCGCCCGGCTGACTCTCATGCTGCGCTCACCACGCAGCCCCGGCGACATTCTGTGAGTCTGCCTGCAATTCGGCAATACTGCACGGAAATCGACTGCCGGTCAGGAACACCCTGTCTTTTTAGCGCCAGTTGGGGCAGCCGTGGCCGGCGTAGGGAGCATGATGCCAGCCTCTCTGATGAGAGCCGCCGTAGCAGGGCAGACCGGCCTTGTCCATCTTGGCATAGAAATCATCGTTCACGGTGCGGATCTGTTCATGGAGCTTGGTGATTTCCGCAGTGAGGGCCTTCAGTTCTTCAGGCTTCACATTGGGATTGGGGGAGAGAGCGCGCAGTTCCATTCTCTTCTGAATGAGCTGATCGCGAAGAGGCAGAAGGGCCGCACGGTGTTCTTCGCAGAGCTTATCCATCTGCGCCACCTGCTCCTTGGTCAGTTCGGGAGCCTGAACAGCAGCGCCGCGGCCGTAGGCGCCGTGATGAGGGCCGTATCCGCCGGGATAGGCGTTTGCAATCATGGGAAGGGAGGTCAGCAGGGCAGCGGAAAGAATGGTAAGCGCCAGAGTATTCTTGCTCATGATCAATTCCTTTCACAAGTTATGGTTTCGAGAACAGCTCAGGGGGAGTACAGAGGCAGTAATAAAAAACGGGAACACTTTTGTCACGTTTCAAACTGTTTCAGAAGAACGCTTTTTGCAACACCCCGTAAGGTACCGGAAATGATGACGGAGAACCATGATGCTCATACGGCGTCGGAAGGGGCGAAAGGTGGGAGATCGGGCAATATTTCCTTCATTTTATCCCATACGGCGGCCGCAAGTCTTGCGTGATCCTCTTCATTAAGATGCATTCCGTCCGGTCCGTGGGCTTCTCCGTACGGATTTCCGGCCAGTACGGCCGCGGCGTCGAGAAAGGTGGCTCCGTACCGCCCGGCCACAGCCCGGTACAGTCCGGCGAGCCTGCGGGATTTCTCTGGCGCACCGGTATAGCGCTCCCCGGAAAGACGCATCTTTCTTTCTCCTATGAAAGGAGGCGAGACAATCAGCAGCTTTGGGTGCGGATAGTCAAGCAGTCCCTGCCAGGGCAGATGCAGCACCATGTCTGCAAGAAGTGCCATGCCTTCGGCAATGTCGTATTCCGTATGGTGCAGCACAGCCTTCATGTCGTTGCTGCCGAGCATGATGACCACGACATCCAGAGGAAGATGCGAAAGCAGGCAGGGCGGAAGATATTCTGCGCCGCTGAGACCGGCTCCCGGAACCCGTATTCCGCTGCCTTCGGTGACGCTGTCGCGCAGCGTTCGTCCGCCGAGTCCCTCTTCCACGACTTCCCATTCCGGGCCGAGAAGCGAGGCCAGTTTTCCGGTCCATCGGATGGAGGAGGGGTAACGGGAGGCCGTAGCACCGGGGGAAACCTTCCAGCCGTAGGTGTTGGAATCTCCGAAGCAGAGTATGCGATGTTTCATGAGGCGTTCTCCTTAAAAGAACAGCTGTACCAGCGCCATATAGAAGAGCGTTCCTCCGGCGATGGTGACGGCCATGTTCTTTTTCCAGACCTGAAGGGCGATGGTGACGATAGAGGCCAGAATTTCGGGAAGGCCGTTGCTGCCTTCCACAAGAGGTCCGTTGCGGAAGCAGTATACCACGAGCATGCCCCAGATGGCCGAAGGCAGCACCTTTCCGAGATAGGCGATGACGGGTGGCGTTTTTTTGTGGAACAGGAGAAAGGGGATCCAGCGCGTGAGCTGCGTGGCGAGTACCGCCAGCGCTATCATGATGCCGATCTGGAGCGTGGTCATGCTCTTTCTCCTGTCAGGGCGGAAAGTTTTTTCCGGAAAAGGAGCAGAAGCGCAATGATGAAGGTCATGGCTGCCAGCAGGAAGTAGGTGGTTCCGAAGGCAAGCAGGCAGCCGAGCGTGACGCCGAGGCCGCCGAGCGAGCTGATGTGCTGTCTTTCCTGCTGCCAGCTGCTGACGAAAATGGCCAGAAAGAGTGCGGGAAGTACGAACTCGATGCCGCGCGTGTCGAAGGGGAGGTCTGCGCCGAACACGGCGCCTGCCGCAGTGGAAAGCACCCAGTAGGCCTCGTTGAACAGCGTGACGAAGAAGTAGTACCAGCGCCTGTCCACACCTTCCGGAACGTGTCCCATGCCGAGAATGGAGAATGTTTCGTCGATGAGTCCGTAGATGAGGTAAGGTTTCATGATTCCGGTATCGCGGTAACGGTCGAGCATGGCGATGCCGTAGAAGAGGTGTCTGGCATTGACCACAAGACCTACGACGAATGCCGTGAGCGGGGCAAAGGGCCCCGTTATCATGCTGGCCATGATGAATTCCAGTGATCCGGCAAAAATGGTCAGGGCCATGAGAATGGGGAAGATCGGCTCAAAGCCCAGCGAGTGCATATACAGCCCGTAGGAAAAGCCGCAGAAACCGAAACCGATGAGAATGGGCAGAGTTGTACGGAAAGCGGCCTTTGCCGACGCCGCCGCAAGTTTGACCGACATGGGAACCTCGTGATGAATCGTTGTTTCCTATCATCGGCCTGAACGCCGTGCAAGAGGGCGGACGGATCGGCATGGAAAGCGGGCTTCGTGCTGCCGGCATGGTCGCGCAGGCTGTCCGCCATGGCCGAAGGCGGAACTTCTGTATGTGGCAGTCTTGTTCGCGTAAGCTTCAGCGGAGAAACCATGCTGTATTTTCGTATGATTCCGTTGATTCCGTGAAGAAAACGAAAGCGACACCGACGCCATTCATACTTGCCGGACTTTCGGCGTTACTGCTGTCGCTTTCGGACGGTGTACGGGGATTGCGGTACATAGTCTGCCGAGAGCTCGGGCCAAGGAGAGATTTTTCTTGCAAGACGTATGCTCCCGCGCTATATCACGAAAAAAATCATGTCAGGGGATACCATGTCCGCAATCCGGTTTACAGGGCTTTCGACAGCCGTCTGTTCCGTGGAACGCGAGTTCCGCGGCGGTACCTGACGCGCGCTTGCAGCGGAACTGGAAGTTCCCTGTATTCTTCGGGCGCGCATGACGTTTTTCTCCCTCTGAATCCGGCCTCTTCCATCCGCTGCCGCTGTGCGTGACACACGGTATGCACCGCTGTTGCGTCTGTCGTTTTCGGCATGATTTCGTAACACATTCTTCATGGAGGAGAGTCCTTATGAACGGCAAGAACCCCTTTGCCAGTACCGCCGGCATTATTTTTGTCGGTGCGGTCATCGGCATTGCAGCCATTCTGCTGCAGAAATTCGGCAACCCCGCCAACATGGGCATCTGCGTGGCCTGCTTTGAACGCGATATCGCGGGCGGTCTCGGCCTGCATCGCGCCGCCATCGTGCAGTACATTCGTCCTGAAATCATCGGCTTCGTGCTCGGGTCCATGGCCATGGCGCTGATGGCCGGAGAATTCCGTCCCCGCGGCGGTTCCGCGCCCATCGTGCGTTTTGTGCTCGGCATGGTGGCTGCCGTCGGCGCGCTGGTCTTCCTCGGCTGCCCGTGGCGTACGATTCTCCGCCTCGCCGGCGGCGACGCGAACGCTCTGTTCGGTCTTGCCGGTCTCATCTGCGGCATCGCGGGCGGCACGTTCTTCTTCAAGCGCGGCTACTCTCTGGGCAGCAGCACCCGTCAGAATGCGGCGGCCGGCTGGTTCTTCCCCCTGCTCATGGTCGGCCTGCTGGCTCTCTATCTTGCTTTCCCGCAGGTTTCCGGTCAGGCGCAGAGCGGCCCCATCTTCTATTCCGTCAGCGGCCCCGGCGCTTCCCATGCTCCGTTCCTGCTTTCCTTCGTCGTTGCGCTGGTCATAGGCGCGCTGGCTCAGCGCAGCCGTTTCTGCACCATGGGCGCGTTCCGCGATCTCATCCTTTTCCGCTACGGTCATCTTTTCTTCGGCGTGCTGGCCATGTTTGCAGCGGCCTTCATCGCCAATATGCTCACCGGCGGCTTCCATCCCGGCTTTGAGAATCAGCCCGTGGCCCATACCGACGGCGTGTGGAACTTCCTCGGCATGGTGACTGCCGGTCTCGCATTCGCTCTTGCCGGCGGCTGCCCCGGCAGACAGCTTTTCATGGCCGGTGAAGGCGACAGCGATGCCGCCATCTTCGCCCTCGGCATGCTGGCCGGCGCGGCCATGGCGCACAACCTCGGTACCGCCAGCTCCGCTGCGGGCATCGGCGCCTACGGTGTGCAGGGCACGCTCATCGGCCTTGCGGTCTGCCTCGTCATCGGTTTTGCCTTTTCCAGAAGAGCCTGACACAAAAGGAGAATCTCATGCTTATAGATACCCGCGGGCTTTCCTGCCCCCAGCCTGTGCTCATGGTTTATCCGCATCTTTCCGGATCTGATCCCGTGGACGTGCTCGTGGACAACACCACGAGTCAGGAAAACGTCAGCCGTGCCGCCCGACGCAACGGCTGGAACGTGGAAGCCAAAGATGAAGGCGACGGCATCGTTCGTCTGGAGCTTCGCAAGTAATGCTGCAGAAACTCACCGGCTGGCTGAAGCGAAACAGCAGGAAAACGCAGGATCCCCCTGCCGCTGACAGGGGCTTTCTGGTCTTCCAGCATACCGGCGAGGTCATAAAGGCGGAACGCTGTCTTCAGTCGGCCGGTTTTCCGGTGGAGGTCAAAGGGCCTCCGCCGGAACTGCGCACCGGCTGCGACATGGTGGTGACGTTTCCGCTTATTCTGGAATCCGCCGTGCGCCGCGTTCTGGAAAAGGAACATCTTGTTCCCGTGAGCGCGGTGCCGGTCAGCGGACCGCTTCTGGAGCCTGTATCCCTGTATCGTGTGAAGGATTACGGCGATTGGTTCATGGTTCAGGCGGCCAACGTGAAGATAACGGTGGAGCGCGCTTCCGGGCGCATCGTCAACGTTTCCGGCGGAGGCTGCCCGGATGTGCCGTATCTGGCGTCCGTTCTTCTGGGACAGCGCATCGACGGAGCCGAGGAACCCCGCGTGCAGGGGCATACGCTGTGTTCCTATGCGCTTCAGAAAGCGTTTCTTGAAGCCCGCCGTCTGTGGCGGCAGGGAGGAGATGCATGAGCTGGCTGATATGCGGAACCGTTCCCGACGACGCTTTTCCTCTGTGCATGGGCAGGTGGCGTGTCAACGGCGACATGCTTGAGCCTGAGCGGATGATTTTCTGCGAGGGCGGCGACAGGCCGGATGCCGTTCCCGTGCTTCGGGGAACGCCTGCGCTGGTGGCGGCCGCCGTTCTGGCGGCGGAAAGACTCGGTGCCGAGGCTCCGGAAGTTCTTCTGGTAGGCGATCAGGGCACTTCGGAAGGAAGTCTTCGGCTTTATGCCCATCTTGCATCCTGGCTTCAGTCACCGGAGTCCAACAGCCTTGAAGGATTGACGTTTCACTATCTTTTCCCCAGTGTGGACGGTCATAACCGCATTCTCATGGCACTGGAGGAGCGCAAAAGCGGTATGCCGGTGCTCATTGCCGATGCCGGTTTCATGTATGCGGCAAAAATGAGCGGCTATGCCGCAAAGTACGACGTGTTTACGCCCGATGCCGGAGAGCTGGCCTTTCTGGCGGACGAGAAGGCTCCGCATCCTTTTTATACGCGCGGCTTTCTGCTGTCGGAGTCCAGCCGGGCGGATGAGCAGGCGAAACTTGCCTGGGAGCACGGCGACAGCGCCGGGATTCTTCTTGTCAAAGGAGCGGTCGATCTTATCATGGAAAAGGGACATGAGGTGGGACGGGTGTCGGAACCCTGCCTGCCGTACATGGAACCTGTTGGCGGTACGGGCGATCTCGTGACCGGTCTTCTTACCGCTTTTGCCTCGGCGGGCTTCCCGCTTCCCGAGGCATGCCGACTGGCCGCTCAGGGAGCGCGCTGCGTGGGAGAAAAAACGCAGCCCGTGCCCTCGACGGGCATTTCCGAATTCATGCCCTTTGTGGCTGAGGGCGTTTCCGAAGCTCTGAACCGGATACAACACTGAAACACTGTGCTGCGCACGGAGATGGTATGGCGACATTCTGCCTGATGGACAAGACCAGGGGGGCCGGCTGAGCGGCAAAGACGGCTCCGGAGTTGCTGGAGCAGATTCTTTCCGACATTACGCCGCCGCCCGACAGGGAAGGGCGCATTCTGCACGGCTTTTCCCATAATGAGGACGCCGTGCTGGTCAAGGCGCCCCCGGCCGGACTTGCGCTGGTGCAGACCGTGGACATTCTCGGCCCCATAGGCAACGATGCCCGGCTGTTCGGACAGACCGCCGCGGCCAATGCGCTTTCCGACGTGTATGCCATGGGCGGATGGCCCTGGTCGGTCATGAACATTGCGGCGTTTCCTTCGCCGTCGGCGGAATCGGATACGCCTTTGTCGGTGCTGGCGGAGATTCTTTCCGGCGCCATGGAAAAGGTGGCGGAGGCCGGAGCCGTGCTGGCCGGAGGCCATACGCTGGATGATGAATGGATCAAGTTCGGACTTTCCGTCACGGGCGTTATCGATCCTGCCCATGTGGCCAGAAACGACGGACTTGTTCCCGGAGACGTGCTCATTCTCACCAAGCCGCTCGGCACCGGCGTGCTTGCCACGGCCATCAAGGCGAAGTGGCCCGGCAGCGACAAGGCCGAGAGCGACATGTACCACTGGACCACGCGTCTGAACGCCCATGCGTCGTCTCTGATACGGGACATGAATCTCAGAGCCGCCACGGACATTACCGGATTCGGCCTCGGCGGCCATGTGCTGGAAATGGCCGGAGGTTCCGGTGTCAGTGTGGAACTCGATACCTCTTCGCTGCCGCTTATTGATCAGGTTGAGGACTTTGCCTCCTGCGGACTGATTCCGGCCGGAACGTACCGCAACAGAGATTACTGTTCCTGCCGGACCTTGCGGGCGGAAGGCGCGGACGAGCTTCGCAGTACGCTGGCCTTTGATGCCCAGACTTCCGGCGGACTCCTTCTGGCTGTTCCGGCGGAGCGCAGGCAGGAAGCCTGTGAGCGTCTGGCGGCCCTGGGAGAACCTGCTTTTTGTGTGGGCAGAGTTCTGCCGCCACGCGAAGGAAGGGAGAGGCTCATTCTGGTCTGAGTTGGGCAACATACACGATGTTCAGGCTCCGGGATGCGGCCTATGGCCTTCCCGGGGCTTTTTTGTCTGAACGGAGCGCTTTTCTGGAAAAGGAGCTGCGTCGGTGCGGAGAAGTATCGTGAGGAGTAACGCCCCCCCCCGGGCACTCTTAGAAATTGTGCCGGTATCGCCTGTGCGGAGAAAAGAAAAACGCCGTAACTGAAGTTGCGGCGTTTTGTTTTTAAGACTGAAAACTCCCCGCTATGCGGGGAGTTCCAAAAAGGCGAAGCC
>USBZ01000048.1 GCA_900553065.1 uncultured Desulfovibrio sp. | reverse complement strand
CTTTTGGTGTTAAAAATGCTCAGAGAACATCCTCTCAGCTAGTCAAGAGCCAAATTTTAATGATGGCGATCGAATACGTTAAATTAACCGGAAAACGACGCTTGTGAAGAGCAAGTTATAGAGCGCAAGGCTCTTCTTCTCTTCATGAGCCGTCTGGAGAATTCTCCCATCCGCGTTTTGTGTAAACGGCGCTGCCGAAAAGGCAACATGCGGAAGATGGAAGCTAACACTCTGTCATAACAATAAGATCGGCGTCATGTGCCCTGACGGTTACGACTGTCTGCGCTTGAAGAGCTTTTCCAGATCTGCCTTTTCCAGCGTGACGGCGCAGGGGCGTCCGTGCGGACAGAAGTCCGGGGATTCGGTACGGAGCCACTGTCTGACCAGATTCAGCGCGTCGTCCGGCGTCAGATGCTGTCCTGCGCGTATGGCCGTGGCGCAGGCATGATGAATCCATACGCCTTCAAGATCGTCCACGCGGCCGGAGAGCGCTTCCCTCAGAAAGGCGAGAGCTTCGGAGCGGTCCATTTCCGGGGGCATGGCCTGCACCATGCAGCGTCTGCCGCGGCACGAGGTTTCAAAGCCCAGGCGAAGCAGCGAATCCTTCAGCTCCATGAGCCTTTCCACTTCCGCAGGATGCAGCTCCATTTCCAGAGGCACGAGAAGCGGCCGGGCCAGTCCCTTTGAACCCGCTGCACGGAACTTTTCGTAGAAGATGCGTTCGTGCATGGCGTGCTGGTCGAGCAGAAGCAGCGTTTCGTCGTTCTGGGAAAGCACGAGATATGTTCTGGCCACCTGTCCGAGATAGCGGAACCCGTTCAGAGGCGAACTTTCCATCCCCGGTGCGGAGGGATGCTCCTCCGGCATGGGGAGCTTCTGCGGCGCGGGCGGCTCAGGCATGGTCGTCGGTTCTTCAAGCGGCTGGGGTGATTCCTCAAATATGTCGGAGGGCGTTTCCTTGACTCCTTGGGGCAGGGGAGGAATGTCGGCAGGGCGATAGCCGCTTGTTCTTGGAGGCACATAGTCCTGGCGGACGGCCGGTTTTGCCTTGCCGGTCATAAAGTCCCTTTCCGGGACGCTTCGTTCCCGCAGAACGGAGACTGGAGCGTCATCGTGCTCAGTCTTGGAAGAGAACGTGGGCATGGTCTTTGGGCGGGGTCTGGGCATGACGCGCACGGCGTCGGCTTCTCCCCAGAAGCCCAGCGGACGAGGAGGCGTCGATTTGACCGGGGCTTCTTCCGTTTCGACAGAGGCAGCCCTCTCCTCAAAGCGTTCGGAAGCCAGGGGGACGGCCGTGAGAGCGCTGCCTATGGCCCTGAGCACAGCGGAAAATACGGCCTGTTCGTCGCGGAACCGCACTTCATTCTTGGCCGGATGGACGTTCACGTCCACGTCATGCGGAGGAATTTCGAGAAAGAGCACGGTCTGCGGATAATCCCGGCTGGTAAGCCTGCCCTGATAGGCCTGACGCACGGCGCGCATGAGCAGTCGATCGTTCACGGCGCGACCGTTGACGTAGAAAAGCATGCGGTCCGCCCGGGGCTGGGAGGAGCGGGGATCGGACGTGAGGCCGTGCAGGTGCATGCCGCTTATGGAAACATCGAAGGGGCGCAGCGCGTCCACGATGGCCGGAGGCCACAGTATTCCCATGCGCCGGGCGAGACTCTGCCCCTGTTCAAAGCGGACGAGTTCTCTTGTTCCGGCCTTCAGGGTGAAGGCGATATCCGTTCTGGCCAGCGCCAGTCTGGTGAAGAGTTCCTGTGCCTTCTTCTGCTCTGTGGCCGGGCTTTTCAGAAATTTCAGCCGGGCGGGAATGTTGGAAAAAAGTTCCGAGACTTCCACCAGGGTTCCCTGATTGAGGGCCGCAGGAGAAACGCCCCTGATGGTGCCGTAGACCACTTCGATGCCCGAGGCTTCGCCGGTGGAGCCGTCCTCCATAAGGGGCGCGGAAATCATGCGGAAGCGCGACACCGAAGCAATACTGGGCAACGCCTCACCGCGGAATCCGTAGGAGTCGATGTTCATGAGATCGCCGACTTCGGCGATTTTGCTGGTGGCATGGCGGGTGACGGCAAGTTCAAGCTGATCGGCGTCTATGCCCCGCCCGTTGTCGGTAACGCGGATCAGCGTCTGCCCGCCGTTTTCCAGTTCCACCAGAACGCTGGTGGCTCCGGCGTCGAGGCTGTTTTCCACAAGTTCCTTGACGACGCTGGCCGGACGTTCCACCACTTCGCCGGCGGCGATCTGGTTGGAAAGTTCCGGCGGAAGCAGACGAATCGTTTTTTTTGAGGAGGTGGTCATGATGTTCCCCGAAAGAATATAAGGCGCGGCAGTAAAAAGGACGAAGAATATTTTCGGGCGAAACGGCAGGAAGTCAAGTCGCTCCTGCCGGACTCGGAGAGCGATATCAAAGGAACAGATGCACTGCCCCAGGTACAGGGAATATCGAAGAAGAGCAGACATGCTCCGGCGGCGGATCGCTGCGGGGAGGGAGGAAGATGTGCTAGGCCGGATTGGATTCGCCGCGGCCACGGCCCTGACTGCCCTGGCGGAGCATGTGGAAATACAGCTCTCGTCCCACCCATGCGTCGGTGGCGGCGTACTTGATCTGCTGCGGGGTCAGCTCGTGGTTTTCCCAGTTGGAGCACTGGGCGCTTTTGCTGATGCGGAAGCCCAGCAGGTTGGCGGAAAGCGTGCGCAGACCCTGCGCCTGTATGCCTCTCACCCGGGCCATGGCCGCCAGATCCGCCACGCCGTCGGCCTTGAAGGGATGGATGCGGGCCAGAGCCTTCATGTCGTCGTTGATGGCCACGCCGGTTTTCAGCACCCTGGGCGAAGAGAGCAGTTCGGCGATCTGTTCGCTGAAGGGAACATGCGTCAGCTGAATGAGGTAAACCGTATCCGCCGTGGCAAGCTGAATGAGGGCGGGGCGGCATGTCTTGCCCTTGGTGAAGGTAGGCCGGGTTTCCGTGTCGAAACCGAGTACCTTTTCCTTCCACAGCACCTCAAGAGCGTCGGCAAGGGCCTGTTCGTCCTGAACGAGCACGACGGGACCTTCCCACGCCCGGAGCGGCAGAAGATTGATTTCTTCCTTCGTCAGGCACGGCTGAAAGACGACAGGGGAAAGAGCCTGCCTTTGAGGATAGCGGGTGGGCATGGGAGGAGTATTGGCGGACATGTATGACAACCTTTCCGTCGAAGCTAGCATGGAAAGTCGATGGGGGCAAGGCGCAGTATGCGTATGAAAGCCCGGCAGAAAGGGTATTTCAGGCCGGGCTTTCATGGTTTTGAATGTTCCTGAATCATTCTTCCGGAGAAAATCGTCGTATTTTCCGTGATGACATTATCTGTCGACGTGAAAAAAGAGACGTTTTTTCCTGCTGTTGCGTTATTTTCCTATGCAGAAGGAGGAGAATATGGCGTTCAGAGTCTCTTCCGTACTGTTGAGACCGGTAATGTCCGAAAGATGAGCGCAGGCAGTTTCCAGATGAATGCTGCACAGATCCGGAGGTACGTCCAGAGCGATGGCTTCCTGCAATTTTTCCAGCGCCTGCAGCGCCTTGCGCAGTTGTTCCGTCTGACGCAGGTTCGGCGCAATGTCGCCCTCTTCCGGCGTTTCGCCCTGAAGACAGAGCCTGCGGACGGCTTCGGAAAGCTCCTCGATGCCTTCTCCGCTGCGGGCGCAGACGGGAATCAGCCTCGCCTTGCCGAAATAATCCATGCCCTGCGGCAGAGGTCTGAGATCGGCCTTGTTCCATACGGCGATGCAGCGCTCTGCGCCGAATTCGCCGATAAGGCGTGCTTCCTCGGCAAAAGGCTCCAGCAGATCTTTCTCGGAGAGACCTGCGCGGGCGCCGTCCAGCACCATGAGCACGCAGCGGGAGCTTTCCGCCAGTTCCTTTCCGCGCCGCATGCCTTCCAGTTCTATGCTGTCGTTGCTGTGTTCGCGCAGACCTGCGGTATCCACCAGTCGAACGGGCAGACCGGCCAGAGAGGTCTGTTCCTCCAGATAGTCGCGCGTGGTGCCCGGCTTCTCCGTAACGATGGCTCTTTTGCGGCCGAGAAAGGCGTTCATGAGGCTGGATTTTCCGGCGTTCACCTGTCCGGCCAGCACAACCAGCGCACCTTCGCGCCAGCAGCGCGCTCTTTCGTACCCGGAAATCAGGGAGCGTATGCCGGAGGCAACCTCTTCCGTGATGGCGGAAAATTCCTGAGGCGGCAGGCATTCGCCTTCCTCATCGGGAAAGTCGATGGCGAGACATACGCGCTGGCGCAGGTATTCCAGCCTTTCGCGCAGCGCTTCCACACGTCGTCCCAGAAGACCGTCCAGCTTGGCGGAGGCCAGATACACGCCCTCGCGCGAGGGCGCGGCAATGAGCTCCGCCACGGCTTCGGCCTGGGAGAGATCCATGCGGCCGTTCAGAAAGGCGCGTCTTGTAAACTCGCCCCGTTCGGCCATGCGCGCTCCGCGAAAGAGCACGGAGTCAAGCAGCGCGGCCAGCACCGCCGGACCGCCGTGGCCCTGAATTTCGGCGCAGTCTTCTCCGGTGAAGGAGTGCGGTCCCTTGAAGAAGACGACCAGCGCATCGTCGGCTTCGCGGCCCTGAGCGTCAAGCAGACGGCCGTGATGCAGCATGCGCGGCACAAAATCCCGGAAGGATGCGGACGAGGGCCGGAACATGGACAGCAGAATGTCGTGCGCCCTGGGGCCGGAAATGCGTATGATGCCCACGCCTCCGGCGCCCGGAGCCGTAGCCACGGCCGCTATGGTGTCTGTTTCCGTGCCGAGGATGTCGTCTCCGCTCATTTCTCCAGCTCCGCCTTGATCATGGAGGAGAGGGATGCGTCGCCGGAAAGGCGCGCCGCCGCTTCAAAGTTTTCACGGGCCTTGTCTTCCTGCTGCAGATGGTAGCGGTAGATCACGGCAAGGCTGTAGCGGGTGGCGGCATCGTCCTTCAGACTGATGGAGCGTTCCAGCTGCGAGGCGGCTTCCGCCCAGTTGCCTTCGCGGGCCAGAATGACGCCCATGAGATACGGCGCTCTGTGATCGGACGGAGCGGCCACCACGGCGCGCTGCACCATGTCCTTCGCGCCTTCCGTGTTGCCCTGTTCGGCAAAGATGCTGGCAAGTTCGAGGAGCGTATCCGCATCGTGGGGATTGTCCTTCATTTTCTGCATGAGAGCCATGATGGCCTGACCTTCCGGCGTATCCGCACCCTGTTCCATCATGCTGCGGGAGGCGTCGGTGGAAGACGCGCTCTGAGCGACGCTCGCAGGAGCCTTCTGACGGACAAGAGGATGATCGCCCATGCGCCAGGCGACGGAAAGGGCAAACATGGCGCCGAGCCCGAGAGCGAGCGCCGCCAGTACGATACGGCGGGAGGTATCAGTCATGGTCGGCCTCCCACTGGGCAAGACGGCGTTCCAGCCTCTTCTGCGAGGCGGCGAGGAAGGCCGTGTACAGTCCGAGTCCTATCCAGAGTGCGGCGTTGGCCGCCATAAGCCAGGAAATTGCAGTCATGGGTATGTCTCCCCGCCTTCCGGCGCGGTATCAGTGTTGTTCGTTTTCGGCATCGGCCATCATTTTTTCAAACATCAGAACATCGAGTCTGCGGGAAAGCCTCATCTGCCGGTGGCGCAGCAGAAGCATGGCCAGCCAGATGAGGCCGAAGCTCAGCACGCAGGCCGCCACGGCCACGGCCATTTCCGGCTCCAGTCCGCCGCCCTGCGAGGCGAATACCGACGGGTGAATGGAGCGCCACAGTCTTGCCGACAGAAAGACCAGCGGGACATCGAGAAAACCGGCTATGGCCACCACGGAGCAGAGCGCGGCACGACGGCTTTCCGGCAGCGGCATGGAGCGCAGCGCCATGAATCCGGCATAGATGAACCAGAGAATGAGCGCCGTGGTCAGGCGAGGATCCCAGGTCCACCACACGCCCCAGGAGTGCCGGCCCCAGATGGAGCCCGTAACGAGGGTGAGCGTGCAGAAGAGCATGCCGACTTCCACGGACGAAGCGGCCAGAAGATCATACTTCGGCGCACGGGTTTTCAGATAGAGAATCCCGGCGACGAAGGAAAGCGCGAAGCTGATGAGTCCCCACCATGCCAGCGGCAGATGAATGTAGAATATTTTCTGGGCCATGCCCATGACCTGTTCTTCGGGCGCATACACATAGACCAGCCACTGGCAGGCGGCAAGCGCCAGACCTCCGGCAAGGGCAGAAAGCGCGATACGGGATTGAGTCATCAGTCATCTCCGCTGTAGACGAAGGGAAAAAGAAGCAGACCGGCCGCCAGAAAGAGTCCGTCGAAGGCGGCGGCCAGACCGATCCAGCGCATGGCGTCGTCCAGCATGGGCTCGGGATCGATGCCCATGGAAACGAGACGCACGCCTGCCAGAAGCATGGGAACCAGCAGGGGGAAGAGCACGATGGACAGCAGTGATTCTCTTCCGCCTCTGCCTACGGACAGCGCGCCGAGCAGAGAGCCGGAAGCGGCCATGCCCGCGTCGCCGAGAAGAATGCCGAGAAGGGCCGTGGGCCATGCCGTGCCGAGATGCTGACCGAGAAACACGAACACGGCGGGAACGAAAATGCACTGGGCGGCGGCAAGCAGCAGAAGTCCGGCCAGCGCCTTGCCGAGCCATATGCCCTGCACGGGCGAGGGCAGCAGCACGAGTCCGAGCCTTGCCTGAGCCGTTTCCTCCACGGAGTAGAGCATGTTGAAGATCAGCACCTGACAGAAGGCCGAAGCCAGCCAGAACATGGCGGCGGCCGCCTGCGGACTGAGCCTGTCTCCGGCGTTCAGGGAAAGGCTGAACAGAAAGACAAGCAGAAGACCGAGCAGCAGCGCCTGCATGAGGCCTGCCCCGCGGGAAAACGTGAGCTTGAGATCCTTGCCGCAGAGGGCAAGCGCGCATTTCAGCATGACAGCCCTCCTGCGTCTTCCCGGAGGGAACGGTTTTCCAGCGTCAGAATGCGATCGGCGTGTCGAGCGTCCTCATCCGTATTATGGCTGATCCACAGCACGGCGGCGCCTTCGCTCCGGGCCTTCTGCATGAGGTCCATGAGCATGCTCCGGGAGGCGACGTCAAGCCCCGTGGCGGGTTCATCCAGAAGAATGAGCGAAGGTTCGGCCAGAAGAAGCCTTGCCAGATTGAGCCGCTGGGCCATGCCCCGGGAAAAGATGCCGGCTCTCTCATGGGCATGACGGGAAAGACCTACGGTTTCGAGCGCCTTTTTCGCACGTCCGGCAGGATCGTCGAGACCTGCGGCCCTTGCCCAGAACAGCAGGTTTTCCTCGGCATCCAGTCCCGGGTAGAGAAAGGTGGCGTGCGCCATGTAGCCGAGCTTTTCTTCGGGAACGTGCCGGGTCACGGTTCCGGCGTCGGGCCTGGTCAGTCCGGCCATGACGCGCATGAGCGTGGACTTGCCCGCGCCGTTGGCTCCGGCCAGAAGCGAGAGCGTGCCCGGCATGAGCGCAAGGTCGATGCGGCGGAAAAGCAGTCTCGGGCCGAAGGCCTTGGCTACGCCCCGAAGTTCCAGCAGCGGACGGTTGTCTTCCATGTCAGCGTTCCGAAGCGGTGTCGTTTCCGGCGTCGGCGGAATGTTCCGGACGGCGTCTGGGGCGCAGGGCGAGCAGAGGAGCAAGGCTCATGAGCGTGCCGCCTATCCACAGCCAGTTGACCAGCGGATTGGAGCTCATGCGCAGCACGGCCTTTTCACCGTTGACGCCGAGAAGCGTGGCATAGAATTCATTGCCGAGCGAGGGATGCGTCGTGGCTTCGGAGAAGGCATAACGCGAGAACTTGTCGTAGAGGCGGCGCTGAGGAGAAACGATGCCCACCACTTCGCCGTCCGAGGAAAGCTGCAGTTCCGCTTCGATATATTCGAAGGTGGCCTCCCTGCCCTGATAGAGATTGGCAAGGGTCACGCTGTAGGGACCGACCTGCGTCACGGCGCCGGGGGCGAGTTCCACTTCGACTTCCTGCTTGTACGGACCGGAGAAGGAAATGCCGAGCGCGATGAGCGCAACGCTGGCATGCACAATGCAGGCCATGAGGGAGGGCATCCATACCCGGGTGGCCTTTTCGGCCAGAAGCAGAGCCATGCTGACGAGAAGAGCCGCGGACAATGATGCGCTCATGAGCGGCAGAGCCTGCGTGACGCCTGCGCGCCAGAAGACGATGAGCGCGCCGCAGAAGGAGGCGACCACGATGAGAAGTTTGCGCCATTCCCGGATGCCGCCCTGCCATCTGAGCCAGGGGCAGGCCACGAGCAGCGCCAGCATCACGGTGAAGAGAGGCAGACAGACGCGGTTGTAGAAGTGCTGATCCAGCCCCACGGGACGATCCGTCCACAGGCTGCTTATGACCGGCCAGAGCGTGGCCAGAAGAATGACGAGACAGATGGCCATGAGCAGCCATACCGTCATGACCACGAAACCTTCGCGCGTTTCCAGACCGCCGAGTTCACGGGAGCGATCCGTGCCCGCACGGAAGGAGATGAAGGTGATGAGTACGAGGAAGAACAGCACGAAGACGAGCAGATAGGGGCCCGTGCCGTTGCCGCCGAAGGCATGCACGGAATTGACCACGTCGCCGCGCACGAGATAGGTGGCGAAGAAGGCCGATACCGTGGTCAGGCTCATGAGAAAGATGTTGACGCGGTGCAGCTTGCCCCGCTTGGTTTCCACAAGGCCGGTATGCAGGGCTGCCGTGCCGATGAGCCAGGGCAGAAGCGACGCATTTTCCACGGGGTCCCAGGCCCAGTAGCCGCCCCAGCCGAGTTCCATGTAGGCCCACCAGCCGCCGAGTACGATGCCTGCGGTAAGGAAAAGCCAGCCGGTAAGCGTGAAGGGTCTGGCGGCGTCCAGCCAGTGCATGGAGTCGCGCTGCGAGCTTACGGCCTGCGCGAGAGCAAGGCAGCCGGGAATGACGAAGCCGCCGTAGCCGAGGAAGAGCAGCGGAGGATGGAAGATCATGCCGGGGTTCTGGAGCAGGGGATTCAGGCCCTGACCGTCGGCAGGCGCGGGCAGGCTCTGCAGGAAGGGATTGCTCCAGGTGGAGAGCAGAAGGCCGAAGAAGGCCATGATGGCAAGAAAGAACACCATGAACCAGCTGCGCGTTTCCGCGGCAAGGCTGCGGTAGGTGCGGGTGAAGAGAAAGGCCGTGCCGCAGACGGACACCATGAGCGCCCAGAACAGCAGGGAGCCTTCGTGACCGCCCCAGAAGGCGGTGCAGCGGTAGAACAGAGGCAGGGCTCTGTCGGTGTAGCTGGCCACATAGTCCACCGAAAAGTCGCTGACGACAAGGGCATACATCAGAATGGTGGAAGCGCCCGTCAGACAGAGGGAACCGAGGGCCTGAGCATACTCAAGCCAGCGCAGTTCGGAAGTTCTTCCCTGCCAGAGCTGCGCGGTTCCGATGGCGGAACCGGCCAGAGAGCAGAACAGGGTGGCAAGCAGACAGATATAGGCGGCAAGATACATGGGTTCTCCGGAAAAGGAAAAAGCCCGGCATCAGAAGGGAACGGCCCTTCGACCGTTCCCTTCTGATCAGGCGTGTTCTCTGGTGCTTTTTTCGTACTTGGAGGGACACTTCGTCATGAGCGTTTTTGCCGTGAAGGCATTTCCCTCCATACGTCCTTCCACAATGACTTCCGCGCCCTTCTCAAAGGTGTCCGGCAGCGCGCCGCGGTAGTGAACGAGAATGCCCTGTTCGGGATGTTCCAGATCACGAAGCGTGAAGGTTGCGCCGAGACCGCTCTGCGGCTTGACGATGTCGTCCGCGGCCACGCCGAACAGTCGTGCGGATTTCAGCTTTTCCGAAGGCATGGCCACTGCCTCGGAAACGTTGAGATGATACATGCTGCCCTCGGAAAGGGCGGACCACAGCATGAAGCCCAGACCTCCGGCAAAGAGGACGAAGGCTGCAATGTATATGGAAAGATTCTTTTTGGCCGACATGAGTCCACCTCCTGAGGGATGAATAAGCATCGGTCAGGTTCCTGCCGTTTTCAGTGACCTGCGTCACGGAGAATATAAACGGGTCGAAGCCCGGTATCGTCCGGGAGAACTTTGACAGATTTCAAGCCTTCATGCAAGTAGGAATTGTTCCTGTTTAGGCTTGTTCCGAATGTTCGTTTCTGGCAGATGCCGTGGTTTCGGCGCGGCGGTTCCTGGCCACGGCCCTGAGGTCGGCGGCCACGTCGCTTTCGTCCACGATTTCGCGTCCGAGCAGTTCTTCCATCACGTCCTCAAGGGAAATGACGCCCGCAAGCCCGCCGTATTCGTCGAGCACGGCGAAAAGATGCTGATGTCGTTCCAGAAATTCGGTCAGCACCTTGTCGAGCGTGAGCGATTCCAGCACGAAGTGAACGGGCTGCATGATTTCCCCGAGCTTCATGTTTCCTTCATGGGCGTCGCGGTGCAGAACCACATCGCGTCTCAGCACGAGGCCCACGATGTCTTCGTTGTCTTCGGCGTACACCGGAATACGGCTGAAATTCCAGAACGAGGGAATGGCATGGGCTTCGTCCACGGTGCAGTCTTCAGACAGCGAAAAAACCACGGTGCGGGGCGTCATGACGTCGTGCACGCGCTTCTGGTCGAGCGCGAGGATGTTGCGTATGGCGGTTTCCTCATAGCTCTGGATGACGCCGGCCTGACGGGAAATGCGCGCCATGGCGTTGATGTCGTCTTCCGTGGCTTCGGGGCCGGATTCTTTGGGCGTGATGAGTTTGGTGATCTGCCCGGAAATCCATGTGGCGGGGCGAAGCGCCGTGGTCATGACGAAAAGAGGGATCGCCAGAATGCGACCGAGCGCTCCGGGATAGGAAACCCCCAGCGTTTTCGGAATGATTTCGCCGAACAGAAGCACCAGCACGGTAAAGAGCGCGGCAAAGTAGGGCATGTTTTCCGCGCCCAGGGCCGCAGCGGCCAGAGCTCCGGCAAGCGAGGCGCCGGCGGTGTTGGCGATGGTGTTCAGCGTAAGGATGGCGGAAATGGGCTGATCCACGTTGGAGCGCATATGGTAAAGGATTTTGCCGGAACGGGAACCGGATTCCTTCATTTTTTCGAGAGTGGTCCACGGAATGGAGTAGAGCATGGCTTCCATGGTGGAACAGAACGCGGAAATGGACAGGGCAAGTACGATGGTGATGATGAGGGCGGTCATGGCAGGGCCGGGGTTGAAGGTTAATGCGCCTCAGTGTAGCCGAAGGGCGGTGTTACGGCAATGGGAACAGCCCGCTTTTGCGCGCATGATCCGGAATTTCAGGGGAGCGGTTCCATATTGCAGTTGGCTGTCAGCCCTTTGCGTTCGAGGCAGCGGCTTCCCCATGCGTACATGGCCTCCAGTACGGGACGTATGCTCAGCCCGAATTCCGTGAGGGAATATTCCACGTGCGGCGGAATGACGGGAAAGATTTCTCTGTGAACGAGTCCGTCGCCTTCCAGCTCCCGCAGCTGCTGCGTGAGCATTTTTGGCGTGGCGGCGGGCACGGCCCGGCGCAGTTCGGAAAAACGCATGGGACCGGAAATGAGCTTCCAGAGAATCAGCGTCTTGTATTTGCCGCCGATCATGTCGAGCGTGGCTTCCACCGGGCAGTGAAGCGTTTCTCCCTGTACCCGGCCTTTTCCGGAACAACAGCAGGTGTCGGATGATGTCATCATGGTATCCTTCAGGGTACTATATACCTGAAAAGTACATTCTTGCTTATAAAATATTCATAGCTATAAAGAATGCATAAGTCAAACAGATGACGGAACAGCCGTGACGCTGTCCGGAACAGGGAGAGATTGCCATGAAGAAAGTCATCATCATTGAAGGCATGCGCTGCGGTCACTGCACCTCCAACGTGGAAAAGGCTCTGCGCGGCATTGCCGGCGTTGCCGACGTCGCGGTTGATCTTGCCTCCGGCAAGGCCGAAGTCGAAGCTTCCGACGCCGTTGCCGACGACGAACTCAGAAAGGCTGTGGACGATCTCGGTTTCCAGGTCGTTGAGATCCGCTAGCACGCACGTTGTCGGGCGGGACGATGCATTTGCTGCATCGGCCCGTCCGAAGCAGGGCGTTGTTTTTCTTCAGCGCAGAAGTCTCGTATCTGTCTTTGCCGTACAAGAACGGCAGCTCGCCTGACGACAGACCGGGCGGCACGGCCTCTTCGTTCCGTTTTTCTGCGGCAGCACGTTGGCCTGCCGGTCTTTTCTGCCGCCCTGCCGCAGGCAAATCCGTCGGCGTTTTCGGAAGTCACTTTCCGCGTTTTCTCCTGAAAAGGCGCTCATGGCTTTGCGTCGGCGTTATTTTCGATGTTCCCTTCCGGGGCGTGTTCCCCTCTGACGGAGAGAGTCCCATGAAAAACCATCCCGAAGTTCTCAGATTTCGTATCGACGGCATGGCCTGCGGAGCCTGTTCGGCCCGTTCGCAGCGCGTGCTCAACAATATGGAGCATATCGACAGCGCCACGGTAAGTCTTGCCGACGGCACTGCACAGGTGCGTCCGGCCGAAGGTGCGCTGGACGGCGGCCTGGATCCTTTCATTCAGGAAGTGACGGAAAGAGTGAACCGTCTGGGCTTTACCGCTTCCTATCTTCCCCCGGATGTCGATGAACATGATCTGTGGGAGAGCGAGCAGAAGAAAACCAGAGCCGATCTTGCCGCGCGTCGCCGTCGTCTTGTGACTGAGTTTATTTTTGCGGTGCCCCTTGTGGTTGTGGCCATGGGCAGCCACTGGGGGCTTCCGCTGCCTTCGTGGCTTTCGCCGCATGAAAGTCCGCTTGCCTTTGCCCTGCTTCAGCTTCTGCTGACGCTGCCCATCATCTGGTCCGGGCGGGATTTTTACCGGCACGGCATTCCGCTGCTTCTGCGCGGAGCGCCCAATATGGATTCCCTCGTGGCCGTGGGTACGGGAGCGGCGCTGCTCTACAGCCTGTGGAGCACGCTGGAAATAGCCGTCGCGGCTTCTCCCGCCGAGGCGCATCAGGCTGTCATGGGCCTTTATTATGAATCCGCAGGCATGCTTGTGGCCCTTATTTCTCTGGGCAAGTATCTGGAGGCGGTGTCCCGCACCAGAACGTCCGAGGCCATTCGCGGTCTTATGGAGCTGACGCCGGAACAGGCGGAGCGAGTGCTGCCGGACGGAAGCGTGAAGGAAATCGCCGTTCGCGCCGTCATGCCCGGCGACAGGCTGCTCATCAAGCCCGGCTCCCGCATTCCCGTGGACGGTACGGTATTTGAAGGCTCTTCCGCCCTCGATATGTCGAGCCTGACGGGCGAATCCATGCCCGTGGATGTGGCCGAAGGCGACGAAGTCAGCGCCGGTACGCTGAACATAAGCGGTTCCTTCCTCATGGAAGCCCGCCGCGTGGGTTCGGATACCTCGCTTGCCCGCATCATCCATCTTGTGCGCGAGGCGCAGGGCTCCAAGGCTCCCATTGCCGGACTGGCCGACCGCATCAGTCTGTACTTTGTTCCTGCCGTCATGGCCGTGGCTACGGTTGCCTCGCTGGCCTGGCTCTTCTTCGGAGATCTTCCCTTCGGAGATGCGCTTCGCGTGTTCGTTGCCGTGCTGGTGGTGGCCTGTCCCTGTGCGCTCGGTCTGGCCACGCCCATGTCCATCATGGTAGCCACGGGACGCGGGGCACAGCTCGGCGTGCTCATGAAAAACGGTACGGCGCTGGAGTCCTCGGGACATCTCGATACCATCGTGTTCGACAAGACGGGAACGCTGACGGAAGGCAGTCCCAGACTTGTCAGCCTTCATGTGGAAGGTATGAGCGAACAGGACGCTCTTCTGCTGGCGGCCTCTCTGGAAGCCGTGTCCGAGCATCCTCTGGCCCGGGCCGTGCTGGAGGCTGCCGGAGATCGTGGCATTGCCGCCATGCCTGTGGAAGGTTTTCTTGCCGTGGGCGGTTCGGGCGTGACGGGCGGCGTGAACGGCCGCAATCTGCTGCTCGGCAACGAAAGGCTGCTTTCGGAACACGGCGTGGAGCTTTCCGCGGAGCAGAAGTCCCGCATGACGGCGCTGGCCGATGACGGGCAGACGCCGCTTCTTCTGGCTGCGGACGGCGTTCTGGTTGCGATGCTCGGCGTGGCCGATCCTTTGCGGGAAGAGACTCCTGCCGTCATACGCGAGCTGAGGGGCATGGGCTGCAGGGTCATGATGCTGAGCGGCGACAATGAACGCACGGCCCGCGCAGTGGCGGCCCGCGCCGGTATTTCCGACGTGGTGGCCGGAGTGCGCCCCGACGGCAAGGAACAGGTGATTTCCCGTCTGCAGTCCGAAGGGCGGCGCGTAGGCATGGTGGGCGACGGCATCAACGACGCGCCTGCTCTGGCCCGTGCGGATGTGGGCATGGCCATGGGGTCCGGCATCGACGTGGCCATGGAGGCCGGAGACGTGGTGCTCCTGCGCGGTCTTCCCGGCGTCGTTATGGCGCTCGGCCTGGGGCGCGCCACCCTGGCCAATATCCGTCTCAGCCTGTTCTGGGCCTTTGCCTACAACGTGCTTCTCGTGCCGGTGGCGGCGGGTGTGCTTCTTCTCTTCGGCGGCCCGGCCATGTCGCCCATGCTGGCGGGCGCGGCCATGTCGCTTTCTTCCGTCTCCGTGGTGCTCAACGCGTTGAGGCTGAGAAGGTTCTCCGCATAAAAATAAAGGCTCTGTCACAACAAATGGTTGATTTTGACGAGAAATAGCGTATAATAATA
>USBZ01000047.1 GCA_900553065.1 uncultured Desulfovibrio sp. | reverse complement strand
CTGATACTCCCCTATAAAAATGGCTATTTATCAACTGTTTGTTGTGACATAGCCAAATATAAAAAATTATGACATAAAAAAAGAAGCTCTCTTCTTATGCAAAAGAGAGCTTTTGTTTTAGTCTGTCGAAGCTATTGCCTGATGGGCTGTGGTTTTCTGTAGGTGTTGAGGGTTTTGAGCAATCCCCGCAAAACTACGGGGTTTGACTCGCATTCTCTAAGGATTTCAGCTTGCTCCTGATACTGATCACTATTCATTCTCTCCACCGGACAGCCATAGGTCTGCTCCAGGTATTGCCGGTAATGGGGAATGTAATCGGCCAAATTCAAGGCGGAAAGCATCTGACTCAGCGGTATCTTCTTCTGTGTAGTCGAAGATTGCGGCCGGGAAGTCCGCCGTGATGGACTCTTTTCCTGCCGAAGCGATGCGGCATTGCCGTCATCATCTTCTTCCGTGACTATGCCGAGCATGGCGGAAAGCGCATAGCGTCGTCCATAGGTACAGGCTGAACCAAGCCCCTGAGCATCATTTTTTGCCAGCGGGATCATGGCCAGACTCGCCTGATACTGGCCAGTCTCCGCATGAACAAGCTTGGTGACAAGGCCGAAGTATCCGGGCTCGGCTGGAACCGGGTACTGAGTCAGCCAAATACCGTTTTCAATCAGTACGGAACGACAGCAGTCCATAACACTGTTCAGTGTCGCGTACTTGTTTTTGATAAAAGGATTGACGGCATCTTTAACAGCAGGTTGAAGCTGCTTCTGCACATTCAGAAGCGCTTTTGCCAATTCACGTATATCATCTGATGCATATGAAAATTCCATGCGATAACCTCACATTATGGATTTGAATGGAAGCATATGTCCTGATGCTGACACCAGGAACAGTGCATTCCGATATTTTTATAAAAGTTACCCTGCAGGATGGCTTGGGATATAGACAGCAGCATGGAGTATGTCTGCTGGAAATCCTTTCGGCTCCGTGCAGAGTTGAGCCATACGACTTTGGGATTCTTAGTTCTGACAAGGTACAGATAAGAAACCGGAATACAGCTGTTCCATCCGAACCGGCTGGCCAGAAGGTACGCATAGGTACTGAGTTCCAGGGAACGCTCTGCCTGCCAGTCAAACGGAGTTCGTGCCGAAGTCTTGATATCTATAACCCGGTAAATTCCGTCATCTGTGCAGTCTATGAGATCCATGTATCCGCGAAGCAGTATGTTTTCATGGACCTCACCTGTCTCAGGATTGAACAACGGATACTCAAAGTACGTTTCCATATCCACGGGATTAAGAGGATCAATCTGCGTGAGAAATGTCTCAGCTTCCTTGAGTACGCTGTCCTGAGCGTTCTTCATGGCTTCCGGGCTTTCATATTCTGTGCCCGTCAGCTCGATGTCCTTCCAGAATTCGTCGGATGCCACTCTGGAGATCTCTGCAATCTTGTCACCGTACACAATGGTGTTCTCGATGACATGATGAAGTGCAGAGCCTTCCAGCATGGCCTTCGGCGTTTTTTCAGGAATGATCTTGTCGATATAGGTATATTGATACTTCTGAGGGCACAGGGTAAACGTGCCGATTTTGGACTTGGAGAGTCTCAGAGTGGTCATGATTCCTCCGAAAAGGAGGGCGGCGAGAAATCCCGCCACCCTTTTGAATTGTGACGGGAACAAGCCTGTGCCTTAATCGCTCATGCGGATTTTTCTTCGGGGAAGATTCTCCAGCGACTGATCAATGGCAGCAAGCAGCTCGCTCATTTTTCCGTGCATTTCCGTTTTGAAGGAAACGTCGGTACGAAGCCGTGCGGGAGATACGCCGTCCACAATGCTTTTGCATTGCTGCACCAGCGACTCCAGCTGTTCATCCTGAAAGATGTTCCTGTCGTCGAAATGAGACAGAAACTCATGCAGATTCTCCACAGCAGAAGATCGGAGGCGTTTTGGCGTTCCGTCGGTTCCGTTCAGCTTGTCGGTCAGATTGGATACCAGATCGACAAACTCCATTCTCAGCGCCTCTTCGGCTTCCTGACGTGCCTGTGCCATGAGTTCCTTGAACTTGGTCATTTCCTCCTGGTACAGAGAGGCTGGGAGTATTCGAGATGTGGACGGGCCGACCGTGAGGTAACGCCATTCAAAGCGAAAGCGTCCCTTCAGCTGATCGGCAGAAGGATAGTCCAATTGATCGAAGAGTTCTCCCAGCTTCTCCGCTGCTTCCGTGATGGCGGAAGGATACCAGTAGAGAAAACTTTCCACGGAACAATCGTAATCGTTCTTAAACGTTGAAAGCTGATCCTGTATTGTTGGGATCAGCTTTCGTGGCACGAGGACACAGCCTCGAATGGGAAATGGCAAGGCCAGCTTTCGGATGTAGTTTCGGGCCTTGCCGGTTATTTGTTTGATGGGAGCCGTGGATTCTGGATCAAGGAGAAGTTTTCGCCCTTTCAGGTAGTCCACGTTCCCGACCTCAGCCAGGAGTGCGGGCGGCAGTTTTCTGTCAATGCTCCAGCAGGTTGCCGTGAGCTGAAGAAGCGCCGCATCCTTGAAGATATCAGAATACGACACGTCGGACTCCTAATGGATGGAATAACCGCCGTTCCTGCACACGGGAACATGACGGGTCACTTCTTTCCCTTTCTTATTAATATAGGAAAGAGGTGTCAGTTCACGGGAGATTTCCTCCCCGAGAACCTGCTTGATGAATTCCGAAGCTTCCAGGCACGATTTGCCCTTGAAGCCGGAAGTTTCCAGCGTGACTTCGCCTGTGGCGTCGATGGAAATGGTGATGGTCTTCATGCTGTTCTCCTACACTGCGGTCAGGGTTATTTTCAGGGTATTGTCGACCTTCTTTTCCGAGTAGAAATAGTTATGGCATTTTGCCTGGGCCTTCACGACTTCCGCCGTGTATGCCTGCTTGAGCAGTTCGCCATGATGGCCGACAGCCTTTCTGAGTCCCTGATCCCAGTCGTCAAAGAGCAGGATGTATTCATCTCCACGTCTGATGACGCCGATCTCATAGCCGAGTTTGGCCGTGGGAACCTGTATGGCATGGTCACATTTGCCGAGTTGTTCCTCGGTAATATCCGTGTGAATCTTCAAATCTTCGGGATGCACCACTCGCCCATACCACGTATAGGTTTTCTGGTTTTCCACGAAGCGAAGATTGAGCCGTTCGCAGGTTCTCTTGAGAATGTTCAGATCCTTAATCTGAAGTTTGATTTTAGCGATGTGCGACATGGTTGCCTCACTTGGCTGGGGTAAGAGTTTTTCTGGCTACGGAACGGATTTTTCTCACTTCCTGTGGAGCCTCGTCGGGAGTATTGGCTATTCTTGCTCTGGACATGGCCCAGGAACGCAAGGCGTCAATTTCTTCCTTCATGGTTCGGGAAAGCGGAATCAGGTTCTTTCTGGCTTCTTCCAGACCGTCAAAGAGGGAATCCCTGATAATCTGCTCCAGTTCGGAACCGGTGTATCCGTTCAGCTGCTCCGCCCATTCAAGGGGCATGGCAGTTCCGTATTTTCTGTTCATAATGGCAATGATCTCCCTTCGCTCCTCAAGAGCAGGAAGGTCGACAAACCAGATGGAATCAAATCTGCCGGAGCGCAAAAACTCCGCAGGCAATTCCTTGATGTTGTTTGCCGTAGCCACGATGAACGCCTTGTTCTGATCATTCATCCATGTGAGGAAATGAGAGAACATGCCGCTGGTGGTTCCGCCGTCGCTGCTTCCGTTGCCTTTGACTCCTCCGAACATTTTTTCGAGTTCATCGAGGAAAAGGACACAGTTGCCGAAGGCGTCTATCACCTTGGTCGCTTCTCTGATTCTCCGTTCCGACTCGCCGACAAGGGAATTTTTGAGTTGCCCTATGTCCAGGCGAAGCAGAGGAAAATCCAGCATGGAAGCGACGGCACGGGCGGACAGTGATTTGCCTGTTCCCGGAATACCCACAAGAAGGATTCCTTTGGGTTTAGGAAGCGAGGAATCAGGGGCGTAGGCCTGTGCGCGGTTCTGGATGTAGCTTTTCAGTCTTTTCAGACCCCCTACGTTCTGCATGTCGGCAGGGGGATAAAGCTCCAGCAGACCAGATTTCTTAATCATCTGCGCTTTGGCTTCAGTGATGACCTTGGAACTGAAATAGCCTTTTTTCACCAGCGATAAGCTGAAGGCAGTTTCTGCCTGAAATTCAGTCAAACCAGTGGCGAGCCTTGAGGCTTTTCGGTTTGTTCTGATGTTGGTGGTTTCGCCGATCTCGGCCTGCAGGCGCATCAACGCCTCTTCATCGGGCAGCTTCATCTCGATGAGATGAAAGAATGGTTGGAGTTGAATCGGCAGCGCAGGTAATGGGGAAACCATGACCAGACAGTTGCCGACGCTCTTCCAGCGAAGAATTCCATTGAGGATGGACTGGCAGACGACGGGATCGTCAAGAAAGTGCTGGAGTCCATGGGCAATGAGAACCGTATCCTTCACGGTGGAAAGCCATTGAACAGCTTCGACAGGGTTTTGGATTTCGTTGAGAGTGAAGGATGACGGGGCCATGCCGTGAACACCGGAAACACAATCCCAACGGCAGATCTGCCATTCGGGAATCCTCCTCATGAGTTCATCCGCTCGATGCGGTTCCTGAGTCTGTAACAGGATGGCGGGAAAACCGGCTTTCAGATAGTCAGTAATCATAATAAAACCTCCTATCTGATACTATTTCTATATGAAAAAGCCCTGTATTAAATACAGGGCTTGATAAAATATTTTTCTTTGAAAAATAGACTGGTTAGTATTTTGCCAACTCGTCCTGTATTTTTCTGACGAGTTCGGTGGCAGTCATTCCCATGGCCTGAGCCAGAGCAAAGATAACAGTAAGACTGGCGGATCTTTTTCCCGCTTCAATCCCGACAATGTAGACTCTCTGAAGACCTGCCTGATCCGCGAGAGCCTGCTGAGTTAAGTGCCTCTTTCGCCGTTCTCGAAGAATGACGGTGCCTGTGGCTACCTGAAGGGAAGGGTTGCTTTCCATACCTCACAAGTAGTGGGTAACTTGACCTGAAAAGTATATGATAGTATACATTTTTAACCTTTGAAAAACTTCGGATGTACTTCTCCCAACAAATACCGGAGAAATACGCTCTTCTTTTTCTTAAAAGGATTTCAAAGTATTATAAGTATTCAGGAGGAGTCGGAATGCTTACCAAAGGTGCCATAGGAAACCTTATCAACAGGTATAGGGCAGTTTTGAAAAAATGCACGCTGATCAATGTATTTGGTTCGCTGGCCGTTGCGTCCATGCTGGTCATGGGAGGAACGTCCTGCGCGAATGCCGTTGATTTAAGCGACCTGACGGATGGAGTCATTTTTAAGGACGGGGCCGCAACAGTAGACCCTGACAGTGGAAAATATGCTGCGGGCAGCAAAGTCACTTCTGACGACAGCACTCTTGATACCACCTCGATTTCCCTGACTAACAAACCCTTTACAGGCGAGCTCAATGCTGGCAGCCTTGCCTTCGGTAAAGATGTGACAGCTACGGTTAAGGATGCCTCCATTTCCATTAATGGAGGTTCCTTCACCGGTCTTATGGAAGAAGGAGAAGAAGAGCCCTGCCCCATCCGTGGCGGCGGCATAGCTGCCAACGGTAGCACATCCATTGTAGAGAAATCCGCTATCAAGATTGACGGAGCTAAGCTAGAGAACACGTTGATCTGGGCTGGCGGTGTGGCGGTGGCCGAAGAGGATGGAACGATTAACGGCACCTCCATCACAAATGAATCTACCATCACCATTAATAATACAGACGCTTCTGACGTTACCGTATACGGCGGCAGTGACAGCGGTCATGTCGGAACGTCCACCATCACCGTCTCGGGAAACAGCGAGGTTGAAACCATCTTTGCGGGCGGTGACAACGACACTGTAGAGAACGTGACCATTACGGTCGGAGACGGTGCCACTGTTCATAATATCATTACCAATGGCTCTCATAATTCCCAGGTAGAAAACGCCACCATCGTCATCAACGGTGGTAATATTGCGGGATACCAGGGGAATGCCATCTACAAGGAAGCGACCGGCGGAACGACGGAGAACCTGAAGATCGAGCTGAACGATGGAACAATCAACGGCAACGTCATTGCCGATGCAGGTACCGCTACCATTTCCGTCAGTGATGAAGCTAAAATTTTCGGTGATATCATCAACAACAGCGGAAATACGGGGCTTGATGTTGCCGACGGTGCCATCATGACCTTAGCCAAGGGCGATGTTAAAGTCGATACGCTCAGAGCACAGTCTGGCTCGACTATTCTTGTTGGGAACGAAGACTCGGCAGGCAGACTCGTGGCCGCCTCTGCCGACCTCAACGGTGCCGGGGTCTTCCTTGACCCTGCATGGAAAGACGATCCTTCCGTTGATATCCTCGACAACGCCTCCCATGCCGTGTTCGGCGGTACTAAAGTCAACGGCAAGCTGACGGCCGGACAGAACTCTATGCTCGTGCTCGGCGATACCTCTTCCGACTGGGCAATGGGCGCGTTCAAGGACTCCGGTCTCACCTGGGGTAAGAACGGCATTACGGCTGCTCTCGCCATTGCCGATTCTCAGACGCTCGAAAGCACCGGTTCCCTGCTGGTTGACGGCAGCCTGACCAGTGCCGACTTCGCCAACGCCGGCGACGCCACCTTTGCCGATAAGTCCCTGCTCATGGTCAACGGCGCCGCAGCTTCCGGCAACAACGTCGCTCTCACCGGAACGGAGACCGGAACCCTCTCCGTTGCCGACGGTGCCAAGCTGTATATCCGCGACGCGGGGGTGGGCACCTACACGATCACCAGCAAATTCAACACAACCGATCTCAACGGCTGGCAGGATGATGACCTCATTCTCAACCGTCTGGTTTCGGGTACGACGAGCCTTGATGAAAACGGCAACGTCATCGTTACCACGACATCCGAGGATATTTCCCAGCTCTACCCCGGAATCAAGCCCGTCAACAGCCTGAACGCGCTCTCTCTCGACAGCGACTCCGACTATATGGGCGTCCGTTTCCTGAGCCGAGCCATGGATAAGACCATGTTGGCAGACAATGCCGTAACCTCGACGGTCAATGAAGTTTCGCAGTCCGCCGTGACTGCCGGTGTTCAGAATACCTCACTGCGTCTTTCCGATGCCGCTTCCGATACGGTGCTTCATCACCTTTCGCTCGGGAACTATGATTCCGGCAACAGCTTCCATCAGGACGGCGTTGATATGTGGGCTACTCCCATGTACGGCAACACCTATATGCACGGCATGGGAGCTTCCGGTACGTCTGTTCGCGGCAACTACGGCGGCATAGCCTTCGGCGCTGATACGCAGATAGGCGAAGTGGCCGGCGGCAAGGTCCGCGCCGGTATCGCCCTCAATGGCGGCGGCGGCAAGAGCGAAACCAGAGGTACGGCCACCAGTACGGAAAACTCCTACAACTTCGGCGGAATCAATCTGTACTCCGGCTGGAATCTCAACAACCTCAACGTGATGGCTTCACTGGGCTACAGCATCGGCGACCATGACGTGAAAATGAACCTGCCCTCCTCCATGCAGATGGGACAGGCCAAGGCCGATATCGACACTGGCGTGTTTACAGCGGATCTGCGGGCCGAATATCAGATCAAGACGAACTGGCTCGATATTCTGCCTCATGCCGGTGTGCGTTATACGTCGCTCCATACGGACAGCTATAATCTCAAGGTGAACGGTTCCACGCTGAACAATGTGAAGTCCGATACGCAGAACATTGTCCAGTTCCCCGTGGGCGTCACGGTGACCAAGAACATTGATGCCGGCGGATGGAACATCAAGCCTCAGGCGGATGTCTCCGTCATTCCCGCCACCGGTGAAAAGAAGGCCTTCACCAAGGTGCACTTCTCCGGTGTCGATGCCACGGACGGCTTCAACACCCGCATCATGGATTCCACGAGCTGGGCGGGCATGGTCGGCGTTCAGGCTGAAAAAGGCAATCTGAGCCTCGGCCTGAACTACGGTGTCCAGGCCTCCAGCCATGAAACCGATCAGGGTGTCCGGTTCACTCTGGGATGGAAGTTCTAATTTCTGAGCAGTAATGCTTTTACGCTCCCCGTCAGGTGTATGCCTGGCGGGGATTTTTTTATCAGGATAGGAAAATACCGACGTTGTTGAAGAAGTAAACAATAAAAAAAGACCGGGAAGCCTGCAGACTTCCCGGTCAAATACGTTCGCCCCCCTATAAGGGAGACGACCTTACCGTGCTTGCGCTCCGATAAGTCCCCTGCTAAAGGTACTATCTTTTTATGCTCTCCAATGTTATTTGTCAAGATATGTCTTTTGAAAGGAGAGCCTCATGCGCATTGCAGAAAACATCGTTCTTGGACTCGATCTCGGAAGTTCATCCATTGGTTGGGCTCTTATCGAAGAATCCCCGATCACCTTGGAAAAACATATTCTGCAGAAAGTATCTCCAGACGGAATTGTCACCTATGCCGTAGGCTCTCGTATCATAGATGCACCAGAAGATGCCAAAACTCATGAACTTCTTAATGTGGCGCGCAGACAAAAGCGTTCGGTTCGCCGCGTTATCGCCCGCAAGGCGCAGCGCATGAAGGCAGTCCGCAATCTGATTGCCGAGGCAGGTGTTCCCGAAATAAAAAATCTCGATGCCGTTCATCATGAAAAGGGAACTCCCCAGAACTCCCCCTGGGAACTGCGCAGCAGAGGATTACAATCCCCTCTTTCCGATCTGGAGTTTGCCGTCGCTCTCATTCACATTGCCAAGCACAGGGGTTTCCGCTCCAACAGCAAAAATGAGAACAACGATGATGCGGGCAAGGTGAAGGAATCACTCCGGGAACTCGAACGAAAGCTGAAAGAAAGCGGCGCGGAAACCATAGGTCAGTTTATGGCTGAACAGTCCGACAGAAGAAACCGCAAGAACTATAAGGGGGAAGCGCAGTACACGCATATGGTGATGCGGAGCTGGCAGGAACAGGAAGTACATCTGCTGTTCGAGCGTCAGCGTGACTTCGGAAACCGTCTTGCGGCGTCGGGCATTGAGGAGCGTTTTTGCTCGCTGGCGTTTAATCAGCGGGAATTGAAGTCCGTAGCCTCCATGGTCGGCAACTGCGTTTTTCTCGAACATGAAAAACGGGCTCCGGCGTTCTCCCCTACGGCAGAATTTTTCCGCTTTCTTCAAAAAGTCGTCCATCTGCGCGTCAGGGAAAACGACGAGGTGCGGCCTCTTTCATTGGCGGAACAGCAGACCATGATCGAGCTGTTCGGATGCACGGCAAAAATCACCTATAAAAGTGTGCGGAGAAAGCTGAAGTTCGGTCCCGATGTATTTTTCGATGAGCTCTCCTACCCCATGAGCAACGGCGTGATCGATATGAAGGAAGAAAACGCCGATGTCGTAAGGCGTTCCGGTGCGTCGTGCGCGGGCACCATGGCGTTGAAGAGCTGCCTCGGCCCCGAGCTTTTTGAAAATCTGCGGCAGGAGCGTACCGGCGAAGACGACCGCTATCCCGGCTGGCCCGTCATAGACAGAATAGCCAAAATTCTTTCCGACAACGACGGTTTCGACAGCATGGAACATGAACTGGCAGAGCTCGATATCGACGACTCGATCAGAAAAAACATTATGGTCTGCGCCAGGGAAGGTAAGTTCAGTGCTTTTCGCGGAACCATGAATCTCAGCGTCAAAGCCATGCGTGCCCTCATTCCCTTCATGCGCAAAGGCATGCGGTACGACGAGGCCTGTGATGCTGCAGGCTTTGATCATGCCAGAGAACGCGAAGTGGAAATCAACGACATACGTAATCCCGTTGTTCAGCACCTTCTGCGCGAAGTGAAGCGACAGGTAAGGGCCGTATGCCATGAATTCGGACTGTGGCCGGGGCGCGTCAATATCGAAATGCTTCGCGACGTGGGCAAGAGCGCGAGCGAACGCAAAAAAATGGACTCCGGCATCCGCTCCAGAACATCGGAAAGAGAGCGGCACAGAAAGGCGCTGGAAGAAAAATGGAACCGCCCCCCTTCCGCTGCCGAGCTCAAGCGGTATGAGCTCTGGCTGGAGCAGAACGAGCATTGCGCGTATGCGCAGCTTCTCGGCGCGGATTCTCCGGTGTATCGAGGCGCCCCCGGAGGCCACATTCCGCTGGACTGGCTGAAGGACGGCATGAATCATGTGCAGATAGACCACATTCTTCCACGCAGCCGGACATTCGACAACAGCCGGAACAATCAGTGCCTGTGCCTTGCCGGAGCCAATCAGTCCAAGCTGAACAAGACTCCCTTTGAATGGAAGGGAAATGCCGATGCCGAGGCATGGCATCGTTATTCAGTGTGGATAAACGGGTTGCCCGTCAAGGCCCGCAAGAAGCGCTTCTTTCTGCTCAAGGATCTGAGCGGGGAAGTCGAAGGTCGTTTTCACGCCCGCAACGTCACCGATTCGGCCTACACAGCCAGACTCGTCGCCCAGTGGTTCCGCAATGAATATGCCTATCGGCTGAAGGATGCGCCGGATGAGGAAAGAAACTGTCGCCGTGTCTATACTCGTCCGGGCGCAGTCACGAACTTTTTGCGTCATGTATGGGGCGTTCAGAGCCTGAAGAAAAATGAACAAGGCGAACGGGAAGGCGATCAGCACCATGCGCTCGATGCCGTCATTGTGGCCTGCTGCACGGAAGGCATGCTTCAGGCCATCACCCGTCAGTTCAAGAAAAACGAACTCGAAGGCTTGAACGACCGTTTGCCGAGGCCGTGGAATCATTTCCGCGAGAGTCTCGAACCGGTGATAAACAGCGTTTCCGTTTCCCGCGAAATAAAAAGCAAGAAGACCGGGGCGCTGCATGAAGAGACGTTGCGCTCTTTGCGGGAAGAAACCGTGAACGGTGTGAACAGGCAGATGGTCTATGAGCGCAAATGGGTGAACGACCTGACCATGAGAGACCTGGAAAACATCAAGGATCCCGAACGCTGCCGGAAGCTTGTTTCGGCTCTTCGCACATGGCTTGCCCTGCCGGAAAAAAGCCGTCCTCCGTTTACCGACCCGGACTCCGGCAATGTGGTCCGCCATGTGCGTGTGCGGCGAGGCGAGTTTTCCAGCGGCGTTACGCTGAAGCGCGGCAGCGGCGTGGCCCAGGCCGACAATGGAGAGATGGCGCGCACGGACGTGTACTCCCGTGACGGCAGATTCTACCTTGTGCCCGTGTACATGAAGGATATTGCCGACGGCAGACTGCCCCTGCGGGCATGCAGAAACGCCACGCCTGAGGCTCAGTGGCCCGTCATGGACGAGTCCTATGAATTTCTGTTCTCGCTTACGAAAAACTGTTATGTGCTGACGAAGAAGCGGGAAACAATCAGGGAGGGATACTATGTCGGCATGGATCGGACGACGGCTGCCATCAGCCTGAGCCTTGCCGAAGACAAGCAGAAGAAAATCAAGGGAATCGGCGTCCTTCAACTGGATCATTTTGAAAAATATATAGTGGACAGGCTGGGGCGTCGGGTCCGCGTGACTCGGGAACGGGATCCGAGGCGCTCATGAACTGGCGCGGCATACACGTAAGCGAACCGGCCCGGCTTTCCGTAAAACAGAATCAGCTTCTTCTGGAACGACGCAACGAAACGTTCACCTTTCCTCTGGAGGACATGGCGTTTCTTATACTGGATACGCAGCAGGTCTCTCTTACGGCAGCGCTGATGGCCCGCTGTGCGGAGGCGGGCTGTCTTGTCATCTGCTGCAACGACAAGCACATGCCCTGCGGCAGCCTGTTGCCTTTTCATACCTTTCACAGACACGCTGAAACGCTGCAGCGGCAGATCACCCTGTCCGAAGTACGAAGAAAACGTCTGTGGCAACAGATAATACGCCGAAAGATACATAATCAGGCATGGAGCCTTCACAGGGCAGGCAGACCGGATGAGCAGGCGGAACGGTTGTCCGTTCTTTCCGCCAAGGTGAAGAGCGGCGACTCCGACAATGTGGAAGGCGTAGCCGCACGCCTCTACTGGCAATACTGGGAGGAAAGTTTCAACAGAGATCAGGACGGAGGGGACAGGCTCAATGTCATGCTGAACTACGGCTATGCTCTTGTTCGAGCGCTCATGGCTAGGGAACTTGCCGCAAGGGGCTTTTCTCCCTCGCTTGGTCTGCATCACAGAAGCATGGCCAATGCGTTCAATCTTGCCGACGATATGATTGAACCCTGGCGACCTTTTGTCGACAGCCTTGTCCTTGCCATCCGGCGAAAAACATCCGGGCAGGCTACCTTCGGGCTTGAGGATCGAAGAGCACTGGCCAACATATTCTTCCAGCCTGTGAACATGGACGGTTCGGAAATGCTTTTGCTGGACGCCGTAAAAAAACAGATTGAACAGCTCCGCGTTTTCTATCTGAAACTGCGGGACGACATTCCTCTGCCTTATTTTCCGGAAGACGACAGGAGAGGCTGACATGCCTGAAGGCGGATCGCGCTATATGAGACTGCTTGTTTTCTTTGATCTGCCGGTTACGCGCAAAAGCGACAGAAAAGAAGCGACGCGTTTTAGAAAGTTTCTGCTGGACGACGGATACGTCATGCTTCAATTTTCTGTCTATATGCGCATATGCCGGGGGCAGGACATGGTGGATACCCATATGCAGAAACTGGAGAAGAATCTGCCCTCACAAGGCAGCGTGCGTGCTCTGCAGGTCACGGATCAGCAATATGCGAGAATGAAATTTCTTGTGGGGAAAAAGACCGTGCACGACAAGCCCATGGAGCAGTGTCGCCTGCTGGAATTCTGAAAAAGACGTTTAAATGCACAAAAAATACCGGAATCCGAAAGAAAAATCTGCAGTTTTTCCTCATGATTCCGGTAAGTTGTTGTGCCGCTAGTCTAGCAGGGGACTAATCGGAGGGCAAGCACGGCGGCCTCTTGCGCGGCAATGCGATACAGTGTAGTCTAGCAGGGGACTAATCGGAGGGCAAGCACGGCAACGCATTGGAGAGTGCGCCCGTTACATCGAGTCTAGCAGGGGACTAATCGGAGGGCAAGCACGGCCCTCGGGCAGCGCGGCCTTCCATGCCTTGCAGTCTAGCAGGGGACTAATCGGAGGGCAAGCACGGCACGACGGGATGGTGGGCGTATAGTATGGCCAGTCTAGCAGGGGACTAATCGGAGGGCAAGCACGGCGTCGGTGGGGCGCGTAAATGTTACCGTTTCAGTCTAGCAGGGGACTAATCGGAGGGCAAGCACGGCCAGCCAACGACAATCAAGAAAGCTCTTACTAGTCTAGCAGGGGACTAATCGGAGGGCAAGCACGGCATGCACGCGCTGAGAGATACGCCGCAGAAGAGTCTAGCAGGGGACTAATCGGAGGGCAAGCACGGCGTCCCTGGAAAAAACCTACGCTCTGGCCGAAGTCTAGCAGGGGACTAATCGGAGGGCAAGCACGGCGTCAGGCTCTGTATCGCGGCTGGGAAACAAAGTCTAGCAGGGGACTAATCGGAGGGCAAGCACGGCGATTATGACTCAGTTCTACAGCTACTTCTCAGTCTAGCAGGGGACTAATCGGAGGGCAAGCACGGCTCCATAAAGCCGAACAACTGGACAAATCCGAGTCTAGCAGGGGACTAATCGGAGGGCAAGCAAAGGGGATTCTCGCCGGAACTTTTTGTTCTCTCTTGCCTCTCTTCAACATCTGTATAATATGGCATAATCATATAGAAATATTGTTGATATCATAGCGAAGTCACTTATAGAAAGGAGCCCCCATGCACTGCCCGAAGTGTTCATCGGATACGATGATACCGGTTGACTTCCGGTTCCTGTGGAACCTGTTCAACGTACACGTCCGTGGTCAAAAGATCCGGCATAACCGACTCAGAAAACAACTTCTCTTCTGCCCTCACTGCCGAAGATTTTACATCATGTCGGACCTGTAGATCCGTATCTCTCACCTCATAACACCATCAACCGCAAATCGCCGGATTCCTCACGGAGTCCGGCTTTTGCTATTTAAGGAGGCTATTATGCCGAACTGGGTATCCAACACCGTGACCCCACTCAATGAAGCGGCTGCTTCATTCACTCGTGAGAGCATCGTGGATGAGAAAGGTGAATTCTGCTTCAGCAGGCTTGTCCCTCTTCCGCGTGAGCTCTCAAAAACCAGTTCTCCGAACAGAATCGTTTCCCCCGAGGAAATGCAGGCCTTCAAGGAACGGTATGCGGAGCGGGTATGCACGGAGTATGAGCAGGAAGGACTGCTTTATGTTGAGCATCCGTCCGGCTTCATCGAAAGCTGCTGTACCGCCGAGTGTGCCCGAAATCTCATCAAACGATTCGGAGCCGCAGACTGGTACACCTTCACAAACAGCCATTGGGGCTGCAAATGGGATGCCTGCTGCCGAAAACATGACGACACCAGCTACTTCTTCGATACGCCCTGGAGCTACCCAGAGACGTTTACGGAAGTCATGGCCACATCATGCCCTGAAGGCCACTGGCAATGGCGATGGGAAGAGGAACAGGGCTTCGGCGGAATCTTTGAGATCCGGAACGGGGTCATCATTCACACCGACTCCTGGGATATCCCGGAAGAGGAATAATCCCATGCCCATCGGCAAACGAACTGTCTCTCCCTGATCTTGTCCCTCATTATCCCCGTCAGTACCATATTCTGGCGGGGATTTTTTTATGCTGGCATACTTGTATCAAAAAATAGTGCCGACATTGACGACAGAAAAATTAATGGATCAATAACAACAG
>USBZ01000046.1 GCA_900553065.1 uncultured Desulfovibrio sp. | reverse complement strand
TGATGACGAACACGGCCAGCACGTTGAAGAACACGCCGTCGATCCAGCGGGCGCCGATACCGAGTGCGATGTTGCCGGGATGTTCCTTGCAGACCTTCACGATAGGCAGCGTCTTCTTGGCCTTGTCCTGGCGGGCCTTTTCCTGAGCCTTCTGGAAGTCGGGCGTTTCAAGAATGTGCATGCGGATATAAAGCGCGACGCCTACGAGCAACACACTCACGAGGAAGGCGATACGCCAGCCCCAGGCAAGGAACTGCTCGTCGGTAAGGCCCCAGGAAAGCAGCGCCACCACGCCGGACGAAAGGCACAGACCCGTGGCCAGTCCCATCTGAGGAATACTGGCATAGAAGGCGCGTTCCTTCTTGCTGGCATATTCGTAGGTCATGAGCACGGCGCCGCCCCATTCGCCGCCGAGGCCGAGGCCCTGGCAGAGACGCAGCGTCTGCAGGATGATGGGGGCGGCAATGCCTATCTGAGCATAGGTAGGCACAAGACCGATACCGATGGTGGCCAGTCCCATGATGAGCATGGTAAGCACGAGCATGCTCTTGCGTCCCAGTCTGTCGCCGAAGTGCCCGAACACGAATCCGCCGAAGGGGCGCGCCAGATAACCGATGGCAAAGGTGCTGTACGCCAGAAGCGTTCCGATGAAGGGGTCTTCCGTGGGGAAGTAGAGCTTGTTGAAGACGATGCCTGCAACAACGCCGTACAGGAAGAAATCGTACCATTCGATGGTGGCCCCAAGCAGACTGGCCAGCACCACCCTGCGGATTTCCTTTTTGCTGGGTGCGCTCATAGCAAAGCTCCTGATGAAAGATTAAAGGATTCGATCCCGTGCTGTGGGAAGTTTTATTAAAATTTTAATTATAATTTTGAAAAAATTTTAACTAAAATTTTAATAAACATTCAGCGGGTTACCGTTTCAACCCTTTTCAGATTATGGATAATATCTTTTTTAATCAAGATAATTTATTATTTTTTCTTATTTTAAAAATTTAATCATTGAATTAGAAGAACTTGGAATTGTCAAAGTTTTGAATTAAATTTTTAACAACTGCCTTTTCGCCCCTCGTTTGACGAAATCATCGCTTGTCGTTAGCTTTCACCTGGAGCATCACCCATGAGCGCAAAAAAAAGAATTACCCTGGAAGACGTCAGCCGGGCGGCCGGAGTCTCGCTGAGTACGGCATCCATGATTCTCAGCGGAAGGCCGGACGTATCCTTTTCTCAGGACACCGTACGGAATGTGCGCCATACGGCGGATGTTCTGGGGTATCGCGCGCCCGTACGTCACCGGCGCAGTCCCCTCGCCTCCAGAAATCTCGTTCTCATCGTCAGTCCCAACATCGGCAACGCCTACTACGCCAACATGATTCAGGCCATACAGCAGGCTGCGGAACAGCACGGGATCGCCACGCTCATCTTCACCACCTACAGAGACGCCGCCAAGGAAACGGAAATTCTTCAGACGGCGCTGGACATGGGAGTATCCGGCATCATCTTCACCATGATGCCCCAGAGCGCGGACATGCTGGAAAAGGTCAACCGCACTCTTCCCATCGTTGTCATCGGCGACAGAAATACCAGCCTGAACGTGGATACCGTGGAGCTGGACAACTACAGCGCAGGCATGCTCGTAGGGCGACACATGCTCTCCCTCGGCCACAGGCATATCGCCTTCATAACCACTACTCTCAACAGCGCCAACGCCATCCGCATCCGCCGCCTCGACGGCATCCGGGACGTATACGCCCAGGAGCAGAATACGTCCGTACAGGTCTTTGCCCGCGACATCACTCCGACCGAAGAACTCAACGACATAGGCATAGAGCACCGGACAGGTTACGAGCTTACCCTGGAATGCCTGAAACACCGTTCCCGCATTTCCGGCCTCGTGGCGGTCAACGATTTCGTGGCCTACGGCGTGCTCGACGCGCTGGAGGAAAAAGGCCTGCGCGTGCCGGAAGACTACAGCGTATGCGGCTTCGACAACCTGTCCGAATCACGATTCTGGAGCGTGGGGCTCACCTCCGTGGAACATCACACCGAAGAAAAGGGGCGCAATGCCTTCAACATCCTTTATGAACGCATGACGGGAACCGGCACGCCGAACAACATCACCCGCGTGGAATTTTCTCATCATCTGCTGGAAAAGCGCTCCACGGCTCCGTATGTCGGCAGGGAAAAGGAAGAGGCCTGACACCTCCCCATCTCCTCCCCGAAAAAATTTTGAAAGGAAGACCATGAACCACATCGAAAACAACGTGCATGATCTCTACTGGAACAGAGATCTCAACTGCGCAAGAACCATGCTTCTCTGTCTGGGCGATTCCTTTCATGTGACCATAAACGATCAGACGCTTCATGCCGCCATAGGCATGCACGGCGCAGGACGCTTCCGCGCCCAGTGCGGTCTTGTGGAAGGAGCGCTCATGTTCACGGGTATCATCGGAGCCCATGAGGGACTGTCCGCCAGGCAGATCGAAAATCTCTGCTTCCGCTTTGCCGAATCCTTCACGGCACGCTTCGGCTCGCTTCTCTGCCGGGATCTCAGACCGCGAGGCTTTCTCCCCTCCGATCCCCCTCATGCCTGCGAAGCTCTTACCGTTCAGGCCGTTTCCTTTGCCGAATCCTTTCTTCGGGAAAACGGCTTCTCCGCGCCCCAAAACGCCTGAATCTTCTTTCATCCTCCAATTCTCTCAGGAAATCCCATGACCGTACTGAAACGCCTTTTCCTTTTCATTGCCTTTCTGTCCGCCTTTCTGACGCAGACTCCCGCCCGGGCCGCCGATGTTCTGAAAATCGGCACGCTTCCCGCCGCCGACTCCCTCATTCTCCATGCCGCCCGGGAAGACGGCATTTTCTCGTCCCACGGCCTCGAGGTGGAAATCGTGCCCTTCCAGAGCGCGCTCGAACTCGGCGCAGCCATGAGAGCCGGCGCGCTGGACGGTCATTTCGGCGACATCATCAACGTGCTCATGCAGAATGAAAACGGCGCTCCGCAGATGATCGTGGCCACCACCTCCCACTCCACGCCGAACGCCCGATTCTTCGGACTGGCCGTCAGCCCGAAATCCTCCGCACAAACGCTTGCCGATCTGAAGGGAAAAAACTGCTCCATCGGACGCGCCACCATAGTGGATTTCGTTCTTGATTCCCTGATGGAACAGCAGAAGACCGAAGGCCTGCTGGAAAAACGTGATATCCGCCAGATTCCCGTGCGCCTTCAGATGCTGCTTGCCGGTCAGATAGACTCCGCTCTGCTGCCGGAACCTCTTCTTTCTCTCGTGGAAGGTCAGGGCGCCCGTGTTCTGCTCGACGACAGAGCCCTTGATCTGCCGCTTGCCGTCATTGCCCTGAGAAAGCCTGCCCTGAACGATCCGGCCTTCACCGACCGCGTTACCCGCTTCCGCGCCGCGCTGGCTGAAGAAGCCCGTCGCATCAATGAAAATCCCGAAGCCTACAAGAACATGATGCTGAAACTCGGCCTGCTTTCTCCGAAGGCCGCGCCTCAGTATGCCATGCTCCGTTTTGAGGATCCGCTGACGCCGCTGGGCCTCCCCTCCGAGGAGGACATCCGGCACTACGCCGCCTGGATGCAGGAAAACAGACTCCTGAAGAAAGGCGTGCCCGCGCTCGCCGACATCGTTTTTCAGGATGTGAAATGAACGGCGACAGCTTGCAGGTTTCGGCGCTGAGCAGACGTTTCGGCAGCCGTGACGTTCTCTCCGATCTCTCCTTCGAGCTGACGGCCGGATCATCCCTGTCCGTCATCGGCCCGTCCGGCTGCGGCAAAAGCACGCTGCTGGCCATGATCGCCGGACTGAGCGCTCCCGACAAAGGCCGGATTCTGATGCCCGCGCACTGGAAAACCGCCTTCATTCTGCAGGACTACGGTCTTTTTCCCTGGAAAAGCGTGCGCGACAATCTGGCTCTGCCCCTTGAGCTCAAGGGCGTGCCGAAGAAGGAACGCTTCGCCGCCGTGGCCGACATGCTGAAGGAACTGGGACTGGAGGGGCTGGAACAGCGCCTTCCCGTGCAGCTTTCCGGCGGACAGCGTCAGCGGGTGGCCATCGGACGCGCGCTCATTTCCCGGCCCGATCTGCTGCTCATGGACGAACCCTTCGCCGCGCTCGACGCCATCACGCGCGAGCATCTGCAGAATCTGCTTCTCACCGTCTGGAAGCGCCGCCGCATGAGCGTCATACTGGTGACGCACAACGTGGCGGAAGCCGTGTTCCTCGGCCGCTCCATCATGGTACTCGGCGGAACGCCCGCCACAAAGAAGCTCTGGCTGGACAATCCCTGCTTCGGCGACGCCTCCTGCCGCAACAGCGACGCCTACTTCTCCCTCATCCGCAAGGTTCACGAAGCGCTGGAAGACTCAGGCTCCCGAGCTCCGGAAAAGGCGGACGCATGAAAATTCTCGACATTCTGTTCCGCTACGTCGTGGCCTTTCTCGCCCTTCTGCTGCTCTGGCAGGCAGGCGCCTCGGCGCTCGGCCCCTATCTTCTGCCCGCCCCTGCGGAAGTGCTGAACGCATGGGCAGCGTCGCTGCAGGAACCGGTCATGCGCGGACACATTCTGAGCAGCAGTTTCCGCGTGGTGTCCGCCATGATTCTGGCATGGCTCGTCGCCTTTCCTCTCGGCATCCTGCTCGGCTACAGAAGGCGCATCGACCGCTATGTCTCGCCCATGGTCTTTCTGACCTATCCTCTGCCGAAGATCGTGCTTCTGCCCGTGTTTCTCACGCTGTTCGGTCTGGGCGATCTTTCCAAGATTCTGATCATCGCGCTGACGACCGGCTATCAGATTCTTGTCGTCACCCGCGACGGCATACGGCAGCTCGACGCCCGTTATCTGGACGCCTTCCGCACACTGGGCGGAACGCCGGTCCAGCTTGTACGCCACGTTCTCGTACCGGCCGCGCTGCCCAGCGCCATGACGGCGCTCAAGGTCAGCAGCGGTACGGCCGTGGCCGTACTTTTCATGGCCGAATCCTTTGCCACGCAGAGCGGTCTCGGCTTTCTCATCATGGACGCATGGGGACGCGGCGATCAGCTTAAAATGTTCTGCGGCATTCTTTCCATGAGTCTGCTCGGTCTTGTTATCTATGAAATCTGCCACGTCGCCGAAAGAATACTGTGCCGCTGGAAGCGACTGGAAAACAGGAGATGATTCCATGCTGCGTTTTGAATCGGACTACGAAGAAGGCGCGCATCCGCGCGTACTGGAACTTCTGAGCGCCACCAACCTCGACCAGACGCCCGGCTACGGAGAAGATCACTACTGCGACGAAGCCCGTGCGCTCATCCGCAAAGCCTGCTCGGCTCCCGAGGCCGACGTGCACTTCCTGGTAGGCGGAACACAGACGAACTTCATCGTCATCGAAGCGGCCCTGCGCCCCTGGCAGGGCGTGCTCTGTGCCGAAAACGGACATATCAACGTTCATGAAACCGGCGCCGTGG
Organism: uncultured Desulfovibrio sp.; assembly: GCA_900553065.1. Taxonomy (GTDB): domain Bacteria; phylum Desulfobacterota; class Desulfovibrionia; order Desulfovibrionales; family Desulfovibrionaceae; genus Mailhella. The sequence continues at coordinate 9,366 of USBZ01000046.1, read as the reverse complement.
AAGCCACGGGTCACAAGGTGCTCGCGCTGCCCGCCCGCGAGGGAAAAATTTCCGCCGACCAGATCCGCAAAGCCTGCGCCGTTCATTATGCCGACGATTCGTTTGAGCACATGGTGCAGCCCGGCATGGTGTACCTTTCCTCTCCGACGGAATTCGGCACGCTGTACACCAAGGACGAACTGACGGACATCAGCCGTACCTGCCGTGAACTCGGTCTGCCCCTGTTCGTGGACGGCGCCCGCATGGGATACGGACTCATGTCCGAAGCCAATAACGTGACGCTGGCCGACTACGCCGCTCTGTGCGACGCCTTCAGCATAGGCGGCACCAAGGTGGGCGCGCTGTTCGGAGAAGCCGTCGTCATCACCGCTCCCGCCCTGAAGAAGGACTTCCGCTATCTCATGAAGCAGCGAGGAGCCATGCTGGCCAAGGGCAGACTTCTGGGCCTGCAGTTTCTGGCTCTTTTTCAGGACGACCTGTATTTTCGCATTGCCAAACAGGCCGACAAGCTGGCCATGCGCCTGCGCAGCGCCTTTCTGAAGCAGGGCTGGTCGCTGCTGTATCCGTCCTTCACCAATCAGCAGTTCCCCATCATTCCCGATGCTGTGCTTGAAAGACTGCGTACGGACTATTCCTTCAGCTTCTGGCAGAAAACGGATGATGCCCACACCGCCGTGCGCTTCTGCACCAGCTGGGCAACCACGGAAGAAGCCGTAAACAAACTTATCGCCGACCTTGAAAAATAACATCAGGCCCCGGTTTCCATGACGGAAACCGGGGCCTTCCCGTTCTGAACATCCTCCGCACGCGCTCTCCCGACCATGCGGAGGATATTTTCTTTTATCCGTCGAGGCCGAGAAGGCGCGCGGCGTTGCCGTACATGACGCCTTCCATGACTTCGGGACGAAGCCCCCAGTGCCTGTAGTATTCCACTGCCTGACGGATATCCACGCAGGGATACGCCGAGCCGAACAGGAACTTTTCAGGAATAAGGTAGTTCGCCGCGGCCAGATACTCTCTGTTGCCGGGAACGTTCATGGTGTACAGATCCGGAGCGAGGTACACGCCCTCCCTCTCGAAGGCCACATGGCATATGCCGCCCACGTTGGGCCAGCCGCCATGCGCAATGACCAGCTTCAGACGGGGAAAATCCAGCGCCACACGTTCAATGATCATGGCGTCGGTATAGCTCAGATCCGGAGCCACAAAGCCGCCGAACGAGATGAATACGGGAATGTTTTCCGCCTCGCACTTCTCATAGATCGGATAAACTGCACGGTCGTCCGCTCTGAGCGCAGGCTTGCAGAATCCCGGCTCCACCAGCACGGCCCTCGCCGTGCCGTGAACGACGTACCGGTCGATTTCATCAAGCGCGCCCGAGTCATGAGGATCCACGCCCGCCACGCCGACGAAACGACCGGGCCAGAGCGCGTCAAGCTTCGCCAGATCCGCGTTGTCCATGCCCGTGGACTTGCGGATCAGTACGGCTCCCGCACAAACGCCGGCTTCATCCATTTCCCGGATGAACAGATCCATGGACTTCAGTCTTGCCGATTCGCCTATGGTCATGCCGAAACGCCGGGCAAAGGATTCCGGCTCAAAAAGTTCACGACCGGGATTATTGAACATCCCTTTGCAGATACTGCCGAAAGGCGGACGAATACGCATATCGAAAATCTTCATTGAGAACCTCGATCTTCCGACTTGTTCCGTCAACGCCCCGTCGAGGCGCCGACGATAGTGCTACAGGCTGAAACCATACACCAGGCCAATAGCGGGGAAGCCGAACACGAACAGGAACACCAGCCCCGCAAGTACGGCGCTCGTTCCTGCCTTGAACGCATTCTTCACCCCGATCCATTCCACATTGGAGAACATGATGGCCGCGCAGGTGGACGCCGCAGGCGTGGCATAGGCGCAGGCGGCCGCGATGATGACGAGCACCGTCATGGCCACGGGGTTCAGGCCCAGCATCTGGCTCACCTGATAGCCGATGGGTACGGCGATGAGCACAAGACTCACGTTGTGCGTAAACTGCGTGGCCACATTGAGGATGAGGGAGAACAGAATCAGGAAGGCCACCACGCTGGTGCCCTCCAGGCTGGAACTCATGACGGACGCAAGCCAGGCCGTAATGCCCGCGGCATCGCTGCTCACCGCCGCGGAAACGGGAATGGCGGCGGCCGTAATCCAGAACACGTTCCAGTGAATGCCGTCACGGGCGCAGGATTCAAAATCCAGAATGGAGCGGCCTTCCAGACGCATGACGCAAAGCGCAATAAGCACGACCGCCACGGCCGAGAGAAAGTTGAATTCGCCGAGCAGACCCAGAGCTCCGGCATTGCCCAGCAGAAGGTTGGGAATGAGCATGAGCGCCATGAACACCACAAGCGCCACGGCGGCCACCTTTTCCCTGGTGTTCAGCTTAAGTTCGCGACGCATGTTCTCAAGATACTCTTCGGAAAGGTTCATGAGATTGCTGACGTCCGGCTTGAACACATACTTCATCACAAGGAAGTACGCGATGACGAAAAGCAGGCAGAGAGGAATGGTCACCGCCATGAAGGTCAGATAATCCAGCGTCAGCGCGCCCTTGGAAGAGGATTCCAGCGCGCCTATGGCCAGAATGCACACATTGCACCAAGGCTTGCAGCCGAAGGAAAGAACTGCCGTAATGGCCACGCCTGCGCACAGGAATGCGGGATAGCGGTCGCCCTTCTTATAGCCCGTTTCCTCAAAAATGCTGTACAGCAGGTTCCAGACCAGAAACACCACGGCGTTTCCGTCCACCAGGAAGCTCACCACAAAGGAGCCGATGAGCACCATCAGGGTGAAGGTCCAGGGACGGCCCACAAGGCATTTACGGCTCAGAAACCAGCAGGACATCTTCTTGTTGATGCCGCTCTTTTCGCAGAAGGCCGTAAACACCAGCACCAGCAGCATGAAGATCACCAGATGGTTGCTGAACGCATTGGCAAAGGCAGCCTGCGGCGTCTTGAAGAAGCCGCACACGCCCAGAGCAAAAATGCTCATCATGCTGGGCCAGATGAAGCCTATGAACGTCCAGCCGTAAAGCAGGCCGATGAACACGCCCATGATGCCCATGCCGAACGGCGAAATGCCGTCGAAAGGCACATAGCGGAAGCCGAAGGTCAGCAGAAAATATATGAGGGTATGAATCCAGTAGTTGTCTCTGGATTTCACTTCCGATGCATGCATGTCTGTATCTCCCTGTCATTCCCCCTGGGAAGGAATGAAATAAACGATTTGAGGATTTCTCCCGGCTCTCCGTGCAGAAGATACCCCGTCACGGCCGTCATGTTCTCGCGTATGCCTATGGTCGTAATGCCCTGAAGATACGTCCGGAACGGCTCCGCACCATCAAGAAAAATGTCGTGCAGAAAGCCGATGCCCACATTGTTGGCGATGGAGTGACTCCAGAGATTGAGAGACGTCGTGGCAAGCACGATGTTGGGCTTCCCGTACCGGGAAAGCAGCGCGTACAACGGCGTGATGCACATTTCATCCGCAGCTCCGCCTATGATGGGTTCACGGATGAGACGTCTCATGGATACGGAACGATGACGGGCCAGCGGATGCGTCTGCCCTACGCAGGCATGGTATCCGCCGCCGGCCAGCGGATGAAAAGTCAGCCGCTCGTCCATGGCGAACGAGGAGGCGAGATCTCCGCTCACGGAATTGGGAATATTGAGAAGCCCTATACTATAGGTGTCTTCCTCCGCGGGGCTCAGCAGTCTTTCACAGATGCTGTCGGCATTGAGCGTGGCGGTAATAACCTTCACGCGGGGATATCGCGCACAGTACTTTTCCACGATGCTGAAAAGACGCGCCAGGTAAAACGCCGTGTTGACGTACACCCGCAGCGTTCCCCGAAGGCCGTCGTCGGCCGATCGAAAGCCGCTCGTCAGGTCCCTGTACTTCGGCATGACATCCGCCGCAAAAGCGAGCAGCTGCCGGCCTTCCGGGGTAAGTTCCACCCCTCTGGAAGAGCGCCGGAGCAGGGTGACTCCAAGCTCAGTCTCCATATTCTTTATGCAGGCGCTGAGGGCCTGCTGGGTCACGTGCAGACTTCTGCTCGCACTGACAAGGGAACTGTGTTTGGAAAGTTCAAGAAACGAGGCAAGCTGTTCCAGTCTCATGGCTTCTCCCTGTGCTGCAGGATGCCGAAGTGCCGCCGGAAAAAGACCGCTCCCTTCACGAACTACAGCCCGAGAAAACGACGGGCATTCTCTTCCATAAGGAAAGGAAGCCGCTCTTCTCTCACGCCGCAGGTACGATAGTGCCGTTCCGCATCCGCCATGGAAATAATGGGGGCCGCCGAGGCAAATATCATTCTGTCATACAGCAGGCCGTTGGCCGCCGTAATGTAGTCATTGCTGCCCGGGGCATTGATCATGTACATGTCCGGGGCAATATAAACGTTGCCTCGATTGAAGGCAATTTCGCACACTTCCGTGACAAAAGGCCATCCGCCGTGGCTCAGAGCCATACGCATGCGGGGGAAGGTTCCGGCAACCTTGTCTATGGCAAGAGGCGTGTAATACTCAAGACCGGGAGTAAAAATTCCGCCGTAGGTGAACACCACGGGAACTCCCGCTTCCTGACAACGCTCGTACAAAGGAAAGACCCGTTCGTCGTCCACTTTCCAGCGCTCCGGATCAAAAGCCGGTTCCAGCGCAATGCCTGCACACGGACCGTTGATGACATAGCGCTCCAGCTCCTCCATGGCCTCATCCATGCCCATGAGAGGAGCAATGCCCGCAAGGCCGATAAAGCGGCCGGGCCAGCGCTCAAAAAGATCCAGTAAATCTTCGTTGTTCCCCCCGCATCCCTTCCGGATGGGAACAACGGCCTGCGAAACATTGCAGCTGTCCATTTCCGCAAGGAGATCCTCCATGGAAAATGTACGCGCACAAGGAGAGATATGCATGCCGAAACGGGCTGCACGCTGAGACACATCATCAATATTATTGTAAAATTCCGCCGTCTTATAACTCGGGACTGGAGGCCTCACTCTGAAATCGATACTCATAGGTTCTCCGCTGTAAATATTGATAGTATGTTAAGCAATGCATAATGTGTAAAATAATGTCCAACAAATATTTTTATTTGTTACGGTATTAGCTACAAATATTATTTGTAGGATACGGCAACCGGAAACAAGACAGCATCGCCAATAGAAAGAGGGCTGTTTCCATAGAAAGGAAACAGCCCTCTTTCTATACAGCTTTGGCGTTCTAATCTTCCCAGAATATCCGTGTCACATCCTCAGACACAGGCCTGCCCCAGCGATTTCCCACACAGAATGCCAGCAGAGAAACCGCACAGGTCGGCACAATGGCATGTACGCCGCCGAGAGGAATCCCGCCCAGAGAGAACAGCATGAAGCTGCCTACACCGACCAGCATGGAACAGAGCGCGCCCGTCGCATTGGCCTTTCTCCAGTACAGGCCGAGCACGATGGGCCAGAGGAACACGGCCTCCAGACCTCCGAAGGCAAAAAGGTTGATCCAGACCAGAAGATCCGGCGGATCGAAGGAGGCCAGAAAAACCAGAATACCGACTATCAACGTGCAGCCGAAACTCATGCGACTGATCTTGGCGGCCGAAATTCTGGAATCGTCATTTTTCAGGCGATACCGGATATACAAATCCTTGATGATGGAAGCCGACACGAGCAGCAGCATGGTATCCACCGTGGACATGATGGCCGCAAGCGGCCCCGCCACGAAGACGCCGGCCCATATCGGCGGAAGAAGTTCCAGAATAAGCGAGGGAATGATGAGATCACCGGACGTAAGCCCCGGCATAACCGCACGCCCCAGAACGCCCGCCAGATGCATGAAAAGAAGCAGAAAGCCGATGATGAGGGTACCGACTATCATGGCATCGTGCATGGAGCGTGAATCCCTGTAGCCGAAGCAGCGCTGCGTGGTCTGGGGCAGGCCAAGAATGCCGAGACCCACCAGAATCCAGAAAGAGAACAGCATGGGGGCAGGAATGCTGTCTCCCGGCCCGGAAGGAGAAATCAGTCCGGGATCAATGCCTTTCAGCGTCTGTATGCATTGCTCCATGCCGCCGCCTGCGCTGACGACGGCCACGAGAATCACCACGGAGGCCAGCAGCATGACCACGCCCTGAAGCGCATCCGTGACCACCACGGCCCGGAAACCGCCCACGGCCGTATAAATGACCACCGTTACGCCGAACAGTATCAGCCCCACCTCATACGGATATCCGGTGACGGCCTGAAACACACGCGCACCGCCGATGAACTGCGCAATCATGGATGCGGCAAAAAAGACGAGCACCGCCAGAGAACACAGAATCACGACGGCGTCGTTTCTGTATCTGGCATAAAGGAAGTCCGTAATGGTCACGGCGTGAATGCGCCGACCGACGATGGCAAATCTCTTGCCGAGCACACCGAGAGTAAGAAATGTGGTGGGCACCTGAATCATGGCCAGAAGAACCCAGCCGAGCCCCAGCTTATAGGCCACGCCGGGACCGCCGACAAAGCTGCTGGCACTCGTGTAGCTGGCAATGATGGTCATGGCCAGCACAAAGCCGCCCATGGTACGTCCGCCGACGAAGTATTCCTCCACAAAACTGCCGCCGCCCTTTCCGGACTGGCGCTGCGCCCACACGGCAAGAAGAATCGTCAGTGCAAGATAGCCGACAAGAGGAATAAGCGCGATGTTCATGCCTTATCCTCCCCGTCGTTCTTTGGCTTTTCATCAAGAGGAATGTCGGCAAAAAAACGCCGGACCACGATCCACAGAATCAGCGTCATGACCGGATAGCCCAGAACACAGCTGTAGAAGAACCATGCGGGCAGTCCGAAAACATAACTGTACTCCTCAGGATCACCGCTCCCGAGCACGAAGGCGAACAGCGTCCACCACACGAAAAAGAAGACATAAAGCCCCAGCGTAATCAACGCCTCACGATCGGCCTGTCTGAATGCTCCGCGCATACTTCACCTTTTCATTACCAATTCGTCCGGAAACCCCGGACCGTCATCAACGATCCCTTTCCGCCAGACTGCGTCTCCAGCCGGCAAACAGGGAACCTGAAATATTCTGCCACGCGCTGAACAGGGCGCCGGGCAGCGTGGCCATGGGATTTGAAGCAAAATTGGCCGTGGCCAGAGCGACGGCCAGACCGCTGTTCTGCATGCCCACCTCTATGGACAGGGCACTGCTTCCGGCCTGATTCATGCCGAGCACTCTGGCCGCCATCAGACCGAGAAAAAGCCCGGCTCCATTATGCAGAAAAACCAGTGAAAGAACCAGCAGACCGCTTTCCGCTATTTTCTCCGCGTTGACGGCAATGATGCCTCCTACGATAAGAACAATGCCCAGAACCGACACCAGCGGACAAAACTCCGTCATGCGTACCGCAAGCCGCCCGGCCGCCGCCCGCAGAACAAGTCCCGCCAGCACAGGCAAAAGAACGATTTCCACCACGGAAAGCATCATGGCGATGAGAGAAACATCCACACGGCTTCCTGCAAGAACGTAAACAAGAAGCGGCGTCATGACCGGAGCAAGCAGCGTGGAGACAACCGTCATGCCAACGGAGAGCGCCACGTCGCCGCGGGCAAGATAGGTTATCACGTTGCTGGCCGTTCCCCCCGGGCAGCATCCTACCAGAATGACGCCAAGCGCAAGATCGGCGGGCAGAGAAAAGGCCTGCGTCAGCATATAGGCCAGCAACGGCATCAGAGAGAACTGGGCCACGCATCCGGCCAGCAAAGCTTTCGGACGCGACAGTACGATGCGGAAATCATCGGCCCGTATGGTGAGCCCCATACCGAACATGATGACCGCAAGAAACAGCGACGTATGCGGAACCGTCCAGGCAAACAGCTCTGGAAACACATAGGCCATGCCGGAACACACAACGATGATGCATCCTATCTGCCGTGTCAGCAGCGAACTGATGCGTCTGAACCAAAACATAGAAGCCACCTTATCCGAAGACAGCCTGATGACGAACCGGCCATCTCAGGCGCCCGGTTCTTTTCCAGACTCCAGAGATGGCCGGGGATTTCTGCAACGGTATGCTCCGTCTGAAAACCCGTACGGCGAAAACGCCTACCCTTCAAAAAGGAAGTTGTCGATAAGACGGGTGCTGCCGATGTATACGGCCATGGCGCACAGCACCGGGCCTTCCGCTCTCTGCACCGTCTGCATGGAAACGGCATCCACCATTTCAACATAGTCGATACGGGCAAGAGGTTCTGCCTCAATGCACATTTTCATGGCAGCGATTATGACGGAGGCATCCCGTTCGCCCTTCTCCATCATGTCCCGTCCGAGGAAAACGGCGCGACTCAGCACCAGCGCCGCCTTGCGCTCTTCAGCATTCAGATAGGTGTTCCGGGAACTTCTGGCGAGTCCGTCCGCCTCTCGTACGATGGGGCAGCCGACAATCTCAATGTCAAAATTCAAATCGCGGACCATACGACGGATAACGGCAAGCTGCTGCGCATCCTTCTGACCAAAGTACGCTCTGTCCGGAGCCACGATATGAAAAAGCTTGCTCACAACGGTGCAGACACCACGAAAATGAATAGGACGAGTCTTGCCGCAAAGGCCTTCCGTCAGGCTTGTCATATCCACCCAGGTGCAGAAGTCCGGATCATACATGTCTTCCGGCGCGGGATGAAAAATAAGATGCGCCCCGGCAGCTTCGCAAAGACGGGCGTCTGCCTCAATGTCACGGGGATAGCTGGTCAGATCCTCATTGGGGCCGAACTGCGTAGGATTGACGAAGTCGCTGACCACTACCCGATCGTTCTCGGCAACGGCACGAACGATAAGGCTTTTATGCCCCTCGTGAAGATATCCCATGGTCGGAACCAGACCGACGCTCAGCCCCTGACGCCGCCACTCTTTGACCTGTCTGCGTACATCGATCACGGAAGAAACGATATTCATACCCTCTCCCATATCATGTTTCATGGTATTCCGGTCAGAACAGCACCAGCTCCATGCCTATGCCGCCGCATCTGGAGATACCGTATACGTTCTGCTCCATCCGAAGATAGACTCTGAAGCTCCGAGCCCAGAAGACCATTGCATTTCTTTCAGATTCCACACGATGCGGAGTCTTTCTTCAAACGGTACAAGAGATGGATTTAATCAAAAAAGCAGTAAGGCGCAACCAATGCTACTTTGTCCGTCACAACAAAAACACTGCTGCATGGTAAAGCCAGTCCCTGCAAACGCTGAAACGCGTGCCGCAAATACATTTGCCCGGTGTCTAATGATGTTGCATTTCGGAAAGGCTCTTGACTAGCTGAGAGGATGTTCTCTGAGCATTTTTAACACCAAAAGA
>USBZ01000045.1 GCA_900553065.1 uncultured Desulfovibrio sp. | reverse complement strand
GGCTTCGCCTTTTTGGAACTCCCCGCATAGCGGGGAGTTTTCAGTCTTAAAAAAATAAAGCCCCCGGAGCTGATCCGGGGGCTTTCGCGCATCATGGTTGCGGCGTCTCTCACGCGCCGCCGGGGCGTTTCACCTTTTCCGGGGGCAAACGCCTATCTTTCGGCCACGGCCTGAACGGCCGGGGCCATCGAGTTTTTCTCTGCAAGCATGATGCTGGCGCCGGGATGGGTCGTTGCCACGCGCACCAGCGCATCCTGCGATTCCTGAAAACTGGCATACGGACCGATGGCCATGACGCCGTCGCTCACATGAAGAAGCGAAGCCGCGTCATACAGGCCCAGGCAGATGAGGCGGCGCAACTGCTGCGCCACGGCATCGGACGATGTCTGATCGTCCGCCAGTCTGACAAAAAAAGCCTGCGACCCTGACAGAGGACGTCCCTCACGGTCTCCCACGATTTCGAGGTTCACTCGGGAGATGCCGGCCTCGCTCAGACCGAGGCTGTCAGCTGCCGCATACGACAAATCGATGATTCTGTTCTTGACATAAGGACCGCGGTCGTTGATGCGCACAATCACGCTTTTGCCGCTGTCCAGATGTTCTACTTTGACCAGAGTGCCGAGAGGAAGCGTACGATGGGCCGCCGTCATGGCGAACATATCGAAGGCTTCCCCCGTAGCGGTGGATTTCCCATGATGCCAGGGGCCGTACCACGAGGCCACGCCCGACTGGGAAAAGGCATCCTGGCCATAAGCCGACGGCAGAGCAAGAAGCAGGCAGAAAAGCCATGCCCCCGCAAACGCCATCAGACTTCGGTAGGAAGATGATGTCATGCAGACTCCGGGTTGAGATGAAGTCACGCCGCCGATCTGTCTGCGATCCTGGCAGCGTGGAGCGGAAATCGCCCTTTTTCCTCAGCCCGCCGCGATCACTCCCGGAACGGGGCGCGGCTCCGATGCGCGAAGGCAAGCCGAAAGTCCATCCTGCGGGGCCTCGGGGAGCGGAGGAAAACGACGTCGCCGGTCACGCCGTGAAAGGCATATCCGACGCCGTACACGTCTCATAGGGGGATAAGTATCTCATCCGGCAGAAGATATGTCAAGCAGGCCTGTACAACGCCTCGATTTCTTCTCTAAGACTATAATATTCCTCTGTATGATTCCGTCATTTTTCCGTCTCCGGCGGGGGCGCCCTCCGCCCGGCAGCTTGCGTCCGGATGCCTCTCGTACTACTATAAAAAACCATTCCAATGCCGCAGGTAGTGCCATGACACATCGGTCCCTTCGTTTCGATCCGCAGGATTATCAGCTTCTCTCCATGATCAACCGAACAGTGAAGGACAGCCGGAAGGGACTGCCCAGTCTCATGCCGCAGCTGAGTCCTTCGGGCATCATGGAGCTGGCGGTGCCGGTGGAGCTGCGCATGGCCTCGGCCGTGCTGCGTCTGCTCGACACGCTCGCCCAGGGGCAGGCCGACGACAGAATCGAAGCCCTCACCGCCCTGCGCGACGAAGTGCTGGTCATGGCGCGCACATCCCTTCGCATCAATACGGGACGCGTTCTGGTTCAGCTCATGAAGGAACTTGTGCGCGCTCACGGCGACTTTGAAACGCAGCTGCGTCTGGCGCATGACTTCCGGCAGGCGGCAGGCGGCCGTCATGCCGTGGTGCGCAGGCTTCTGCACCGCTACTACATGCTGGAAATGCCCGAAGACTGGAATCAGGCCGTGTTCGACAACCATGTGCACGACGCCAACACCAAGGGCCGCAAGAACGCCACGCATCTCATCATGGACGCCTGGCTCAAGGGCATACGGTCGCTCACGGTCATCTACTACAACTACGTTTCCCCGGAAGCCGCAAGCGAACTGATCCGCGCCGCCAGAATCATGGGCATCACCGTGCGCATAGGCCTGCTTTTCCATGCGCCGTACATGGGCCGTCTCGTGGATCTCATCTGGATTCCCCGCGGCTTCACCAACGACGAAGACTTCATCGCCTTTCTGTCCACCCCGGCCATGTCCACCCTGATGAACGAAGGCCGGGCCGCCACGCGCTGGCTGGAAAAACGCATCATGCGCATACTCGATTACTGGAACGCCGTGGAGCGTCAGCGTCTGGTGCCGCTTCTGCATGCCATGCCGGAAAGCCTCGATCCGCATGAGTTCATGCTTTTCGTGGGCTACGGACAGGCGTCGCTTCTGCATCTGGCGGAGTTCATCCACAAGAAGCTGTTCCCCCTCATGGAAGAGCGCGCCGCCGCCCTGCGTGCGCAGATCGAGGATCCCGCCAACAGCGACGAAGACAGATTCGTCCTTCTGCACGACCTCGAAGAGCTGGACGCCTTCACGACCGAAACCGTGCTCGCCCGCCTGAACGATCCCGAACTGTTCCCGGAAACTGCCGCCCTGCAGAACTCCTGCGAATCGGCGGACTGCCCGGATCTTCTGAATCAGACGCCCCTGCACCTTCTCACCCGCCTGTGCGATCTGAAGAGCGGCTGCCGCATCACGCTGAATCTGGCAGGCCTCAACTCCGAAGACGTGCTCAATCTGCTCTGGGACTGCCAGGGCCGCATCACGCATCTGGAGCTGTTCAACCTGAAGGACTGGCAGAACGGCGACATGGAACACCTGCAGGCCATCAACGAGCTGCAGCGGGCCATCAATGCCGGCAGCGTTCCGATGCTCAAGCAGCTCATCATCGCCATGCTGAGGGATGCCGCGCCGGATGCCTTCACCGATCTTTCCGAAGACGAAAGCTTCAGCACGCCCCGCGGCAGCGCCATGATCCACTCCGCCGACGCCTCCCGCTCCCCGCGGATACGCAAGCTGCGCATCATTCTTCAGAACATTCCCGTGCTCTGCGGCTACTACCAGACGGCCAAGCTGCGCGCCACCATGGGCACCGATTCCACGAGCCGCCCGGGCCACCGCTACGGCATGGGACTCGCCTACCCGGAAACCCTGCCGCTGCGCGCCCGCAGGGAACTGAACGATCCGGGCCGCTCCGCCCACCTGCTTCTTCCCCTGCGCACGGAGCTTCTGGAACAGGTCACCTACAGTTCCGACGCCCCGGACGAAGAACCCTCCCGGCTGGCCTCGGCGCTGCGCAGGATTCCCGGTCTGCGGCACTTCGGGCAGAGCCGCCACACGGAGTGGATCCCCGTGTCGGAAAACACCATCGTGTGCAACAGCGGCAACTGTTCCATAGCCACGGCCGACGTCGGCTCCATCCGCGGCAACATCATCACGCTCGGCGGCACGGAGTCCCACATGACCAACGGCTTCATGCCCGCGCCGAAAGAAACGCAGCGTCTGGGAGAGGCCTGCCACTACGTCAACACGGCTCTGGCCAACACCCTGCGCGTTCTTGCGGGCTTCATTCCCGCCTGTCTGGCCTTCCTCTGCACCCAGACGGGCTGGCTGGCCTGGCTCGGCGCGCCCCTGTGGTTCCTTATTTCCGGCCTTCGCAACATTCTGCAGGCCGTGCTCGGCAGCGGCGGACTTCACCGCTCGTCGGTGCTGCACTGGAAAAGCTACGTCAGCTGGTCGGCGCTTTATGTGTCGCTCATGTACAACGGACTCTCCGTCGTTCTGCTCGAGCCTCTGCTGCGATGGCGCATACTGGAACAGGGCATGGGCATCAACGCCGTCAACGCTCCTGTGATCACCTACTCCGCGCTCATGGCCGGATGCGGCATTTTCAAGGTGTTCGCCCATCTTCTGCGGGGCTTTTCCACAAAAAGCATTCTGGCGGACATCGCCTGCACCGTGCTGTCTCTGCCGCTGGCCCTTTTCCTGCACGCCGTGCTGACGCTCGGCATTTCCGCGTCGGGCGGCGATCCTGCCGTGCTCGCAGCCTTTTCCGTGTTCGTGGTCAAGCTGGCCTCGGATACCGTCATCGGCATCGTCGACGGCATAGCCGACCGGGAACGCAACATCCGCAGACGCATGGTGGACTACAGCAGCCGCCTGCATGAAGCGCTGGCGCTCTACGGCAAGCTTGAGGAGCTGTTCCCGGAAAAGAACGTTATGACGCTGCTCGACCGCCCCGACGTGCTGCCCAAAACGCTGAAGAGCATTGATCCGCGCCTGTGGGTCAGCATGGTCATCAACGCGCTCGATCTTATGTATTTCTGGTTCTACCAGCCGCGCGCCAACTACGCGCTCGACATTCTTCTGCAGCGCTACTCCCGGAGCGAACGCAAGGTGCTTCTGCGCATGCAGCAGATTCTCATGCTGGAAAAGGAAGTCAGCCAGCTGCTCGTGAACGGACTCGTGGGGCGGAACTTCGCCGCGCCTCTTTCCTTCTATCTGGCCAGAAACGAAGAATACCTGCAACGGATGAAGGCCGTGTGCATACCGCCCGAAGCTGACAAGAACCGCTAGGCATCCGAAACAAACAGCCCTCCTGCCCTGCGTCGTCGCCGCAGCGAACCGCTTTCAGGCGATGCCCGAAGGCGGTCTGCCCTCGTTCGACCGTCGCCCTGCCCCGCCGCGGAGACTCCTCATGACGCGGGGGGCGGATTCAGCCGCCACGCCTGCGCAACGTCCTACCAGTTCTCCAGAGCATTCAGAGAGGAAAGAGCCGCGTAGAGAATGATGCCCGCCGACGTGGACAGATTAAGACTGCGTATGCAGTCCTTCACGGGAATGCGCACATGGGCGGCGGCCAGCGCCTGCACGCTTTCGGGAAGTCCGGAGGATTCCGGTCCGAAGAGCAGGCTGTCCTGCGGCGTAAAGGAAAAATGCTGCACGCTCTCGCCGTGCCGCGCGCTGGTGGACACCAGACGACGTCCCGCGCCGTCCGCCTGAAGATAGGCCTCAAGCGCAGGCCAGACCGTCACGTCCACATGAGGCCAGTAATCAAGTCCGGCCCGGCGAAGATGCCGATCGTCGATGCAAAAGCCCAGAGGCTCGATAAGATGAAGGCGGGTTTCCGTACCCGCGCACAGTCTGGCGATGTTGCCGGTGTTCGGCGGAATCTCGGGATGATACAGAACGATATGCAGCATGGAGTCGGGCCTGCCCGAGCGCATGGGAGCGCCCGGCGGAGAAAAGACGAAAGAAAAACGCCCGGGCCGTTAAGCGCGGACGTCAAACAAGACGGCAGAACCCGGGTTCTGCCGGACTATGACTTTTCGGAACAGGAAGCTTCTTCCGCTTCCCGCGGCATCAATGATGATGACGACGGTTGGGAGAACTCTTCTTGATGTAGGTGAGGGCGCAGATCACCGAGATAAGGCCGATGAAAAAGAAAAGAAAGTCCATGACGCTCTCCTGGGCTTGAAGGGGAAGCCGCCCCATGAAGGCGGACAATACTTCTTCATCATACGCGCAAGCGGGCCTTTATGCAAGGAAAGAACGCACTCTTCCCAATAAAAACACCTCTGCGGCAGAGGCAGGAAACTCACGCCCGGAGCGAAGCGGAGCACGCCTGAGCCGGGCGCGGAGATTGCGGGGGAGAAGCTCCTGCGCTATCATCATGCCCTTCACCTTCAGCGCTACAGGAAGCATGCCATGATACGCGTCGATCTTCATACCCATACCAATCACTCCCATGCCCGGGACAGCGTTCGTCAGATGTTCGAGGCCGGACAGGCCCGGGGCCTTCTCGTGCAGGGATTTTCCGAACATTCCCCGCGCCCCGAAGGCTACGACTACCCCGAAGAGTACCGCGCGCATCTGGCCGCCACCTTCGACGACTACATTGCCGAGGTTTCGCAGCTTCGGGAGGAACAGCAGGAAAAGGGCATCACCGTGCTGCTCGGTCTGGAAGTGGACTGGCTGGAAGAGGAAGTTCCCTATATCCGCAGCATGACGCAAGAGCGGCCCTACGACTATCTCATCGGCGGCATCCATTTTCTCGGCCGCTGGGGCTTCGACTCCTCCTCCGACGACTGGGCTCCCCTCTCCTTTGAGGAGCGCTGCGAACTCTACGCCCGCTACTACCGCACCATGAAGCGCATGGCCGAAACGCGTCTTTTCCAGATCGTGGCGCATCCCGACCTCATCAAGATCTTTTCCGTGGAGGATTTCCGCCGCTGGCTGGACATGCCGGGAAGCATGGATCTTGTGGGCGACGCGCTCACGGCCGTACGCGACGCGGGCATGGCCATGGAAATTTCCTCCGCCGGACTGCGGAAGCGCTGCCGGGAAATCTATCCCGGTCCGAAGATTCTGCAGCTTGCCCGGCATCTCGACCTGCCCATCACCTTTGCTTCCGACAGCCACGCCACCGAGCAGGTCGCCTGGAATTTTGAAGAGCTGGCCCGCTACGCCGCTGCCGCAGGCTGGAAGGAAAGCCTCGTGTTCCGGCAGGGAACCGTGACGGCCGTGCCTTTCAGCGACTGATTCCGGCATCTGCAACAATTTGCAAGCATTCCGCCCCTTGGCAGAGGGCAAAAGCGTGATTATTCTTCCTGACAGGCCTTCAAGACCTGTCAACTTCAGGAGTGACTATGACCAGCCAACTCAAGACCCTTCTGCTCATGGCCGGCCTTTCCGCCGTTCTCATCGTCATGGGCAGCGCCCTCGGCGGAAGACAGGGCATCGTCATCGCCCTCATCTTCGCCGTCATCATGAACATCGGAAGCTTCTGGTTCTCAGACAAGATAGTGCTTTCCATGTACCGCGCTCAGGAGCTTGCTCCGGAAGACGCGCCCATGGTGCATCAGATGGTGGAGGAACTGGCGCAGAGAGCGGGCGTACCCAAGCCTCGTCTGTTCATCGTGCCTCAGGAAGCGCCCAACGCCTTTGCCACCGGACGCGATCCGGAACACGGCATCATCGCCGTAACGCAGGGCATCATGCACCTGTTGCCGCCCGAACAGCTGCGCGGCGTGCTGGCGCATGAAATGGCGCACATCGCCCACCGCGACATTCTCATCCAGACCGTGGCGGGCGTGCTGGCCTCGGCCATCACGGCCATCGCCAACATGCTGCAGTTCTCCATGCTCTTCGGCGGCGCGCGCGACGAGGAAGGCAACAGCAATCCTCTGGGAGCCATCGCCATGATGATACTCGGCCCGCTGGCCGCCACCCTCATTCAGATGGCCATTTCCCGCCGCCGCGAATACATGGCCGACGCCGCAGGCGCCTCCTACTGCGCCGATCCTCTGGCGCTTGCCGGAGCCCTGAACAATCTCGATGCCTACAGCCGCCACATTGCCATGCAGGCCAACCCCGCCACGGAAAACATGTTCATCGTGTCTCCGCTCACCGGCGACAGCCTGCGCCGCATGTTCAGCACGCATCCTCCCATGGAGGAGCGCATCGCCAATCTTCAGGAAATGGCCCATACCGGACGCTATCCCGGCTGATAACCATGCACATTAAAAAAGGGGCGGAATCCGCACGACGCGGGTTCCGCCCCTTTCGCGTCATTTTCACCTTGCTTTTCCCCGGCGATTACGCCACCCTCTCCGCATACCTGCCCCCTATTCCGCACAGGATGCTCCATGATCACACCGCTCTTTTCCGCTCCCGACAATTTCGCCCGCCGCGGGCTTGCCCATCTGTTCCGCGTTCTGGACGACGTCATGCCCATGCACGGCTCCCAGAAACGCGATCTGGCCCCGGCCTGCCGCGATCTTTCCGCGCTGCTGACCACCGACCGCGACGGCCTGAGCCGCCCCTACTGGACCTCGCCCCGCCTGACCTCGGCCTATCTGCGCTATTTTCTGCCCTGGAACCTCGTCCGGCTCTCCGCGCTTCTGCCGGGAATGAACTTCGGACGCATTCCCGACGAGCCGCTCATTCTCGACATGGGCAGCGGCCCGCTCACGCTTCCGCTCGCGCTGTGGCTTTCCCGCCCCGATCTGCGCCGCCGCCCCGTCACGCTCGTGGCGAGCGATTCCACGCCGCACATTCTTGAACTCGGCCGCAGCATTTTTGAAGGCATGCGCGCTGGGCTTGATCCCGAAAGCCCGTGGATCATACGCACCATGCGGGCCACGGTATCCCAGGCTCCGCGCCGGGTGTACGCAAAGCCTGGCAGCGTATGGATGATGAGCATGGGCAACGTGCTCAACGAAATGGAAGAGCGCCGCGCAAGGCCCGGACATCAGATGGCCGACCGCATGCGCGAACTTCTGGAAAGCGCCTGGACCATGCTCGGCGAAGACGGACTGATTCTCTCCGTGGAGCCCGGCACGAGGCAGGGCGGCCGCATGGTGGCGCACCTGCGCAAGAGCGCGCTCGGCGGCGTGGAGGAAGAACCGGAATACGAAGATCTCACCGCCTTTGCCCTGCGCGAGGAACAGGCCGGTCGCCGCATGTACGATGACGACGACATGGAAGACGACGATATGTCGGATTTCGGTCTGCCGCCGCTGTTCATGCCGCTTTCTCCCTGCCCCCACAGCGTGGGCTGCCCCATGCTGGACCGCCGCTCCACGGCCTGGTGTCATGTGAACGCTCCGGCGGAGCACGCCCCGGAAGAGCTGCGCGGCATTTCCGCCCGCGCGGGACTCGACAAGGATTCCATCAGCCTTTCCTTCGTGCTTCTCAGAAAGCTGAAGGAAGGCGAGGAACTGCCTCAGCCTCCGGCCCGCAGACGCTCGGCCGTGCCCGCGCGCATCGTGTCCGACGCCTTCGTGGTTCCCGGCTATCCCGGAAGGGCGCGCTATGCCTGCACGCCGCTGGGACTGGCCCTCATTCCGGCCTCCTCGCATCTTCCGGCCGGAGCCCTCTGTCAGGCGTATCCCACCCCCGAACGCGACAGAAAGTCCCGCGCCGTCATTCTCACCCTTGAAGAGGAAGGCCGCCGCCCGCATGTGGCCGAAGGCAGACCCCGTCCCTTCCCCGCCGGACGCCGCTCCGAGGGCGGCTATTCCCGTCCTTCCGGAGAGAGAAGAGAGCCGCGCGAGAGCCGGCGCGATCACGCTCCGGACAGAAGAAAACCTTCCGCCGTCAGAGGTAAAAAACCGGGAAAAACCGGAAAAAAGGACTGAAAAACTGTTTTCCAGGCTCCTTTCCGCAGAGAAAAGCGCTTTAGCTCTGGCTTTTTTTCACAAAAGGAGCATACTTTTTCCACCAGCAGAACACAGGCATGCCCCGCAAGGAGATACCCATGAACTCTACCGTTGCCGTCATCATAGCCGCCGTCGTCGTCATCGCCGTCATCGCGGTTCTCCTGCTCAAGAAGAAAGACTCCGACTCTCAGGACGGAGCCGCCTCCGGCGAGAAGGAGCCGCAGGGCGATCAGGAGCTGTACGCGCTCGGCATGAATCCCATTTCCCCCAAGCCCATCATGTACGCCCTCACCACCTGCCAGCATTGCAAGAACACCAGAAAGTTTCTTGATGCCAACAATGTGGACTACATCGTCATCTATCTGGACGAGTATTCCGGCTCGCAGCGTTCCGATCTCATGGAAAAAGTGCGTACCTACAATCCTCGCGGAACCTTCCCCACCATTCTGGTGCCCGGGGGCAAGGTGATTGTGGGGTTCCGCAAACAGCTCATGCAGGAGGCACTGCTCCATGACGCCGGAACAACTGCTTGAACAACTGGCCAAAGCTGCCGCCACGAAAGGATATCATCTTCACGCGGATCACGATCACTGTCTCGGCACGGCCGAAAGCCTGCTCGCCAACAAGGAACGCTACGGGTACATGTGCTGCCCGTGCCGACTGGCCTGTTCCGATAAACAGCAGGACAGCGATATCATCTGTCCCTGCACCTATCGTGACCAGGACATCGCCGAATACGGAGCCTGCTTCTGCTCCTTCTATGTTTCGGAAGAGCACAAGAACGATCCGGACTTCTTCCCTGAAGTGGAAGAACGGCGCGATCCATCCCGCGGTCTGTAATCCCGAAAGCGGCATACTCTGCCTGTAAGGCGCGCGTTTTCTGTGCGCCTTTTTCGGGCCTGTTCCTCACGCGCAGCGACCGCCGCACCTCTTGCGCCGTCAGCGATAATAACGCTCTGAACGGCGCTTTTCCCCGCGGCCCGGTCGTGCTCACTTGCTCCATAACTTCCGCCCCGAACGAAAAAGGTTCCCCGTATTCTGCGCGCCGCCTTTTTCGCCCGCATGGTCGGCTCTCTTCTTTTTCCCTCCTTCCCCTGCCGTGCCTCGCCCGGCACGCCTTCTCCCTGCGGCGGAAAATTCTCTTCCGTACGATACCGATCTGAAAAACAAAAATCCTTGCCCGCCTTCCCGGCGCATGACATACTTTTTTCAAAAACAGAAAAAGGAGCTGCTCATGCGCTGCGTTTCTGCCGCTGTTGCCGTTCTGGCAACCTTTGTCTTCTGTTCTCCTCTTCCCGGTTCCGCTCCGGCTCAGGCCGGAGAAAACGATGCGCCGAAACTGCTCAAGGTCGTGGCGCTGAGCCGTCACGGCGTTCGCTCTCCCACGCAGTCGCCGGAAACCCTGAACGCGTGGAGCGATCGCCGCTGGCCCGTCTGGAACACGGCTCCCGGCCATCTTACCGAACGGGGCGCCGACCTTATCCGGGCGGAATGGCAGGGCCTCAGGCAGTCGCTGGCCTTCGACGGTCTGCTTCCCGCCTCGGAATGTCCTGCGCCGCAGAGCGTGTTCGTCTATGCCGACAATGAGGAACGCACGCAGGCCACGGCCCGCGCCATGCTCGAAGGCCTCTCGCCCGGCTGCGGCTTCAAGGTGTTCTCAAGGCCGGAAGGCACGGATCCGCTCTTTCATCCCGTGCGCAGCGGCTTCGTGAACGCTCCCGTCATTTCCGAGCCGGAGCGGAAAAAGCTGACCGAGGAACTTTCCGCCCTGCAGGATTCTCTCGGTGCGGACATCGCCCGCATCGCCTCCATTCTCGGACTGGCCGCCCCTGCGCTCTGCGCTCCGGGCCAGATCAGCTGCACCCTGAGCAGCATGCCCTCCGCGCTGGAATTTCCGCACAAAAACTCGCGCAGGAACGTTTCCCTCCACGGCGGTCTCGCTCTGGCCTCAACCACGGCCGAAATTCTGCTTCTGGAAAGCCTTGAATGGCCCGAGAAGGCGCAGCTTGTTCCGGCGGCGATACCTGCGCCTCGCGTGCAGTATCCCGGCACGCCCGTGGAACAGAAGGCCAGACAGATCATCATGGCCCCCCGGAGCGACAGACCGGACACGCGTCCCCTTACCTTTGCCCCGCGCTGGAAGCCTGCGCTGCTCCAGCCGAAAGACCATGAAATTCTGGTCAATCCCGCCACGGCGCGGCAGCTTCTGCCCGTGCACACCAGAGTGCAGAACGCCGTACAGCGATTTGCGCCCGTGGCTGAAAGCGAGGGCATGCCGCTGCTGCTCTTCATGGCCGAAGCGCTTGCCGGAGCCTCTCCTGTCGCCGACGCCAACAAGGCGGCGCTGGTCTTTCTTGCCGGACACGACACCAACATCGTCAATCTGGCGGGACTGCTCGATCTGCACTGGAACAACGATCCGTTCCCGGCAGACAGCACGCCTCCCGGCTCCATGCTGGTCTTCCGTCTCTGGGAAACCGAACAGGGCGACATTGTTCAGGCATCCTTTCTCTGTCAGACCGACTCCGCCTTTCTCAGTACGGACAAAGCCGTCATGAGCCGCGCCGCCCTGCGGGAATCCGCCCTCATGCTTCCGAACGCCACGGCCGACACTCCCGCAGGTCCGGGACTTCCCTTGAGTGAATTTCTCTCGCAGGTCCGGAACATCTGTAAAGGCGTTCCCGTCGAAAAACTTGCCGACGCCTTCGCCTGCAACGTTTCCATCGCTCCGTAAGCCAACATATTGTTCCATAGGCAGGTCAGAATCCTGCATCCGGCAGCCCTGAACAATCCTTCAGCACTGCCGGATTTTTTGTGCCACGCCCCCCATGCAGCCCGCGCATGATACGCTCCGGAAATACCATATCCGTCCAACACCTTCAGAAGACAACAAACATCCGGCCGGGCACATGCAAAAAACACCCGACTTTCTTCCCGAAACAGGACAAAACACGAATTACAAAAATAATTATTTTTATAACCATCTGAATTATAATAATTATATCTATTACCTCTCGTTTTTTTTCCGCTTATGTATCAGCTGATATGGAAAAAAAATTTTTCTAAAGATACGAAAATCATAACTGGTGTATTTCTTCTCTGCATAGCGCAAGTCTGAATGCACCTATATGCAACTTATCCCATGAGGAGGAAGACATGATCGGTTTCGGATGTCCTACTGGTGTACTTCGCTATGATGAAGCACTCTGTTACGACGGCTACACTGTTGTTCCGCCTTTCTTCGACACCAACACCTATCTGATCAATATGCAGGGAGAGCTTGTTCACACATGGCCATCGAAATACTGCCCAATGTCGGCCTACCTTGAACCTGACGGCACGCTTACTCGCATGGGTCGCGTCAACAATCCCGTTGTGCGCTACGGTGGCATTACTGGCATCATCGAACAGATAGACTGGGACGGCAATGTAGTATGGTCATATGAGCACAACAGTGAAGAAAAAGGCGTTCTGAGCCACAATATATGTACCATGCCCAACGGCAATATTCTTGCCAAGGTCGAAAAACTTGTTCCTGCAGAAGAGGCCTATGCCCGCGGCCGCATTCCGGGAACGTTGCTGCCTGAAGTCGTTGACGGCAAGGTACACGACGGCATTTCTAACTTCATCGTCATAGAAATCGACAAAAAAACTCGAGAAGTGGTCTGGTCATGGGAAGCTCTCGATCATGTCGGGCCTAACAACTATCATACGCTCGACATCAATCTCACTGAAGGAAGCCCGTATTCCTACCGTACCACCGGCTGCTGGCTGAATTTCAACGCTATGGAATACAATCCCGAAGGCGATGAATTCATGACGACCATCCGAAATCTTGGCGAAATCATCATCGTCAGCAGAAAGAGCGGTAAGATCGTCTGGCGCTGGGGTAATCCCGCCAACTACGGGGCGGGACGCAAGCCCGGTTTTGCCTTTGACGGAGATCAAAAACTCTTCGGTCCCCACAACCCGACCTTCCTGCCAAACGGTAACATTCTTGTTCACGACAACGGCTGGCTGAGACCTACCGGCAACCGTTCCCGCGTACTGGAAATCTCCCGAGCCACCGGCGAGATCGTCTGGAGCTTCGAAGCCAAGAGAGCCACGAACTTCTACTCCCCCCTGCAGAGCGGCGCTCAGCGCCTGCCCAACGGCAATACCCTCATCTGCTCCTGCGCAGGAGGCCAGATTTTCGAAGTCACCGGCGGCAGCGATCCCCGTGTGATCTGGGAATTTACAAGCCCCTGGATCATGGGCGGCAAGACCACGCCTTTCCTCGTAGACGAGCATAGCGTCATCAACCCCAGCTGCGGAAGTCACTTCCCTGAACTGCATCTGCAGAACTTCGTACACCGTGCCTATCGCTACGGTAAGGACTTCTCCGGCTTCGCAGGCAGGGATCTTTCCAAGGCCAGTCCCATTGATCCCCGCATCCAGCGCTACTGGGAACAGGAACCCTGGAAGTCCGGTTACGAAGAAAGCTGCAAGATGACTGCGCACAAGGTCAACTTTGTCCCCGTAGGCGGAAGCAACTTCGTAAAGTAACTCTGTCTTCCCATACATAAGAGGAAATCTCCGTTTTGATGCATCATGTGATTCAAGCATATGAATAGTCATTAAAAACGGAGATTTCCTATTAAATCAACATCAACAGCATGGAACACTTATTGCTCATATACATGACAGGCGTCTAACGACATTCCTCTTCAATATCTGAATAAGGAATTCATGATGGACACACCTTCTTCGAATCTTCCGACTGTCAAACGGGCAGTCAAGATAGGAATAATTGTTGCTGCCTACCTTGTTCTTACGATCGCCTTTCCTCCTCCGGAAGGACTCACGGCTCAGGGCGTACGAGCCATAGGACTCATGCTGGCCACCGTAGCTCTGTGGGTACTCGAACCGATCCCTCTCGCCATCACATCCGTACTGATGACTATAGTGCAGTCTCTGGTCGGCGTGGCGCCGCTGCCTCAGGCTTTGGCGAACTTCGCCAATCCCACAGTCTTTTTCCTGCTCGGCATGTTCTGTTTCACTCTGGCATTTATCAAGACCGGCTTTTCCGAAAGACTGGCCCTCTGGATCTCCCGTTTTTCCAAGGGAAGTCCGACACGCATGCTCTTCTGTTTCATTACCGGTGGCACTCTCCTCTCCACCGTCATGGCCGATGTTCCCGTCATCGTCATGCTGGCACCCGTAGCACTGAAGGTGGTGGAACAGAATACGGTATGCGGGAACAAAAGCAATTTCGCCAAGGCAGTTATGATAGGTCTGCCGATGGGCGTTCTCATGGGCGGCATCGCCACACCTACCGGTGCCTCCATGAATCTGCTCACCATGCAGTTCCTTCAGGACATGGTCGACATCCATATGTCCTTCTGGGATTGGTCTGCCATCGGAGTTCCCGTTGTGCTCGTTCTTATTCCGAGCGTCTGGTGGATTCTGACCCACCTCTTCCCTTCAGAAGTTTCCACACTTGCCGGAACGGAACAACTGGATGAAGCATGGAAGGCTCTCGGCCCGCTTTCGACAAATGAAAAGAAGTTCATGGCCTTCATGGTGCTCAACATCATTCTCTGGGGAACAGATCAGCTGCATGGCATCCCTCTGCCCGTCCTGGGCGTACTCGGCGGTGTGGCCCTTTTTCTGCCCGGCGTCGATCTCATCGACTGGAAGTATACTTCTCAGAAAGTCAACTGGGACATTCTGCTGCTGACAGGCTGTGCCTGCTCGCTCAGCATGAGCCTGTGGAACACCGGAGCCGCCGCATGGATAGGGCAACATCTTCTCGGCGGCATTCTTACTTTTCCCGTATGGCTCATCATGCTATGTATCGGTTTCTTCACTCTGTGGATCCACATCGTTGTTCCCATCGGTCCGGCACTTATCGCTGTATTCATGCCCATGGTCATCGCCATGGCTCAGAACAAAGGCATCAATCCCATCATCTTCGCTCTGCCTCTCGGCATGCTGGCGTCTGCGTCTCTGATCCTGGTTATCGACGCAGTACAGCTCGTCACCTATCAGTACGGCTACTACTCCATGAAGGATTGGTTCAAGTCCGGGGTCATCATTTCCTTCCTATGGATTCCCCTGACCGTGTGCTCCATACTGCTCATTGGCTCAACTGTCCTCAAGCTGTTCTGACTTTCAAAACATCAAGGCTCTGCCTGGGAGAGCTGCCAGCCATAAACTCAGATTCTTTTTGAAAACCTGTACTTCAAAAACTAAACAGCCCGCACCGACGAAACCCCTGTTTTCCTTGTGTGCGGGCACTGGAGTTTTCACAACATATGATTTTTGTTATTAAAAATATGTCATTACGCAAAAAATATTTTAAACATCACTTACGTATTCACTCTTGTCACAGGCTCTGACTTTTCAGACAGACCATGCGCTGCCGAATAAGCCAGCTCTCATTTCATGCATGGTAACGAGGAAAATACGATGTTAACAGAAGATGAAATCATGTCCACCAACGCCGATTGTCGCATCGAAATCCCTCTCAGGAACATCTTTCCAGAACGGTGTCTGAAAGAAGGAATCTGTACCGACCATGAAAAGGGAAGTATTATTCCTTTTCCATCAGGAAAAGACTCCGGATTTTATGTCGTCGTTTCAGGACTTGTACGTCTTCTTGGAATAACACAGAAAGAAGAACGAAAACTTCTTTTTATTGCAACAAGAGGATTTTTTCTATATGATAATTATTTTTTTTGCAATATCAAACCAATGAGCATTGCAGAAGTTATAAAACCAACACGTGTAGTATACCTTTCAAGAAATACTATAATAAAATTACTACACACAGACAATGAATTTTTATACTGTTCTCTTTACAACGGATTTACGCGCGGCGCACTACTAGGTCAGGATCTTGTCAATGCCTGCCATATCCAGTTCGATCAGTATCTTCTGCACCTTCTTTACTATATCAGGGATATTGAAGGAAAAATAACCGACAGAGGAATTGAACTGTCCATTACCAACAATGAACTTGCCGATCTGGCAGGCTGCTCGAGCATAAGCATCGTGCGCTGGCTCAAACGACTAGAGATGAAGGGCATTCTTATCAAATCAAGAGGAAAACTTCTTTTTCCTAGATAGTGTCTACACGAGTTAAGTTAACACCTTGAGCCATATCGCTATACA
>USBZ01000044.1 GCA_900553065.1 uncultured Desulfovibrio sp. | reverse complement strand
CTTCAACCTTGGCAAGGTTGCACTCTACCACTGAGTTACTCCCGCGTGGCGTGAACTGATGTCTTTTATAAAAGAAGAGATCGCTTGTCAATAAAAAAAGCGGAAAAAAGAAAATTTTATCTGAAGAAAAAGAATCTACGTTGATCCCGAGACGCGTCGGCTCCGAAAAAGCGGAAGAAGCCGGAGAATATGCAGGCGGCATGCATATCTTCCGGCATGTCGGGGGATCGGTGCCGCTTGAAGGCATGCGTCAGCATGACGGCTTCAGAAAAAAGTGGGAATAGCCGGACAGGCTGGCGGAAAGGCATGCCTGTGAAGATGGGCTTTTTTTGGGGGGGGGAGAGAGATGCAGCAAAGGGGCGCAGATTCTCCGCGGGAGGAAAGAAAAAGGCCGTCGTTTCCGGAGAGAAAAGACGGCCCGTCGGGCGGCCCCAGTCGAACCGGCCCCGAATTCAGCAGTTGTTAGTTCTTGGCAGGCATGGCGTAGTCATAGCCTTTCTGGTCGGAAGCAGGAGCGGTTTCCACCTTGGGAGCCTTTCCGCCGTAGGGGGATTCCTTGAAGTCAAGCAGAGTCTTCCAGTCGGGACAGTCGGGAGCAAGTTTGCGGATGGGCTTGAGGTCGCGTCCCTTGAGCTGAGGAGAGTCGGCGCTGTAGCGGAAGGCCCGGTGAATCTGTGTCCAGGGCGAGTTGTCCTTCTTTACGCAGTAGGGTTCATCGCCGGATATGGGGTTCACGAAATCCCACACCACTTCGCCCTGAGGCGTCACTTCAAAGAGGTGGCCGTTATTGGTGGAGGTAATCTGCCAGTTGCCGTTGGGCAGCTTCTGTGCGGCGCTCTGGTAGGCGGAGTAGAAGCTGTTCTGATCCTTGGTCTTGAAGCTCCAGACGATCTTGCCGCCGTTGAAGGTGCCGTCGCGTTCTATTTCATAGGCCGCGCTGTAGTTGCCGTTGGGACGCATGGTACCGTTGTCGAAGATGGTCACATTGCCGTTCGGCAGCCAGTTGCAGTCGTGGGATCCGAACAGAATCTGATCGCCGTTGCGGGCGTAGCCCTGTTCCTTGGTTCCTTCGCCGTAGGCATAGGGGTTACCCCAGCGCCAGACCATTTTCTTGGTCTTGCGGTCAATGATGTACATTTCGCCCCAGTCGCGGGAGTTTACGAGGTACTGATCGGTTTCGGGGTTGTAGCGTATGGAGTTCCAGTGCGTCCAGTCGGGGCCGGCAAAGTAGGCGGGCATGTAGCCGAAGGGCAGATGATAGTTGGGATCCCACTGATCCTTGCCCGTGCCGATGTTGTCCTTCACATGAAATTCCCAGACGATTTTGCCGCTGGGATCCACTTCGATGATGGCGTCGGGCCATACGCCCTCAAGCACCTTGCCGTCGGGATATTTGAATCCGTCCTTATAGATGGTGGGATCCTTGGGATCGCGGCCCTTGGCGATCATTTCGTCCCAGCTCATTTTTTCCCAGATGAGCAGGGCGGTGTTGCCGTTGGGCAGGCGGTCGAAGCCGTGATGGGCCACCTTGTTTTCGTCGCGGATGGTGTATTCCCACACCACGTTTCCGTCCCAGTCGTATTCGCGCAGCGTGCCGTGCCAGCCGCCGAAGGTCACGGGAGAACCCGGGCCCTGTTCGGCACGCAGCAGGTGACCATTGGGAAGCAGTTCGGCCATGAAGGCCTGACGACCGTGATTCCATTCATGAACCACATTGCCTTCAAGATCGATG
This sequence comes from uncultured Desulfovibrio sp., assembly GCA_900553065.1. Lineage (GTDB taxonomy): Bacteria > Desulfobacterota > Desulfovibrionia > Desulfovibrionales > Desulfovibrionaceae > Mailhella. Next base: position 15,119 of record USBZ01000044.1, on the reverse strand, counting down.
AGGTATGTCTTGGTGCCGCCCAGATGGTTGGTGTAGAGCACATAGCCGCCGTAGGATTTTTCCTTCTGATAATGAAGGACGCCCAGAGGACCGCAGATGGCTTCATAGGCGTACGACGGAGACGGAGAGGCTGCGAGGCCCGCCACGAGAGCGGCGCCGGCCAGAAAGGCAACGAGTTTGCGCATGCTGTTCTCCTTTCAGGTTACATGTGCGTACAAACGGATTAGGTGTATTTTTTCACAAATAGAAAGATGAGTCAACTAATTAATTAAAAAAAATAAATTCAATAGATTTATTCTTAATTAAATCAGTAGAAATCCGCATACATGCCGGGCCCGGAGAAGAAGAGCTTTTTGTTACAGAATCTGTTTTCCCATTGACAGCGAAGAAGGTGTGCTGAACAATGAGAAAAAATTTCGGTACCCTGCTTCATGTCCCATCAACGTCGTTTTTTTGTCCTGCTCTGCCTGGCTCTGACCTGCTGCCTTTTTTGCGTGGTCTCATCTGCGCTGGCGGCCAATCCCCCTGATTATGAAAAGGCCAAGGCTCAGCTGACCCGCCTTCAGTCCAGCGACAATGTCGGTCCGAATACCTGGCAGGCCTGTGCGGACGCCTTCCGCAAGGCCTATGACAACAATCCCAAATGGTATCTGCGTGCGGCGGCGTTGTTCCGCTGCGGTGTGGCGCTGGAGGAAAAGGCCAAGGTCACGAAGTCGAGCGTGGATGCCAGAAATGCCGTTTCCGTGTACGAGCAGACGGCCAGCAAGTTTCCGTCCAGCGCACTGGCGGATGACGCGTTGTTTCGTGCGGCTGTCGTCTGCAACGAGCTTCTGGGCGATCAGAAAAAGGCCCGGGTTCATCTGGAACACATCGCCCGTCGCTACTTCAGAGCCGATCATGCGAAAATAGCCGCCGAATATCGGGAGAAAATGGACGGCAAAGGCAAAAGTTCCGCAAAGTCGTCGCCTTCTGTCCCCTCTACCGGAACGGGACTGGCGGCCCAGCTCGGGCTTTCCGTGCGTACCGTCATCATCGATCCCGGGCACGGCGGCCGTGATCCGGGGACCATGCACAACGGCGTGGTGGAACAGGACGTCAATCTGGACATCGCCAAGAGACTGAAGACCATTCTGGAAAAGCTCGGCTACAAGGTGCACATGACGAGAACGGGCAATACCTGGGTGTCTTTGTCGGAGCGTGTGAACTTCAGCAAGCGGAAGAAGGGTGATCTTTTTGTTTCCATTCATGTGAACGCTTCGGAGAATACGTCCATCAGCGGTCCGGAAACCTATATTCTCGACTTTGCCCGCAGCAGTTCGGTGAGCCGTCTGGCGATGGTGGAAAACGCCGACAGCGGCCGGCTTGGCGACATGGACAAGATTCTGACCGAAATACTGACGGGCGCCCGGACCAATGAGTCCCGCAGGCTTGCGGAAAGGGTACAGAAATACATGCTGAGCGCCCTGAAGAAGGGAGGCGTTTCCGCCCGCGACGGAGGCGTCAAGGGCGCACCGTTCTTTGTGCTTGTAGGCTCCTCCATGCCCAGCATTCTGGTGGAGGTGGGCTATTGCTCCAACAAGACCGAAGCCGCCAGACTGAAGACCAGCAAGTACCGGCAGAGCCTTGCGCAGGGCATAGCCAACGGCATTCATTACTACGCCCGCAGTCTGCTCGGTAAATAGCGGACGTTTTTTTTCTCAGCTTCTTTTTCAGCAGGGAGAACCTGCCGGGGACAGCGTTGCTCTGTTTCCGGCAGGTTTTTGTCATCTTACGGCCGAAGTCCGGTTGCGCTTTTGCCCCTGTTCATGGAACGGGCCTCAGCCGCGTTTTTTGCCGCTTCCTGATCGGAAGTTCCGGGATGTCATGCTGTTTTGCATGACGCTTGAGGGCGTGAAGGAGCCTCATGCGGTTGTGAGCGGTATCATCGCCGCGGGACGGAGAGTGCCCGCTTCAGGGGATGACTTTTTATATACGACAGCGCCCCGGCTCATCCTAGGGACGAACCGGGGCGCGCCAGAAAGGAATGGGAGAGCTGCGCTAGGCCTGTTCCTTTTTCTCTTCGCTCTGTTCTTCAGCAGAAGCGTTTCCGGCGTCGTTCTTTTCGAGCGCGGCGGTAATGTCGTTGTCGTTGCGCATATGCACGTCGAGCTGGGGGAAGGAGATCTCGATGCCTTCCTCGGCAAAGACTTCGTTGATCTTCAGGCGGATGTCGGAAGTGATGGCGAGCCCGTCGTTGTATTCCCGCACCCAGAAGCGGAGAATGAGATCAAGCGAGCTGGCGCCGAAGTTGATGAAGTACGACGTCGGTTCGGGATAGTACAGCACCTTGGGATGTTCACGCGCGATTTTCAGCATCAGGGCGAGGCAGTGATTGACGTCGGAGCCATAGGCGACGCCGACGGCGATTTCCTTGCGCACGCGGCGGTTGTTGTGGGTCCAGTTGGTGAAGGAGCTGTTGAGGAAGCTGGCGTTGGGAATGAAGATGATGGCGTTGTCGAAGGTTTCCACCATAGTGGAGCGGATGTTGATTTTCTTGACCACGCCGGTGATGGTGCCGACCTCCACCACGTCGCCTTCACGAATGGTCTGTCCGAAGATGACGGAAAGACCGCTGGTGAAGTTCTGCACCATGTTCTGCAGGCCGATACCGATACCGACGGAGAGACCGCCGGCAATGATGGAAAGGCTGGACAAATTGAAGCCCAGTGCCTTGAGGGCGTAGAGGCCGAACAGGGCCCAGAGCAGACATTTGTAGACGATTTGTATGGGAGCGAGCAGGGAGACGGAGATGCGGGAAATCTGAGCCTGCATGCCGGACATGAAGGTATTGCCCACGGCGAGCAGGGCGCGCGTCAGATAGAACGCAATGAAGATGCTGAGAATCTGCATGGCGTTCAGCGACACGTTGCCGATGTTGAAGCCGAGCGTCGCCATATGCTGAAGCAGGAAGTATCCGCCGGGGTAGGCAAGAATCCAGAGCACGGCGGCCATGACGGCCATCAGAAGGACGACAGGCATGATGAGGGCCATGGCCAGACTGGCCATGACGGCAATGGTGCCCTCCTTGGGCAGATAGGATTCGATGAGATGTTCCACCTTGAAGATGGACACGCACAGCATGATGGTCACGGTAATGGAGGTGAAGCACATGCTGATGAGAATGGACAGTCGGGAGAAGCCCAGAAGGCTGATGATGAGCGTTATCCAGAGCTGTATGGTGTAGAGCCGCATGATGGTGCGCGGCAGAGGCTGTTCCGGCAGCGGCAGTCTGCGGGCTTTCCACAGATCCACGGCCTGCACGATGACCCACACCACGCAGATGAACAGGGGGAAGGGATCAAAGTTGAGCAGCACCATGCCTATGAGCAGCGGCGGGAACATGGGCCACAGCGGAGAGAGCCGGGGCCGGTTGGGGTTTTCGAATTCGTAGAGATCCCAGGCGAGGAGCATCTGTCCCCAGCACAGGCTCATGGAACCCAGGGTGGCGATCATCTGATACAGCTTGCCGTCGTCCCATGCGGCAAGGTGTATGGATATGCCGAGTATGATCCAGATGGCGCTGTTGCGCATGACGCGATCCACACCGGCCTGCATCTGTTCGGGAAGCCGTTTTCTGGCCGTGTGGCGCAGCGCCAGACCGAAGAGACCGAAGAACAGCAGCGAGGTGAGCAGACGCACGAACATGGAAAGCAGCGCAGTCATGCTGTTGGGCAGTTCCGTCGTCACGCGCAGGGAGAAGAGTTCGCGCAGGGAGCCGAGGTTGCGGATGTCTCGGCCCCAGGCCACGACATCGTAGAAATGCCCGGAAGACTGGAAGTAGTAATTGTTCCAGAGAGTGGGCATATTCTTCATCAGCTCGTCGATGCGTTCCTGCACCTGCTGGATGAGCTCGAGAGCCGGTGCAATGATGCGTTCGTAGCGACTCTGCAGGCTGTCGATATTCCTGTTGGCTTCTCTGAGACGGCTGGTCAGCTTGCCGCTGACTTCCGGCGAGTTCTGGCCCGACAGCGACTTTTCCAGAAGCGCAAGCGCCTGCTTTTCCTTGTCCAGGTCGGCCTGCGTATTCTGCAGCGGCTTTATGAGCGACTGAATGCGATCCTTGATGCGGGAGAAGCGCTCCACCAGCACGGTGAGATCGGAAGGCATGCTTCCGGTCACCTGAGAAAGAGCGTCGAGCTTCTGGAACTCCTGCTCCAGAAGAGAAATGCTCTGGTTCGTATCCGAGGCCAGTTCGGTCAGTCCGTCCTTCAGCGTCTGGGAATGTTCAATGATGCCTGCCAGTCTCGCGTTATGAGTGGCCAGCAGGGCATTCCACGCTTCCTGAACGCTTTTGGCTGCTTCGGCAGCCCGCTCCTCTTCTTCCTTTTTGGCTTTTTCAGCGGCCTTGGCTTCACTTTCGGCCCGGGCTTTGGCTTCGGCTTCGGCCAGGGCCTTGGCGTCGGGGCCGTCGTCGCTCTGCTGGGCTGCCGTATCAGCCGCAACGGCAAAGGCGGTGAATCCGCCGACATTTACCGGCGCGAAGGAGAGAAGAATCAGCAGAAGAAACAGAATGGGGAGGCGTGTTCTGCGCATGGCGTTCCTCGGAAGAACAGACGGTGATTCAGCGTGCGCTGAGGGTGAACGAAAGCGAAACTCTCTGCTCCGTATGTTCCGGCGGAGCGGAAATGACGCCGGGGGTGCGGATGGCGTTCATGACGGCGGCGTCGACATCGGCGTTGCCGGACGGGCTGGTGATGCGGCAGTCCTTGACGGTTCCGTCGGCCCACACGTCGAGTTGTACCACAGTTGTCCAGCTTCCGGAAAGGCCGTGAGGCACGATGAGATGAGGACTGATGGATTGCCGGAGCATTTCGGCATAGGTCGGCGCCGGAGCCGGGGTCGTTCCCGTTTCTCCGGTGCTGTAGGCGGCGGCAAGCGATACTCTGGCTTCTGCGCCGAAGGGCGTATAGGGATAGGGGGCGGCATTGTGTGCGGCTGCACAGAGGGCGGCATCCGCAGCCGGGCTGAGAGAAGGCTGCAGAATGGCACAGTCTGCAAGGGCGCCCGATGGTTCGATGCGCAGTTCCATCATGACGGTGCCCCGTGCGCCGGCGGGCTGCTTCCATATCCGCATGATCTGATTGAGAACCTGAAAGCTGTAGCCGCCCGACGTATCGGCAACGGCCGTGAAGGCGGAACAGGGCAGAGGCATGAGAAGGGACATGGCAAGCGCAAAAACGGCGGTACGGCGGAAGCGGAGGGCATTGCCGAAACTGCGTAGCTGGCTGCCGGAAAGGCGATGATCGTTCATAAAAACTCCAGAGCCGGCTCCGATCGGGGATCGGAACCGGCGCTTGAAGAAAGGGAAAGGGAGGGGCTCAGCGCCCCATCATCTGCAGAGAGTTGAAGCTGACCACAAGATCCTGCTGAGCCGGAGTGGGCGGCGGAGGCAGAGTCTTGGTGCGTATGACGGCATTGATGGCGGAAGCATCGAATTCCGGTCTGCCCGAGGAGCGTTCGATACCGCAGTCGAGCACGTTGCCCTGCTTGTCGAGCTTGATGCGCACCTGCACCACCATGTTGTTGCGGGAATAGGTGGGCATGCTCCAGTTGGGCTGGATGGCGAGAATGACCTGCGCGACGTAGACATCATAGATGCCGCCGCCACCGGGACCGTCGCCTTCACCGCCGCCACCGCCGACGCCGGTACGTCCCACCTGCTTTTCCAGGTCGGCCAGCGCACGGGATGCGGAAGTGCCGCCGCCTTTGCCTGCCGTGTTGGACTTGGCCTGCTTGCGGGCCGCGGCCAGAGCATCGGCAAGAGCGTCCTTGCCGCTGTCGCGCTTCGGCTGTTCCTTCTGTGCAGGCTTCTGTTCGGGCTTCTTTTCCGGAGCAGGCTCAGGCTTTTTCTCCGGCTTGGGATCCGGTTTTTTCTCGGGCTGAGGTTCCGGTTTCTTCTCCGGCTTCGGCTCGGGCTTGGGCTCGGGTTTCTTTTCGGGCTTCGGCTGCTGGGGAATCTGAACCGGATCCTGTTTGGGTTCGGGCTTCGGCTCGGGCTTGGGTTCCGGTTTCGGATCCGGCCGGGTTATGGGAATTTCCTCGGGCTTCGGCGTAGGAGCGGGTTCCGCCTTGGGCGAAGGCGCCGCTTCCGTGGAAGCCACCTGTTTGCCGGTGACGGGCGGACGGGCTCCGAGAACCGGAGACGGCAGTTTTTCACCGCCCGGAGCGCCCATCACGAGACTGACCTGGTAGACCGGCCGCGTGATGTCCAGCGGAGGACGCAGCGGCACATACAGTATGAAGGCCAGCACTGCCAGATGGAGCAGTATGGATAAGAAAAGACTGCTTATTCGCATGGGATTCTTTATGCCGTCTAGCGGCGACTCTGCCGGGCGTCGGACGATCCGGCGGAAGTGGCGCCTTCCGTGGAAGGCATGGCGACCACGCCCAGCTTTTCAATGCCTGCGGCCTTGATGCGGCCCATGACATCCACCACAAGACCGTAGGGCACGCTCTTGTCGGCCTGAAGGAAGAGGGCGCGGTCCTTTTCCTTCACGATGGCCACGAGGCGCTCTTCCAGTTCCTCAAGCTGCACTTCGTAGGTGTCGAGATAGAGCGTTCCGTCCTCACGCACGGTGAGCACGAGATGCTCGGCATCCGACGGCAGGGTATCCACCTGCTTGGCCTGCGGCAGATCCACGTCGAGTCCGGAGTCCATCATGGGCGCCGTGACCATGAAGATGATGAGCAGCACCATCATGACGTCCACGAAGGGCGTCACGTTGATTTCCGAAACAAAGCCTTTTTTTCTGGCCATGACGCAGACCTACCTGTCGCCGCCGCGGGAACGGTGCACGTTGACTTCACGCTGAACGCGGTTCAGGAAGATGCCGGCAAAGTTGATGAGCCTCGTTTCAATGCTGTCCAGCTTGCCGAGGAACATATTGTAGGCAATGGTGGCGGGCACGGCCACGCCCAGACCGATGGCCGTGGCGATGAGGGCTTCGGAAATGCCGGGAGCCACGGTGGCCAGCGAGGCGGACTTCATCTGACCGATGGCGTGGAAGGAGGTCATGATGCCCCAGACCGTACCGAACAGACCGATGAAGGGAGCGGTGTTCGCGGCCGTGGCGAGAATGGAGAGATTCTTGTGCAGACGGTCGATTTCAAGTCCGACGCCCTGATTCAGAGCGCGGCGCACGGTTTCGACCACGACGCTTTCATCGGCGCCGGCTTCCTTGCCGTTGTTGAATTCGCGCACACCGTGCTGGGCGACGGCATACAGCGGGGAAGAGGGATCGCCGCCGAGGCTCTGAACGGCCTGACGGAGGTCGGGAGCGTCCGTGAAGCGGGCAATGCCGACGGAGGCCTTGCGTTCTGCGGCGGAAAGCGTGACCATCTTTCCTATGATGACGGTCCAGCTGAGAATGGACAGGGCCACGAGAATGACCATGATGAGCTGGGCAACGAGACTTGCGCTGGCAAAGACGGAAAAAATGTTGTAGTCCATGAGTGCTCCGAAAATATCCGATGAGTTGTCGGCACGGGGTGTGACGACGGGGGATGGTCCGCTCTGTTCTTATGCTTGAGCGGCGCCGGATGCAACGAAAAAATCCGCTCCTTCCGAGGCCGGAGGGAGTGACAGAAGACCGCCTTTTGCGCTAGATTCTGGGCACCTCAAGGAGATTCCCATGTTCTGGCGTTCTGTATGTTGTGCGGCTTTTGCCTGTATACTGTTTTTGCCTCCGTCCGTCAAAGCCGGGGAGGATGTATATTCCATGGAAAGCGCCGTCATGCGGGCGCTTGAGCAAAATCCCGATCTGGAAAGCGCAGATTTTTCGGTGCAGGCGGCGGAGTCGGCACGCAAGGCGGCGCGCAGCTCCTTCGGGCCTGAACTTGGCGTGAATTACAGCTATTCCCGCTACAGCAAGGAACGTTCCTCCCGGTCCGAGAAGAATGCGACCACCATGACGGTGCAGGCTTCCCAGCCGCTGTTCACGGGGTTCAATCTGCTCAATACCTATCAGAAGGCCGCTCTTGAAGTGGAGGTGCAGAAGCTTCAGCTGGAGTCTCAGCGCCTGTCCGTGACCGCCAGCGTGCAGGAAGCCTTCATTTCCTATCTGAAGGCGGAAGAATCCATCAGCAGCACGCAGCGCTCTCTGGAAAGAGCCAGAGCGCAGCTCGACATGGCGAAAACGGCATGGAACATCGGTCTGAGGCCTCGGCTCGACGTACTGCAGGCGGAAACCGATCTTGCCCAGACAGAAGCGCTTCTCATCAGCTACGAAAATGACCGCGACATCTGGCTGACCAGACTCAATACGCTGCTTGATCTGCCGCCGGACGCCAGAACGCAGTTCCTGGGCACCTTGGACGTGCAGCCTTTCCGGCGTACGCTGGAAGCCTGTCTTGCGCAGGCTCTTGAGCATCGTCCTGATCTGCTCATGGCCAGAAAGTCGGTGGAGATCGCCTTCAAGGATCTCGGCATCACGAAGAGTCTTTTCTGGCCGCAGCTGTCGGCCATCGTGGGCTGGTCCACCACCGGCAGCCATCTCGACGCTGCAGGCAGCCGCTACAGCAAGACCGACTATTCCTACGGAGAAATCGGTCTGTCTCTGGACTGGACCCTCTTTTCCAGCGGCAGACGGGTTTTCCTCACCCGGCAGGCCCAGCAGCAGATTTCCGCCCTGGAGGCTGCGGTGCGTTCTTCCGTGAACAACTGCGCCTATGCCGTGCGGTCGGGCCTTCTGACCACGCAGGATGCCTATCGTGCCGTCAAGGTTTCCCAGCGGGCCGTGGCAAGCGCCAAGGAGTCCTATGCGGATGCCAAAATGCGCTATGAACTGCAGACCGGATCCTATCTGGATCTGCTCACGGCGCAGTCGGCGCTCTCCGATGCGGAGCTTGCGGAAATTTCCACCCGCGCCGACTGCCTCATTGCTCTGGCGCACCTCTACGAAACCATGGGCGAGCTTCGCCCCGGACTGGAAGAAGAGTCCGCAGCAGGAGAGGATCGCGGGCGTTCCTGAAATGAAAGGACGGCTCTCGTCTGCAGGCGGCTGACGAATGATGCAAAAAAGGCCGGGGCGTTCATCCCCGGCCTTTTTCATGGGCTTTGCAGAAAATTACAGCGTGGCCTTGTAGGCGTCGGCGGAGAGCAGAGCGTCCACGGCAGCCATGTCTTCAGGCTTCACCTTGATGAGCCATCCGTTTTCGTAGCAGGAGGCGTTGAGCAGGGTGGGGGTGCCGTCGAGGTCGCCGTTCACGGCGGTCACTTCACCGGCAACGGGCATGAACAGCTTGTTCACGGACTTGATGGATTCCACTTCACCGAATTCGTCGCCGGCGCCGAAGCTGTCGCCTTCGGAGGGAAGATCGACGTAGACCACTTCGCCGAGCTGATCCTGGGCGTAGTCGCTCACGCCGAGGATGACTTCATCGCCCTCTTTGCGGACCCAGATGTGTTCGTCGGTGTACTTGAGTTCGGAGGGGAGGTTGAGTTCCGCAACGGTCTTGCTCATGGGAATGCTCCTTGTATTGAGGGCGTGTGCCCGGGAATGGAAAGGCGGCCGGGCCGCAATATTTTTTATTGTACGACGGTCGACGGAATATGTCTATAGCCCGGACGTATGCCGTCCGGGCTCATACCGCTATTCCGCAATGTTTGCGGCCGCTTCCATGACACCCTCGGCCAGGGTGGGGTGAGCATGGATGGTACGGGCAATGTCGGAAACGGTTGCGCCCATGTGCAGGGCGATGGCGCATTCGGATATGAGGTCGGTGGCATGCGCTCCGGCAAAATGGGCGCCGAGAAGCTTGCCGCTGGCCTTGTCGGCCACAAGCTTGAATACGCCGGGCAGCTCGCCCATGGCCTGTGCCTTGCCGAGTTCGCGGAACTGGAATTCCGAGGTGACCACCTCATAACCCTGCGCTTCGGCCTGCGCTTCGGTAAGACCCACGTCGCCGATTTCCGGAGAGCTGAAGATGCCCGAGGGAACCACGTTGTAGTCGGGGGTCTCCTCGGCGCCGAAGATGTTGGCCACGGCCACATGAGCTTCGGCGGAGGCCATGTGGGCGAGCATGATGCGGGCCGGGCCGAGAATGTCGCCGATGGCGTACACGCCGGGCACGGAGGTTTCAAGATGGTCGTTGACCGTGATGTAGCCGCGCTTGTCCGTGGCGATGCCGGCTTCGGCCAGACCGAGTCCGTCGCTGTTGGCCACGCGGCCGATGGTCATGAACAGGCAGTCGGCTTCCAGCGTGACGGGTTTCTTGGCAGAGGCGGGCACGAGTTCGGGAGCCAGGAAAGGCGAGGGACCGAGTTCGGCAAAGACCTTGCCGTCTTCCACTCTCGTGGCGTTCACGGTGCGGGCGAGTTCGACCTTGATGCCCTTCTTCTTGGCTTCGCGCTGAAGAAGCTTGCTCATTTCCTCATCCACGGAAGGCACGGGAAGCAGGCGGTTCTGACCTTCCACGATGGTGACTTCGCTGCCGAAGGCGCGGAAAATGAAGGCCAGTTCCGTACCGACCACGCCGCCGCCCACGATGACGAGGCGGGCAGGCACATGATCGAGTTCCAGCGCTTCGTCGCTGGAGAGAATGTGGGTGCCGTCCACGGGCAGGGTGGGCAGGTTGAGCACGTTGGAGCCGGTGGCGATGATGACTCTGTCGCCTTCGATGTCCTGCACGGTTCCGTCGGCCAGCGTGACCTTCACGAGACCGGCGTTGACGACCTGTCCGCGACCCATGACGAGCTTGACCTTGAGCTTGGCGCAGGTCTTTTCAAGGCCGCCCTGCAGCGTTTCGGTGACCTTGCGCTTTCTGGCGATGACGGCGGGCATGTCCACGGTGGGAGTGCCTGCGCCGGCAATGCCGAACTCTGCGGCGCGCCGTATGGTTTCCAGCGCTTCTGCAGAGGATTTCAGCGTCTTTGTGGGAATGCATCCGCAATTCAGACACGTACCGCCCAGCCACCGGGATTCCACAAGGGTGACTTCCGCGCCGCGCTTTGCAGCGTCAAAGGCGGCGGTGTACCCGCCGGGACCTGCGCCGATGACAGTAATTCTGAGAGCCATGGATATCCTGCCTTGAAGATGAGGATGTTATGCGCCTGTTCCGCAAGGAGCAGGCGTAGTCCGTGTCCGTTCCCGCACACGGATGAGAATTCGCTCCGGAAGAGGCTTCCGGAGCGACGGATTATTCGCCCTTGATGATGTCGGTCTTGGGCAGAGCGGCGCGCACCTTGGAGCGGTACGGCAGCAGATTGGCAAGAGGCTCGACGCCCTTGATCTGTTCGGCCGTCGCCTGAATGCCGAAGGGCAGCATCATGTCGCCGCAGGCTTCGGCCACCATCTTGCCGGCGAGAGCGGCATCGGCGGGAGAAAGCCAGGCAAGCGTGCCGTCGGCCTGGGGAATGGGTTCGAGATACAGACGGATGACGTTGTCCTTGAAGGCGCGGACGAGGGCGATGCTCTTTCCGAGATCAGCCGCGGAGGGAGCTTCCCCGCCGGTTGCCGCAGGATAGACGGATGCCGGACCGGGAATGTTGAGACGGACGCGGGTCAGGCAGCCGGTATTGATGAGCTTTTCCAGCAGATCGGGATTGCGGCCGTCGCTGTCGATGACGACCTGAAGGCCGCCCTTGGCCAGCGCCGTGACGAGCTCGACAAAGTGTTCTTCTTCGCCGGCGGGCACCTTGGAGACGTTCAGACCGGAAATCCAGCCGTGCAGCATCTTGCTTTCGGAAACCGCGCCCGCATCGCTGAGGGACTTGCCCGCCAGAAGATAGGCGATGATCACGCCCGTTCCCTGAAGAACCACGTCGCCGTCATCGTCATGGAACATGGGGAATTCCACGCCGGTTTCGTTGCGGTGCAGGAACTTGCGGTTTGCGCGATAAAAGCCGTTCACGATGTCCTTATCCGCTTCCAGGTCGAAGCTGCCGTAGGTGATGCCTCGGGCATCCATGAATTCATGAGTGATGCGGCAGCGGATGCAGTTGGGAGCCTTGTAGAGAGTGATGGCCATGTCGGAACTCCATGACAACGGTTAGACATTATGCGCATTCTGGGAGCCCGGCCGGAATCTGTCCGGCAAGAAAACAGGCAGTCCGCGCGGTATTTCATCAGAAAACCGGAACGAAGGCAACGAGCATGAGCGCTGCCTTTCTGCTTTCCAAAAGGAAATATTCAATAGATGTTCATTCTAGTGAAATAGAGGGGAGGTGTCAAGGATCTGCCGAAGGAATCGCGGCTGCGTTCAGGGGATGGCGGTGCGGCGCAAGGGATTGTGCCAGGACTTGAGAGAGTTTGAATATGAGGAAAAAGAGACGGTTTCCTGAGCTGCCCTGCATCCCGGATGCTTATGGAAACTTTTTTATGAAGAAAGGCTCCGGCAGAAATATCGGAAAAAAATTTTGTCGGTGCCGCAGGGGCAGGGCGCTGCAGGAGCGCTGCAGAGGAGTGGATTTCGTCAGCGAAGAGGCATTTTTAGCATTGCCTATCGGGAATTGTTAGGGTAGTCTGCTGTCATCTTATTAAATTCTATTCAATATTGAGGAATCATATCATGGCAAGAAAAGCCGTCGAAAGCGCTTCAGAACCTGTCAAAAAAAGGCGCGCCTATCATTCGCCGCGCAGAAAGGAGCAGGCGTCTGTGACGAAGTCCCGCATTGTGGCGGCTGCCATGCAGCTCATGAAGGAAAAGGGCTACGCCGACATGACGCTGGAAGCCATCGCCCGTGAGGCGGGTGTGGCGCCGCAGACCGTATACGCCGTATGCGGCTCCAAGAAGGGCGTACTTGCGGCCATTCTCGAAACCACGGTGGAAGCCAAGAAGTACGACAAGCTCCGCGATTCCATTCCCCAGATCATGACCGGCAAGGAAAGGGTCAAGGAGATCGGCCACTTCATGTCCGTGCTGATGGAAGATGCCATGCCTGTTTTCGACATCGTTCGCGGCATGAGCGTGCTTTCTCCCGAGTTTGCCGAACAGGAATACGATCAGAGCATGATGCTGCTGGAAAAGTGCCGCAAGTCCGTGCACAAGATGGCTGAAGACGGCATGCTGCGTCCCGGCCTCTCCGAGGAACGTGCCGCGGAGCTGTATTGGAGCATCAGCACTCCCGGCATTCACCGCAGGCTGACCAAGGTGCTCAACTGGTCGTCCGAGGAATATGCGGCCTGGGTGTCCTACCTTATCGGTGTTACGCTGCTGGACTGGGATTCTCCCATGCCCTTCCTTAATGAAGGCCCCCGCAAAAGCGGACTGCCGTCGCTGAAGAAAAAAGCGGAAGACGCCGAAGAAGAGGCGTCTGAAAAATCAGAACCGGAAAAAGAGCAGGCAGATCAGGAATCTGCCGGAAAAAGCACGAGCCGCGACTGAACTTTATGGCAGAAGAGCCCAGAAGAGGCTTGCCTTTCCGGCCTGACTTTGTGAATATACGCCCTGCGCTGATCCGACTGGAAGTCATCAGATGAGTCGGATGGAGACGCGCTTCAACATTCGTCATCATTTCTGAATAATACGACTGTGTCAGGCGGAAGGCTCCGGCCTTGCCGAAATGTTTCCGTATTTTCCATGCGGAAACTTTGCTGCGCTGATTTTTCAGCGAAAATTCCGCCCCTGACAGGAGCCGCTTCAGAATCTCGGGGGATCCATGAGTCAGAATCAGAAAGCAAACGAAATGGGCACGAAGAACGTAGGTCTGCTTCTTCTGGAGTACTCCATACCCGCCATTCTGGGTATGATCGTCGTTGCTCTCAACCAGATCATTTCCAGCATATTCATCGGGCACGGCGTGGGGCATATGGCTCTGGCCGCCATGGCCGTCACCTTTCCTCTCGTCAATCTCCTGATGGCCTTCTGCCAGCTTGTGGCCGTCGGCTGCGCGGCGCTCTGCTCCATAGAGCTCGGCCGCAAGGATATGGAAAAGGCCCGCAGCATGCTGGGGCACTCCGTGATCCTGGAAATTCTGTTCGGTCTGCTGTTCGGTCTCATCTTCTGGTTCTATCTTGATCCTCTGCTTGAATTCTTCGGAGCGAGCGGCGAAACGCTGCATCTCGCCCATGAGTTCATGATGCCGCTGGTCATACTTTCTCCTCTGGGCTTCCTCATGCTCGGCTTCAACTATCTGGCCAGAGCTACGGGCTATCCCAAAACGGCCATGATGACCGCGCTGCTTTCCTCCGTAGGCATCATCATCTTCTCGCCTATTTTCATCTTCTGGTGGAACTGGGGCATGTATGGTGCCGCGCTCGCTCAGCTTGCCGGACAGCTCATGTCCGTCATCTGGCTTGTCGCCCACTTCTCGCGCAAGAGCTCGCTCATCCATTTCCAGAAGGACATCTGGAAGCTGAAGATGGAAGCCATCCGCAAGATCGTGGCCATCGGCATGGCTCCCTTCCTCATCAACTTCTGCGGCTGCATCGTGGTCGTCATCATCAACCGCGCGCTGCAGGAGCACGGCGGCGATCTGGCCATCGGCGCCTTCGGCATCATCAACCGTCTGCTCATGCTTTTTGCCATGAGCGTCATAGGGCTTGGTCAGGGCATGCAGCCCATCATCGGCTTCAATTTCGGAGCCAAGAGACCCGACCGCGTACGTCTGACGCTGCGCTACGGTCTTATGAGCGCCACGGCGATCACCCTTGTCGGTATGCTGGGTTCCTGGTTCTTTCCGGAATTTCTGGTTCGTATCTTTACCGACTACGATCCTCTTGTCGAAGTTTCCACCAATGCCCTGCGCATCACGGGCGGCTTGTTCATTTTCGTCGGCGCGCAGATCATCATCGGCACCTATTTCCAGTCCATCGGGCAGGCCAAGATCGCCAGCATCATTTCCCTGTGCCGTCAGATGATCTGCCTTGTGCCCGCGCTCTGCATCATGCCGTACTTCTTCGGACTTCAGGGCGTATGGCTGAGCATTCCTCTGTCCGACTTCCTGGGCTTTGCCGTGGCGGCGCTCTTCCTGCGCTTTGCCATCAAGGCTGAGGACAATACGTGCGTTCAGGGCGATCCGGAATGCAAACCTTCTTCAAAGTTCTTTGAACCCAAGAAGTTCTGAGAATTTTTTCCGATAGAAATAAAAAAGGCTCTTGACTAGCTGAAAGGACCTAAAAAGGTTATCTGGTTAGTCATGG
>USBZ01000043.1 GCA_900553065.1 uncultured Desulfovibrio sp. | reverse complement strand
ATAAGTTTTCGGGAACCCCCAGCCTAGCTGGGGGTTTTCTTTTAACCAAAAAAGCCGCCTTCCAAAGAAGACGGCCCGAAAGGAATCAGAAGTTGCGACCTCAGATGCGCACGCCGAGGCTCTTCACCACAAAGGAAGCGATCTTTTCACGTTCCTTGTCCACTTCACCGTCCTGCAGGGTGCGGTCCGCCTTGCGGAAGGTGAGGCGGCAGGTGATGTTGCGTTCCTCACCGCCCTTCGGTTCATAGACATCCAGAAGTTCCACGCTTTCCATGAGGCTCGTCTTCGCGCCGCGGATGGCGGAAAGCACGGCCTCCACATGCATGGAACGGGGAGCGATAAAGGTGATGTCGCGACGCACGGAGGGATACACCGGCAGCGGATGGAACATGATCTTGGCGCTCTGGGAAGCTTCGCGCAAAAGGTCGAGGTTCAGATCGGCATACCACACGGCCTTGCGGGCCAGATAGGCATCGGCCAGCGCGGGCTTGAGGCGACCCATGACGCCGACTTCCGTGCCGTCTTCCATGCACATGCGCACGGCGGGGGCAAGGTAGGCATGATCCGTCATCGCAACGGAAGGCGCGGGCAGATGCAGGAAGGCAAACAGCTTTTCCACAATGCCCTTCAGATCCACATAGTCCAGATCCTCGTCCTTGTGGGCCCAGGCTTCGTCATAGCGGGAACCGTACAGCACAAAGGCCAGATGACGCACTTCCTTCACGGTGGTGTCGCTGGAAGCATCCTGGCAGAACGCTTCGGCCACTTCAAAGAGGCGTATGCCGTTCGCGCCCTGAGCAATATTCTGACGCACGTTCTGGAACAGGCCGGGAGCAAGTTCCGTGCGGAGCACGTCCTGCTCGGCGGTGAGCGGGTTCATGATGTTCACGCGGCCTTCGGCGGGAAGACCGAGAAAATCAAGATCCTTGTTGCCCACGAAGCTGTAGTTGACGGCTTCGTTGAGACCGAGGCCCGCAGCCCAGTTCTTCACGCGCATCATGAAGGCGTGGCGGCTTTCCGGCGCGCCGAAGGAAGAAAGGGTCTGAGGGATGGAGGGCAGCGTTTCTCCCAGATTGTCCACGCCCTTGAAGATGGCCACTTCCTCGATGAGGTCGGCTTCACGGGTAAGGTCGTAGCGCCAGCCGGGCGTCTTCACGCTCCACTCTTCGCCTGCGCTTCTGTCCACGATGCAGCCGAGGCTTTCCAGCGTCTTCGCGCAGAATTCGTCGGAAAGTTCCACGCCGAGCAGATCTTCGGCGCGGCTGCGGCGGAAGCGAACCACCGGAGCCTGCCAGGGGCTGGGCGTGCATTCGCACACGCCGCGGCACACTTCGGCGCCGGAAAGTTCCGCCATGAGAGCGGCGGCACGATCCAGAGCAAAGGCCATGTTGGTGGGATCCACGCCGCGTTCATAACGGTAGGAAGCTTCGCTGTTCAAACCGAGACGACGGGCCGTCATACGGATGGAGCGGGGACGGAACACGGCGCATTCCAGGAACACGCTTTCGCTCTCGTCGGTGATTTCGGTTTCCAGACCGCCCATCACGCCGGCCAGAGCCACCGGCTTTTCCGCGTCGCAGATGAGACCGTCGCCGGCCTTGAGCAGGCGTTCCTGTCCGTCGAGCGTGGTGAGCTTTTCGCCGTCTTCGGCCGTACGCACGATGATGCGGCCGCCGGCAAGCTTGTTGTGATCAAAGGCGTGCAGGGGCTGACCAAGTTCCATGAGAATGTAGTTGGTCACGTCCACCAGGTTGGAAATGGCACGCACGCCCACGCCGTGCAGGCGATAGCGCATCCATGCCGGAGAAGGCTTGACCTTCGCGCCCTTGATGATGCGGCCCATGTAGGAGGGGCAGAGACCGCCGTCCTTCACGTCCACGGGCACGGCGCCGCTCATGTCTTCGCCCTTCTCTTCCAGATGGAAGGAGGGCATCGTCACGGGCAGGTTCAGATACGCGCCCACAAGGCGGGCGAAGCCGTACACGGACAGGCAGTCCGCACGGTTGGGCGTAATGCTGATGTCCAGCACTTCCTTGTCCAGCTCGTAGGCGTCCACGAACTTCTCGCCGGGCATGATCTTGCGGCCGGAGCGGTTTTCCTCGGGCAGTACAAGAATGCCGGAATGATCGTCGGCAAGGCCCAGCTCGCGTTCGGAGCAGATCATGCCGAAGGAAGGAACGCCGCGCAGCTTGGCCTTCTTCATGACCAGGCCGCCGGGCAGCGTCGCGCCTACGGGAGCCACGGGAACCAGCTGTCCGGCCGCCACGTTGGGCGCGCCGCACACGATGTTCAGAGGTTCTTCCGCTCCCACGTCCACGGTGCAGACATGAAGATGATCGGAATCGGGATGCGCCTCGCAGGTGAGCACGCGGCCCGTCACCACGCCTTCGATTTCCGCATAGGGATGAACCACTTCTTCCAGCTCGAGGCCGAGCATGGTGAGCATGTCGCCCAGCTCTTCAGCCGTTCCCGTATACGGAACGAATTCCTTCAGCCAATTGAAACTCAGCAGCATATGTTTTTCTCCTCAGAGGATGAAAAGATCCCTTTCCTTCCGGAACGCATCCGGGAGGGAAGCTTCCGGTCATGCGCCGACAGAGGCGGCGACAGGTCCGGAAGACGGCGTCCGGCGGAGCAAAGGCCTTCAGCAGAGCCCTCTCTTCCGTCCGGCGGCTCTTTTTCCTCTACGCAGGGAACTGATGGAGGAAGCGCACGTCGTTTTCAAAGTTCATGCGCAGATCGGTAAGACCGTACTTCAGCATGGCGATACGTTCCACGCCGAGGCCGAAGGCAAAGCCGGAAACCTCGTCGGGATCGTAACCGACGGAGACAAACACCGCCGGATCCACCATGCCGCTGCCGAGAATCTCAAGCCAGCCGGAGCCCTTGCACACGCGGCAGGGCTGACCGTTCACATGACCGTGGCCGCCGCACTGCGTGCAGGACATATCCACTTCCACGCTGGGTTCGGTGAAGGGGAAGAAGCTGGGACGGAAGCGGACGCGGGTCTTTTCGCCGAACACGGCGCGCACGAAGGCCGTGAGGGTGCCGCGCAGATCGGCCATCGTGACGTGCTTGTCCACGAGCAGGCCTTCGATCTGATGAAACATGGGCGTATGGGTCACGTCGGAGTCGCGACGGTACACCTTGCCTGGTCCGATGACGGCAAGCGGAGGCTTGCGGTTCATCATGGTACGCACCTGCACGCAGGAGGTATGGGTACGAAGCAGCACCTTGTCGGTGATGTACAGGGTATCCTGCATGTCGCGGGCGGGGTGCTCCGGAGGCATGTTGAGGGCTTCGAAGCAGTTGAAGTCGGTCTCAACCTCAGGGCCGCCGGCGATTTCATAGCCCATGCTCTGAAACACGGAACAGACTTCCTGCATGGCCAGCGTGATGGGATGCAGAGAACCGTTCCACAGCGTGCGGCCGGGAAGGGAAGGATCGAATCCGGCAAGGAAGGCGGCTTCACGTTCCTGTTCCTGACGGGCGAGACGCTCTTCAAAAAGGGCGATGAGGCGCTCCTTCACCGCATTGGCAGCCTGTCCGAAGGCCGGACGCTGTTCCGGAGAAAGCTCACGCATATGCGACATGAGTTCGGCAAGCTGCCCCTTACGGCCGAGAAAATCCACACGGGCCGCTTCCAGTTCCGCCTCTGACGAGATCCGGCTCAAGCGCTCATCGAGCTTGCCGACCAGTCCATTCAATTGTTCAAGGAAATCCATGACAAGGCCTTGTGGCAGGCTGCGCCGCAGGCGCGCCTGAATGTGAGATATGAAAAAAGGGGTGCAGAGTCAGGCCCTGCACCCCCTTGCGGGGAAAAGCTCCCCAAAAAGCGTCATCCGGTGCCTCGGGCCGTAAGGCCGCAGGCTGTTCCCGAAAAGAGAAACTTACGCCAGCTTGGACTTGGCCAGTTCGACGATGGCGGCGAAGTCGGCCTTTTCGCGGACGGCGAGGTCAGCCAGCATCTTGCGGTTGATTTCCACACCGGCAAGCTTCAGACCGTTGACCAGACGGGAATAGGACAGGCCGTTGATGCGGGCGCCGGCGTTGATGCGCTGGATCCACAGGCGGCGGAAGGCGCGCTTGCGAAGCTTGCGGCCTTCAAAGGCATAATTCAGAGAACGTTCGACGGCTTCACGGGCAGTGCGATACAGACGGCTGCGGCCACCGCGGAAGCCCTTGGCCATATCCAGGTATTTCTTGTGCCGACGATGGGCAGCAAGACCTCTCTTTACACGCATGGAAAATCCTCCACATTCAGTCCCGCGAGGCGGAGATCAGGCCAGCGGGAGTTGAGCCGCAAAAAGGCGGCGAAATTCGGAAATACGCTACCTGCCAAAAGCAGGACTTACGCGTAGGGCATGAGGCGCTTGACGGCCTTCAGGTTCGCGCTGTCGACGAGGGCACCCTTACCCAGACGGGCACGACGCTTGGCATCCTTCTTGGTGAGGATGTGGCGCAGGTTCTGACGACGACGGCGGAACTTGCCGCTGCCGGTGGTGCTGAAGCGCTTGGCGGCAGAACGGCTGGTCTTGATCTTGGGCATAACCAACTCCTTAGTATTCGCAGCGCCCCGAAAACAGGACGCACGATTTGGGCATCAGAAAGGACCGACTATGCAGCATTTTTGCTTAATCTGCAAGCAAAAAATCAGCGCTTTTCCGCCGGAACGCATGCGCCGCGCGCACTTTCCGAAAACGGCCGCCGATCCTCTGATAAACGAAAGCGCCTTTGAAAAAGCGCTTTCGTTCCTTCGCGGTTTTCCCGCAAAATGTCAACAGCGCGGCGAAGATGAGCTTCGCCGCGCCGGATGAAGGACTATTTCTTGGGAAGAGGGATGAGCAGCATCTGAAGGGTGCGGCCTTCGGCGCTGGGAGCCTGTTCGACCTTGCCCACATCAGCGGTGTCGGCGATGATCTTGGTCAGAATGGATTCACCGCGATCCTTGTGCACGATCTCGCGTCCGCGGAAGAACACGGTAACCTTGCAGCGATCGCCGTCGGTAAGGAAACGACGGATATGGCGCAGCTTGGTTTCGTAGTCATGGTCGTCGGTCTTGGGACGAACCTTGATTTCCTTGATCTGCACCACGGTCTGATTGCGTTTGGCTTCCTTTTTCTTCTGCTGCTGTTCGTACTTGAACTTGCCGAAGTCCATGATACGGCATACGGGCGGTTCCGCGTTGGCGGCGACTTCCACCAGATCATAGCCGGCCTCATGGGCCATGGCGATAGCATCGGAACAGGGAAGGATGCCAATCTGTTCTCCTTCCGGACCAATCACCCGTACTTCACGGGCACGAATCTGCTCGTTGCGGCGTACACCGTCCTGAGGCACGTCGCGCCGAGGTCTCATGTTAGGCGAAGCTATAGCTCATACCTCCACGTTTGAACGGTTCCTCACTCTCCGTCCGAATCATGGCGATCACGTCATCCAGAGAGCGGAAGCCGATGTTTTCGCCGGAACGCAGACGGACGCTGAAGCCGCCGTCGGCCACTTCCTTGTCGCCCACCACGAGGACGTAGGGAATCTTGGCCAGCTGAGCTTCACGAATCTTGAAGCCCAGTTTTTCGTTGCGCAGATCGGTCTCCACACGGATACCGGCGGCGGCAAGACGGCTCTTCATATCCTTGACATAATCCATCTGGGCATCGGTCACGTTGACGATGCGGGCCTGCACGGGCGCAAGCCAGGCAGGGAAGGCACCGGCATAATGCTCGGTGAGAACGCCGATGAAGCGTTCCAGAGAACCCAGAATGGCGCGGTGCACCATGACGGGACGATGGCGTTCGCCATCCTGACCGACATACACGAGATCGAAGCGTTCAGGCAGGGTGAAGTCCACCTGAATGGTGGAAAGCTGCCATTCGCGGCCGATGGCGTCGGTGACCTTGATATCTATCTTGGGGCCGTAGAAGGCGCCGTCGCCCTCATTGATCTGATAGGGCTTGCCTTCCTTTTCCACGGCCTTGATCAGCGCATTCGTTGCGCGTTCCCATGCCTCGTCGGAACCGATGCTGTCCTCGGGACGGGTGGAAATGAAAATGCGGTACTTGAAGCCGAACAGATCCATCAGGTCGGCGGAAAGGTGCATGACGTTGAGGATCTCTTCTTCCAGCTGATCGATGGCGCAGATGATGTGGGCATCATCCTGCGTGAACTGACGCACGCGCAGAAGACCGTGCAGCGTACCGGACTTTTCATGACGATGCACCACGCCGAGCTCGAACATGCGCACGGGCAGATCGCGGTAGCTGTGCAGGGTTTCGCCGTACATGAGCATATGGCCCACGCAGTTCATGGGCTTCACGCCGTGCACGTCGCCTTCGATTTCCGTGAAGTACATGTTTTCACGGTAGTGATCGTAATGGCCGGAACGCTCCCACAGCTCGCGGCGCAGGATCTGGGGTCCGCGCACAAGCTCGTAGCCGCGCTTGAGATGTTCACGCACGAGGAAGTCCTCAAGAATGGTGCGGAGCATCATGCCCTTGGGCAGCCAGAAGGACATGCCGGGAGCCACGTCTTCATGGAAGGAGAACAGACCGAGCTCCTTGCCCAGACGGCGATGATCGCGTCTCTTGGCTTCCTCGATGGCGGCAAGGTAATCCTTGAGGCCCTTTTCATCGGGGAAGGCCGTGCCGTAGATGCGGGAGAGCATGGGATTCTTTTCGTCGCCGCGCCAGTAGGCGCCGGCCACGGAAAGGAGCTTGAAGGCCTTGACCGAACCCGTGCCGGGAATGTGCGGTCCGCGGCAGAGATCGAGGAAGTCGCCGCAGCGGTACAGGGAAACGGTATCGGCGTCGATGCCTTCGATGATCTCCACCTTGTAGGTCTCGCCCTTGTCGCGGAACAGCGCAACGGCATCGTCCTTCTTCATGACGGAACGTTCAAAGGGAACGTTTTCCGCAATGATGGAGCGCATTTCCTTTTCGATGGCTTCAAGGTCATCGGGAGAGAAGGGACGCGGGGTATCAAAATCGTAATAGAAGCCGGAGTCGATGGACGGACCGATGGTGACCTTCACGCCGGGGAACAGTCTCTGCACGGCGGCGGCCATGACATGGGAAGTGGAATGGCGCAGCAGCTGAAGCCCTTCGGGGTCCTCAGCCGTCACGGGGGCGGCTTCCAGTGCATCGGCGGGCATTTCAGCAGAAAGATCGAGCAGCGCTTCCTTGTCCGCGGTCTTCACGCGGCAGGCAAGAGCGGCCTTGAACCGTTTGCCGGAAAGAGCCTGCTTCAGCACCTCGGCGCAGGAAGCACCGGCGGCGGCCTCAATCAACTTTCCTTCTACGGATATCTGCATGGGGAACTCCAAAAATCACAGTTGAGAAAACAAAAAAGAAAAGGGAGGCGCTGCCTCCCTTTCCGATGATTTTTTGTGGTAGGCACGAGCAGACTTGAACTGCTGACCCCTTCCGTGTCAAGGAAGTGCTCTGCCACCTGAGCTACGCGCCTTTATTGTTCGGTGAAGACGATTCTTATAGACCTTTTCACCGTTCGTCAAGCATTTTCTACAAGATTTTTTTTATTCCTCCTCATTTTCGTTAGCTACGGACTCTCCCTCTCACCCTTCCGTTCTACGCGCCTTCTTCTCCGTAGCGGCAGTTCCGTTCCAATGAAAGACACAGGGTGAAAGACGGTTCCTCTGGCGATTCAGAAAGAGTTCTTTCAAAAAGCGCCGCACGGCCCCTCTTCTCCAGCCCGGGAATGTTGCACAGCCGCTTCCGCCGTGCTACATGGCAGAAGCGTACTTTTTAATATTGAGGAGGCATTCATGTCCACAAAAGCCGCTGATTTCTCGCTGATCATCAAACTGCTGATCGGCATCGTGGCGGGTTCCCTCATCGGAACGTACCTCGGCAACAACACCCAGAGCCCTCTGCACCACATCATGGATGCCGTGGTATCTCTGCGCTACATCTTCGGACAGATCATCTTCTTCCTGGTGCCGCTGGTCATCGTAGGCTTCATCACGCCCGCCATCGTCCGGCTCGGCCAGAACGCCAGCAGAATTCTGTTCACCGCCGTGGCCATAGCCTACCTCTCCTCCATAGGCGCCGCCTTCTTCTCCACCGTTTCCGGCTACGCCATCATTCCCCATCTTTCCATCGCCACATCCACCGAGCCTCTGCGCAGCCTGCCGGAAATCGTGTTCAGGCTCGACATTCCTCCGCTCTTCAGCGTGATGAGCGCCCTTATTCTGGCCCTTTTCTTCGGTGTGGCCATCACCTGGACCAGGTCTGAAAAGACGGCCGCCCTCTTCGCCGAACTTGAACGCATCATGAGCTCCCTCGTGGTACGCATCATGATTCCCATCCTGCCCTTCTTCGTGGGCATGTCCTTCCTCGGACTCGCCTATGAAGGTTCGCTGAGCCTCCATCTGCCGGTCTTCATCTCCATGGTGCTCATCGTTCTCGTCGGTCACTTCATCTGGCTCGCCGTGCTCTACGGCATCGGCGGTCTGCTCTCCGGCCGCAACCCCGTGGAAGTCTTCCGCTACTATGCTCCCGCCTATCTGACCGCCGTGGGCACCATGTCCAGTGCGGCCACGCTTCCCGTGGCGCTGGAGTGCGCCCGCAAATCCCGCGTGCTCAGCAAGAACCTTGTGGAATTCATGATTCCCCTCGGCTCCACCGTACACCTGTGCGGCTCCGTGCTGACGGAAACCTTCTTCTGCATGACGCTGCATCTCATGCTCTACGGCACGCTTCCGAGCGTCGGCGTGATGATCCTGTTCTGCCTGCTGCTCGGCATCTTCGCCGTCGGCGCTCCCGGCGTGCCCGGCGGTACCGTGGTGGCCTCCCTCGGCATCGTCACCGGCGTACTGGGCTTCGATCAGAACGGCGTGGCTCTGCTCATCGCCATCTTCGCCCTTCAGGACAGCTTCGGCACGGCCTGCAACATTACCGGCGACGGCGCGCTCACCCTCATGCTCGAAGGCATCTTCAACCGCAACGAGGAACTCGGCGAGCTGCAGAACAAGTCCGCATCGGAGCGCGTATGAGCATGAACGCAAGCGAACGCGCAGCTGTTCTTGCCCTGCTGCATAAGGAAGTGGTGCCCGCCCTCGGCTGCACGGAACCCATCGCCGTAGCCCTGTGCGCGGCGCGCGCCGCCGAAGCGCTCGGCTGCAGACCGGAACATCTGGATGTGGCCGTCAGCGCCAACCTGCTCAAGAACGGCATGGGCGTCATGGTGCCCGGTACGGGAGAAATGGGCCTCGGCGTGGCTGCAGCCGCAGGAGCTGTCGGCGGCAGAAGCGAACTCGAGCTGGAATGCCTGAAGGATCTTACGGAGGATCAGGCGCAGCAGGCGCGGGACATGCTCACTGCCGGAGCGGTGCATCTGCACCTTGCCGACAACGACGAACTGCTCTACTGCCTCGTCACGGCCTCCGCCGGCAGCGAAACCGCCGCCGCGGAACTTTCCGGCAGTCATGACAACATTACCCGCGTCTGGAAAAACGGCAGTCTCATCTTTGAAAAGAAGAATGCCGACGCCGCGGAAAATGCCGACGCGCCCTGGCCGCTCACGCTGGCCGGAATCTACGAATTCTCCGTCACGGCCCCGCTCGATGAGATCAGCTTCATTCTGGAAGCCGCGCGCATGAACCGGCGCGTGGCGGAAGAAGGCCTGCGCGAGCAGTACGGACTCGGCGTGGGAAAAATGATGGAAACGCAGATCCGCAATCACGTGCTGGCCGACGATCTGCCCACGTTTGCGGCAAAGCTTACGGCAGCGGCCGCCGACGCCCGTATGGCCGGCGTCATGATGCCGGTCATGAGCAACTCCGGCAGCGGCAATCAGGGCATCACCTGCACCATGCCCGTGGTGGCCTGCGCCATACGCACGCAGGCCGACGACGAAAAGCTGGCGCGGGCTCTCATGATCAGCCACCTCACCTCCATCCACATCAAGCATCACCTGGGTCGCCTTTCGGCTCACTGCGGAGCCATGGTGGCGGGCACCGCCTCGGCCTGCGGCATCGCGCTTCTGCTCGGCGGCGGACTCAAGGACATGGAGCGTACCGTGCGCAACATGGTGGGCAACGTGTCGGGCATGATCTGCGACGGCGCAAAAAGCAGCTGCGCCCTCAAGGTGGCCACCGCCGTGAGCGCGGGCATACAGGCCGTGCTCCTGGCCCTGAACGGCACCGTCGTGCCCGGCAACGAAGGCATCGTGGATGACGACATCGAGGCCTGCATCGCCAACCTGGGCCGCCTCGGCTCCACGGGCATGAAGGAAGCCGACAAGGTCATTCTCGACATCATGCTGCACAAGTCCTGATCCCGACCACAGCCATCTTCAAAACAGACGGGGCCGACGCTCCGTCTGTTTTTTTATGCAGCATACGCCGCATCGCCCCTTCCTCCAGTCGAAAATCAGACGCTCCCGGCAAAGCTTACGTCTCTCACCGGGGGCTTCCCAACCGTGCCGACAGGTATTTTACACTTGGTAATCATCTGAAATAACTTGATTCCCCGAGAGAAAACTTATGTCTTAACAAGATGTCTGCTTTCTTTTTTCTGGACAAGCAGAAACCGCTCCTTTATCCTGCAAAAAACTACTGCCCGTTCCCGCTTCATGCAGGGAAACACATCTTCTCATTTTACAAGGATATATCCCTATGGGCATGACCGTCACTCAGAAAATACTGGCCGCGCACGCAGGACTCGAAAGCGTGACCGCAGGCCAGCTCATTGAAGCCAGGCTCGACGTGGTCATGGGCAACGACATCACCATAGCGCTCGCCGTTCCCGAATTCCGCAAGGCCGGAGCCGACAAGGTGTTCGACAAGGACAAGGTCGTGGTGGTGCTCGATCACTTTGCGCCGAACAAGGACATCAAGGCTGCCATGCAGTGCAAGATCTGCCGCGAGTTCGCCCGCGAAAATGATCTTACCCATTTCTTCGACGTGGGCCGCATGGGCATCGAGCACGCACTTCTGCCTGAACAGGGCATCGTCGCTCCCGGTGAGGTCATCATCGGCGGCGACTCCCACACCTGCACCTACGGCGCGCTGGGGGCCTTTTCCACCGGCGTGGGCAGCACCGACCTCGCCATGGGCATGGCCACGGGAGAAAACTGGTTCAAGGTTCCTTCCGCCATCCGTTTCAACCTCACGGGCAAGCCGGGCAAGTGGGTCTGCGGCAAGGACGTCATGCTGCACATCATAGGACTCATCGGCGTGGACGGCGCCCTCTACCGCTCCATAGAATTTTCCGGCAGCGGCGTGGCCAACCTCTCCATGGATGACCGCTTCTCCATCACCAACATGGCCATTGAAGCCGGAGCCAAGAACGCCACCTTCCCCGTGGACGACGTCTGCCGCGCCTACCTCAGGGATCACTGCACGAAGAGCTGGACGGCCTATGAAGCCGACGAAGACGCCGAATACGAGAAGACCATCGACATCGATCTCTCCTCCATCCGTCCCACCGTGGCCTTCCCTCATCTGCCGTCCAACACCCGCACCATCGACGAAGTGGGCGATGTGGAACTCGATCAGGTCTTCATCGGCTCCTGCACCAACGGCAGAATGGAAGACATGGCCATGGCCGCGAGCATCCTCAAGGGCCGCAAGATCAGCGACAGAGTCCGCGTCATCGTCATTCCCGCCACGCCGTCCATCTACATGGAGTGCATGGAAAAAGGCTATATCCGCACCTTCATGGAAGCCGGATGCGCAGTGAGCACCCCCACCTGCGGCGCCTGCCTCGGCGGACATATGGGCATTCTTGCCTCCGGGGAAAAATGCCTTTCCACCACGAACCGCAACTTCGTGGGGCGCATGGGCCATGTGGACTCGGAAGTCTATCTCTGCAGTCCGGCCGTGGCGGCCGCATCGGCCATAGCGGGCCGCATCGTCAGCCCTGAAGCAATCATGGACAAGGAAGGAGACGACTGATGCAGAACGCGCACGGTAAAGCCTTTGTCTTCGGCGACGACGTCAATACCGACGTCATTCTCCCCGGCAAGTACCTCAACGTCACCGATCCGAAGGAGCTGGCCTCCCACTGCATGGAATCGGAAGATCCCGACTTCGTGAAGAAGGCCCGTCCCGGCGACATCATGGTGGCGCACAAAAACTTCGGCTGCGGTTCCTCCCGCGAACACGCGCCCCTCTCCATCAAATATCTGGGGATTTCCTGCGTCATCGCCTCCACCTTCGCCCGCATCTTCTTCCGCAACGCCCTCAACATCGGCCTGCCCATTCTGGAATGCGAGGAAGCGGCCGAAAACATCCACGAAGGCGATACGGTGAGCGTCGACTTTGAAACGGGCGTCATCACCAACGAAACCACGGGCCGCACCTTTCAGGCCGAGCCCTTCCCTCCCTTCATGCAGAACCTCATCGCCTGCGGCGGTCTGGTAAACTACTCGAAGGAAAAAATAGAAAAACTGCGCGCCGCGCGCTGACGTTTCCGCCCGGCTTCTGTTTCGCCCCGACCGGCGAAACGCAGGACAGAACTTTTCCCGATCCCGAAGGCAGGCCAAGCCCCCTTCGCATCCTTTCCTTCCAAGAAACAAAGGATCTCATCATGGCAACCTATCGTATCGCGGTCATTCCCGGCGACGGCATCGGCCCGGAAATCGTGACTGAAGCTCTCAAGGTTCTTGAAAAGGTCGGACAGAAGTTCGGCCATGAATTCATCTTCACCCATCTTCTCATGGGCGGCGCGGCCTACGACGCCGTAGGCACCTGCTTCCCCGAAGATACCGTGGAGATCTGCAAGAAAAACGACGCCGTGCTGCTCGGCGCCGTCGGCGGCCCCAAGTGGGACAACCTCCCCGGCCCCGAGCGCCCGGAAAAGGCGCTGCTCAAGATCCGCGAAGGTCTCGGTCTCTATGCCAACCTGCGTCCGGCCATCATGCACAAGGCGCTCAGCGGCGCCTGCCCCATCAAGCATGAGAACATCGGCGACAGCATGGATCTCATGATCGTGCGCGAACTCACCGGCGGCATCTACTTCGGCGAACACGGCTGGCGTGACGGCAAATACGGCCAGGAAGCCTACGACGTGGAACGCTACAGCGAAATGGAAATCCGCCGCATCGCCAAGGTGGCCTTCAACGCAGCCATGGCCCGCAAGAAGAACCTCGTGAGCGTGGACAAGTCCAACGTGCTGGAAACCTCCCGCCTGTGGAGACGCGTCGTCAACGAAATGAGCGCCGATTATCCGGAAGTGACGGTGTCCCACATGTATGTGGACAACGCCGCCATGCAGCTGGTCTACCGCCCCAGCCAGTTCGACGTGATCCTCACCTCCAACATGTTCGGCGACATCCTCTCCGATGAAGCCAGCATGATCACCGGATCTCTCGGCATGCTGCCTTCCGCAAGCCTCGCCGACGGTTCCTTCGGTCTCTACGAACCCAGCCACGGCTCCGCTCCCGACATTGCGGGCAAGAACATCGCCAATCCGCTCGCCACCATCATGTCCGTTTCCATGATGCTGCGCTACAGCTTCGGCCTTGAAAAGGAAGCCGCCGCCATCGACAACGCCGTCACCGCCGTGCTTGAGGCGGGCATCCGCACCGGCGACATCGCCGAAGCCGGCGTCACGCCTGTGACCACCACCGAGATGGGCAAGGCCGTCTGCGACAGAATCTGAAGCCTTATCTGACTCACCATGAAAAAGGGCGGGGAAGTGCTCACTTCTCCGCCCTTTTCGCATCATGCAACATCCGCCGTCATCCGGCAGAAAACGTTTACCTGTCTGCGCTCTCGCTCTCCGTCCAGGGAGCCAGCGTTCCCTGCATGGTTTTGTTCAGAGTTTCATAGACTTCCCGCACCGGAATGTCTCTTACGTCGTCGTTCACCTTGGAAACGGCAGAAAAATTCAGCGGCCCGCGAGGCGTCCAGAGCGTTTCCGACCACGGATAGGTGATGGAAACCGTGGGAACCTTCATGGCTCCCGCCAGATGCTGCGGCGAAGAAGTGCAGGTGACAAAGGCGTCGCAGGTCTTCAGAAAGGCCGCCGTATGCTGCAGAGACTTCTGCCCGATGAACTGATGCAGCCGAGGATACTCCATGCCGCGATAGGCCTCCAGAAGCGGCACGTCACTTTCGCCCGCCACGATCCAGACATCCACATCGTCGTTCTTCTCCAGCAGAACGCGCGTCAGCTCCACAAACTTTTCAATGGGCCAGCGCAGTCCCGTCTTCTTGATGTTGCCGATGAAGATGCCTACGCGACGCAGACCGGGCACAGGCGGATACGTCGCCCGAACGGCGGCCTCCACATCTTCCGGCAGGGCGAAACGAATGCTGATATCCGGATGCTCGTCATGCGGCAGCTCAAATTCCGCCTCAAGCTCCCTCAGCATGACGCCGGAATAATGCTCGCCGTCCTCAGGAGATCCGCTCCACGGCGCAAGTCTGCCCGTATTCAGAGCGCCCTTTCTCCGTCCTCTGGCCAGAGATGTAAGCATGCGCAGCGTCTTTGACCTGGCATTGAAGCTCACCACAAGATCATGCGACTCCAGCAGGCTGGGCAGAAGGGAAAACCAGGTCCGTACGGACTTCTTGTCGTACACAAACACATGATCCACATCAGGATTGCCTTCCAGTGCCACGGCGCCCAGCGGACTGACGATCACATCGAGAACCGCGTCGGGATACAGCGTGCGAAGCCGATGAAGGACCGGCGTGCTGACCAGCATATCGCCGATGCGATCACTTCTGAGACAGAGAATACGAAACTTGCTCAAAGGACACACTCCTTGCGCATACGGAGACGGCGTCTCCTTCCCGATGCCGATCACATCGGGGCTTTGGATCGAAACAGACGCACGGCCTCGCCGACAAAGCGTACGACGGCTTCCCTCTCCTCTTCCGTCAGAGGAAGAAGCATATCGGCAACGGCCTGAGCCTGAGCCTGCAGATTCGGAGAATCATCCCTGAGAAGATCAGCAACCGAGCAGGCATAAAGATCGGCGAACTGCTGAAGCCTCTCGAGATTGAGCACGATTTTCCCGCTTTCCATGCGGGATATGCTCTCCTTCTCCACCGAGAGACGCTCCGCGACCTGTGCCTGCGTAAGTCCGGCGGCCTTGCGCCTGCGCGCAATGTTTCCGGCCGCCAGGGTGACTATGCTTTGCCTGGTCATGCTATTCCGCCTGATTCATGAAAATTATTGAAGACGAAAGAATAGCAGACTTTTTCAGGCTAAAAATTAACATTATATGTTATATTTAAATGATATATAAGGGCCTCTCCCATAGCTCCGCGCTCTCGGCCGACTCTTGAAAAAGTGACGGTATGAATGCAATGCGGGCATCCCACAGCACGCGCAGACAAGAGGCAACGGCAGACCGCTTCAGCTCCGGTCTGCCCCTGTAGAACCGGCCTGCAACGGGTTTCCTGCCGGATTGGCACGAAATCGACTTCAGTACTGTTCTGAAAGCACAAAATAAAAAAGCACGACCATCATCATGAAGATCGTGCTTTTCCAGTGGAGGCAAAATGCGTTATCAGCGGCGATGAGGCAGCCTTCCGTGTTCAAACCAATACAGAACGGCAGCACCTACAGCTACCAGAGCGAGCGAGAAGAACATTCCCTCATAGCCAAAGGACGGCACAAGGAAGCCGAACAGATACGGCCCGATGCCGATGCCGAGATCAAAGAACAGGAAAAAGGTCGTCGTGGCCTGGGCAAAACGCGAACGCGTGACCAGTGTCAGAGACACCGCCTGCCCCGCCGACTGAAAATTGCCGAAGCCTACCCCCATGAGCAGACCGGCGAAAAGAAACTCCGTACTGCTGCCAGCCACGGCCAGCTGTATCATGGCTGCCGCCATGATGATGAGCGCCGGATAGAAAACCACATTCTCCCCGTAATGGTCCAGAATATGCCCGCTGAACGGTCTCGTTCCCAGCGCTGCTGCGGCATATACAAGAAAGAACAGACTGGCTGCGCCGGAGAACCCCCGCTCGGCGGCATAAGAGGTAAGAAAGGCCTGCACGCATCCATAGCCGAAACAGGCTACCAGAGCGACCAGAGAAAAACGGACCACTCTGGGATCAATGTAGCTGTACAGATCCGTCATGGGACGATGCTTCTTCAGCATGGGCGGCAAGGAGCCGAGAGCAGGAAAAAGAGCCAGACACGCCAGTCCGAAGCCGCAGGTCGTCCATACCACGACTTCGTATCCCGAACCGTGAACAAGCGCTATGCCGAGGAACGGACCGGCCGCAAGAGCCAGTGCCGTACTCATGCTGAACAGGCTGATGCCGAGCCCGTGATATTCCCGGGGAACCACATACGCAATGATCGTACCCGTGGCCGTTCCCGTCACGCCCACGGCGATACCGGTACAGAGTCTCTGCAAAAAAAGCAGAGGAAGCGATCCTTCCATCAGGGATGAGGCAACACTCCCCGAAAAAAGCAATAACCCGGCCAGAAGAATGACACGGCAACCAAACAGAGAAAGAAGACTTCCTGAAGCAAAGCGTCCGATGAGACAGCCTATGACCATGATACCGCTGGAGAGTCCTGCCACACTCAGGCTGGCTTCATAGGTCTCACGAACATGGAGCGTACCGGTGACAAACGTCATATAATACGCGGTCATCACAAGGAGATTGATGGCGGCCACGACATTGAAACTACGATGGAAAATGGCCTTCAGAGACATTCTCCACGCGGGACATTTACAAGCTTGCGACATTCTTTTCTCCCCTGTCTCATAAAATGCCCGACATCATTTGCCGGTACATTTCATGAGACATAGGAGGAAGGCCGGATGCTGTCAACAAGTCCCTATTAATATTATAAATATATTCCCCATAAAACATCATAAAAAACTATTAATAAAATTTAAATTTATTTAAATATTTTTAGTAACTT